>DAOUZA010000012.1 GCA_030665785.1 Dehalococcoidia bacterium
GTTATCCACCAATCTCATGTGATACCATGGGTCAGCTCCCTTGAACCAAACCGAACCATCGGAAAAAACGCTGTCGTAGGGAAAATACACCCGGATAAATAATGCGATGCCACAGAGAGCAGCCACAATTATGCTGGCGATAGCCGCCGGGGGAAGTTTGAATCGCCGTCTTTGAAGGTGTTCGCTCACTTAGCTATTCCAACAAATCCTTTATTTTTCCTTAAGCGAATATAATACTACATCGCTTTCCAAAAATAATAGAGAGTGGCCCACGAAATGAGTGTTAACCGCATAATCCCTCGTATAAAATTCCTCTCCCTTGATGGGAGAGGATTAAGGTGAGGGTGGACATCCCCCCTTCCTCTAACTCCCTCCCACCATATTTGCCCGGGAGAATTATAAGGAATTTTGCAATAGACTATAGTTTATTCAGAAGGATGATATTTTTTATATCCTCATGCCATAGAGGAATAACCTTCTCTGTCATTGCGAGCCCCTTTTCAATTGTCATTGCGAGCCGAAGGCGGGGCAATCTCGGCGGGGCATAGATTGCTTCGTCGCTACCGCTCCTCGCAACGACAGAAGGGGCATCATTGCGAGCCACCCCCGGTGTCATTAGATTGCTTCGTCATCCCTCACTCCCTTCGGGATTCCTCGCAATGACAAAAGGGGGCATTGCCCCCTTTTCATATGTCATTGCGGTGAGCCAAAGCCCTGAATATAGCGAAGGGCAAGCGCGCTAATCCTACCCCCCCTGTCATTGCGAGCCGGAGGCGTGGCAATCCCTGGAAAAGCAAAAGTCAAAAGTCAAAGATCAAAATGAAAGACCGAAATGCAAAAATAAGGAAGGTTTTTACCTTTTATAGTATCCCGCATAACTTCGTATAAAAATCCCTCTAAATCCCCCTTTAGAAAAGGGAGTTCAACGCCCCCGTAAGGAGGATTTGACATTCCAGGAAAGCAAGTAAGATTATAAATAGTTTTGTGCCTAACTATAAATTGCATTTTCGAGTTTTTATGTTTGATTTTTGATATTGTTCGGTATTTAGAGCTTCAACTTGAGATTGCGGAGCCTGTCCCGAGTAGAACGAGGAATCCCGCTCCTGGCAATGACGAAAAAGGAAGTCGTGAATGAATGCACGCAATTGAAAGAAATACTGATTGTGGGTATAATGTTTATGTTTATGGTGAGCGTAGCCCAGTGGTTAAGGCGCCAGGTTGTGGCCCTGGAGATCGTGGGTTCAAATCCCACCGTTCACCCTTTTTAATTATGCGCCTATAGCTCAGCGGAACAGAGCACCGGTCTTCGGAACCGGGTGTCGTGGGTTCGAATCCCTCTAGGCGCGCTATCAGAATCGTCATCTTCGGCTAACATTTTGCTAACATCTTCCGGTTGAGTTTTCTCCCCAGGCAGCGTATCAAAATACGAAATCGCTGCTTCCTGAAGTCCTGACATCACATCACTACAGGTATCAAGCGTTACGCAGGTCAGAATATGAGCCAAGCCCCTAACTTTCCCCTTAAAAAATTGCACTGTGCCGATAATTCTGAAGCGCATCAGGGAAGAAATTAAATAAAAAAGCGGGGTTGCTTAACTTCATTTTTTTAAACTTCCAGAAGCGGACGAGAAATGGTGAAGATAGGCAAAAAACCTAGATGTCCAACTTGCTCTAAAAAAGCAACGTATTCCTTAATACATAGCAGAAATGATGGTGGTCTGGAATTTTAAAAGCTGGGAGTGCGCTTAAATAGCCTTCGCCACCAGGGTTGTTTGCCGGCAGTGAGCAATTTAACTTGACTTTCCAGGGTGTGGATTCTCTCAGTGGCTGCACCGAGCTGAGCAGCAAGCTGTAGATTTTGCTGCTGTAACTCATGTACTAACCCATGAAAGGTGTCCATGGTCTGGCCAGGCTCCTTGTCCAGGGTTTTTCCCCTGATTAGCCCAGGTGGTATTGTGGATATCCTGAATTCACCTCCATGATTCCCCTGGATAAATTCAGCATGGAGCCTGCCTTTCTTAATATATCGCCTGACTGTCCTGGTGGATACCCCCATTGACCGGGCTGCCTGCGCTATTGTCAATCCCTGGTTTGCCATAACACTAGACAAGTCTATAGACAAGATGCTGGTTTTGTCAATAGTTGCTAGCGATAAAGTGAGCGATTTTTACCGATTATAAATGCCTTTAAGCAAATAATCTAACCACGGAGGGAAGCAAAATGAGCGATAAGTTAAGAATTTACCATTTACTCGCTGACAAACCCCACTGGACTGAGACCTTATCGCCAAGGAAAGTCCAATGGGGTTGAATTTCTCCAGCCGCGCTACGGGGCAAATTTAACCCATCTTGCGCAGATCTTTATACAATATCTTACCCATAACGTTCTTGGGAAGAGCATCAAGGAACTGAGCATACTTCGGCGTCTTAAAGCTGGTGAGTTTTCCTGCGCAAAAATCGATCATCTCCTGCTCGGTGGCTTTCTCTCCAGGCTTCAACACGATAAAAGCCTTGAGCTCCTCGCCATATTTCTGGTCCGGAACGCCGACAACGGCTGCCTCGGAAACCTTGGGATTTTGATAGATAACTTCCTCAATCTCGCGAGGAAAGATATTTTCCCCCGACTTTATTATCATATTCTTCTTGCGTTCCACGATGAAGTAATATCCATCCTCATCCATATACCCCATATCTCCAGTTCGAAGCCATTCGCCCTGCAATGCTTCCTTAGTTTCCTCCGGCTTGTTCCAGTATCCCTGCATCACCACAGAGCCTCCTTCCACAATCTCCCCTGCCTCACCAATCTGTAGCGGTTTGCCATCTTCGCCCACCACTCTCATCTTACCATTCAATGGCCTACCTATGGAGCCCGGCTTATACGGTCTATCAAACGGGCAACAGGAATTGTTGGCCATCGCCTCGGTTAATCCCCAACCCTGGTACACTTTACCGGGGTATTTAGACTCGAAATCTTTTCTGGTCTGTTCGTCCAATGGAGCAGAGCCAGAAACCCAGAACCTTATCGAAGAGAGGTCATATTTCTTGGGCTCAGGATACAGGTTTTGCATAACAAACATGGTAGGCACCTGGGTTGTGATCTTTATCTTATGTTTCTGTATCGCTTCAAAAATAAGGTCGGTGTCGAACCACCTGACCAGCACCCATTTCATGCCACCGTAGAAAATCGCGTTCATTGTTGCCATGCCGTAGGAATGGGAAAGGGGAAGCGAGCTTAATAGCTTATCGCCGGGCATGAGTGGTCCCTTGAGGGTTTCACTTTGTCCTTCAGCATTGGCATACAAAGCCTTGTGAGGGAGCATAACTCCCTTGGGTCTCCCGGTAGTGCCAGCAGTGTAAAGCAAGGCTGCTAATTCATCATCAGCGGTATCTTCCATCTCCAATTTGTCCGAGCTTTTATCCACTATGTCCTTAAATAAGAGTGTATCCGGGGCTTCGTCAACAGAGACCACATGCTTTATACTCGGCGTTGATGCTTTACCAGTGGAGACTTTCTCCATGAACTCTGCAGCGCTTATTACCACAACCGGGGTGGAATCCTGGTAGATATATGCCGTTTCTTCAGCAGAGTAGAGGAAGCTGAGAGGGATAACCACAGCGCCAATTTTGAATATTCCTACATAGCTGACCACAACCTCTGGGCGATTGGGCAGCTGGATGACAACCCTATCACCTCTTTTCACACCGAGGCTCTTAAGTGCATTGCCAACTTTATTTGACCAACGGTCAATTTCAGTATTGGAATATTCCTTGTCTTCGAAGGTCAATAACGGATACTCACCATAGTCGCTAACGTTGTCTTTTATCAATCGGCCCACATTCATTTTTTACTTTCCCTCCTTTTTTAGTTTATTTCTGAAAATATCTTATCTTATAAATATTGAAAAAACAATACTACCCAAGCCTCGACCATCTTGTCAAGATGAAATCAAAAGTAATATAATTAGCAGGAAAATTTCTTGCCAGATTACCAAAAAAGGAGGTGTTTGAATGGACCAGGCATTACAGTTGAATGTCATGAGGAGGTTGTGTGTTGGGGACCTGCTCAGGCGAAGCGTTCAAAAATTTGCTAAGAAAGAAGCATTAGTCTACAGCTATAAAGGCACTATCACAACCCGGCTCACTTTCGAAGAGCTGAACCAGAAAGTAAACAGGTTTGCCAACGCCCTGACTGAGCTCGGAATCAAGAAAGGGGACAGGGTTGCTATTATCTCACATAATTGTCCCCAATATGCTATTTACCTGTATGCCCTGGCAAAGACCGGCGCCTGGATAACACCGCTAAACTTTGCCCTCAGGGGAAAGGAAATTACCCAGCTGATCAATCATGCTGAACCTGCTGCTTTCATCGTGGAAGATGAGCTAGCAGACGATGTAACAAAATTACAACAGGATATGCCCAGCGTGAAACATTTCATACTGATAAATCTTGCCGGGGAAAAGCAACTACCGGAGGGATGGCTTGATTTCGACCAGCTATGCTCAGAAAAATATTCCGATGACGAGCCGTATTTTGAGGTTGTTGGCGATGATGTCATGACCTTGATGTATACCTCGGGGACTGAAGCGATGCCTAAAGGTGTCATGAACACCCACGCTAACTGGTATTCCACCATTATGAGTGGTGCTATCGACCTGCACTTGCTACCCGAAGACACTATAATAAACTCAATACCCCTTTATCATGTTGCCGGGGTAAACTTGCTCATAGGCAGCCTATCACTGGGCACCAGGGTTATCATGCATCATGAGCCCAGTCCCCAGGAAATTCTGCAACTGGTTCAGGGTGAGAAAGTTACCTACCTGGTCTATCCCCCCACCATCTTCACCAACATCCTGAAGCTCCCTATACCGAATATCGAGGAGTTTATGGGAAAATCCTTCGCCTCAGTGAGAATAGCTATTCTCTTTGGCGCTCCTATCGCCGGAGCATCCATGAGGAGGCTGGTTGAGGTACTGCCCAATGTTTACTGGATGAATTACTATGGGCAATCGGAATTGACACCCTTAGGGGCGATTTTACAACATCCTGATGTGCTCAGGAAGTTTAAGGAATCCGAGGAGAGATTTGGGGGAGCAGAGCCGATAGGACCATCACATACCATGGTGGAGATGAAAGTGGTGGATGAAAATATGAACGAGGTTCCACCAGGAACTGTCGGGGAAATGGTTGCGAGAAGCCCTTCGGTGATGCTGGGATACTATAAAGAGGAAGAAAAGACCAGGGATATTTTCAAAGGAGGCTGGCTCCACACTGGTGACCTCGCCATAATGGATGAGGAACACTACCTCTACTTCGTCGATAGAAAAAAGGACATCGTGAAGAGTGGGGGAGAAAATGTCTCTACCGTTGAGGTAGAATCGCTGCTATTCGACCATCCCAAAGTTGCTGATGCCGCTATAGTGGGGCTTCCACATCCGAGGTGGGTAGAGGCAGTTACCGCATTTGTGGTTCCTAAACCAGGCGAGAGCATCACTGAGGAAGAAATTATCCAGTTCTGCAAGGAAAACCTTGCGGGGTATAAGGTCCCCAAAAAGGCTGTGGTACTAGATGAAATTCCTAAAAATCCCACAGGGAAGGTTTTAAAGAAGGATATAAGGAATCAATTCAAAGACCTTTATCAAGGCAGCTAAAGATTGAGACTGATTGAGACACGAGTTCTAGGCTGGTTTACCAGCCTAGAGATAGTGTTCTATTATCATTTTCTCTGAGATTCTCAATCCCCTTTTCTTTAGCTCCTCGAAGAATACTTGTGGCTCAACGCAGCCTTCCGGTGCGAACACGCCTTTCTTTGTGATACCGCCGCTGGCGAGCATCTGAGCTCCGATAGATAACGCTGTGCCCGCCTCCCAATCATTGCCTATCCTATCATAAGTATAGCTTGTTGCCTTGCCATTCTTCTTGCCCTTCACGATTACCCTTGACACCTTGGTAAGCTGTTGTCCGCCAATCATGTCCTTGCCCATCCTGTGAAGCAGAGATTCCAGGAGGGAAACAGTGAACTCCCTGGGCACTACTGATACCCCTTTTACTTTAATAGGCTCAGCGCTTCCCAGACCATAAGAAATCATCCTTACAAATTCCTGCCCTGCCCATACCGGAACAATGCCTCCCTTGCAGGAGACATTCTTGACCGAAATATATCTGGGTATGGTTAGTGGCTCAGGATGTCCTGAGTGAAACACCTCCACCCTTCCCGCAGGTTCAGGAAAGTCAATTACTTCTTTGTCTGAGCCAGCAGGCACATCAACCCAGCGTCCTTGTTGGTAAGAAGGCACATCCCCGGAAAAAGCACCAATGGCGTGCAGGGTGCCAGCGCCTCCCACTCGAGAAATAGCGGGATGAACCCAGATGAACTCGATTTCCTCGACTTCATCCAGCTTTCCTGCTCCGTATTTAGCACACAAATTTCCTACTCCGGGATTGTTGCCCATGCCGATTATTGCAGTTATGTCAACTTGTTTAGCCTCGTCGTGTAAATTAAGCTCATCAATCGTCGGCTGAGGGTCATCACAGATATCCACGAAGTCCACCCTGGCTTCTAGCGCCGCTTTGAGCACTTTAACTCCATATTTGCTGAATGGACCGATAGCGCTGGCTACAACGCTAGCACCCTGCACCACCTTTGTTAAAGAAGCATGGTCATTGGCATCCACGAACTCCGCCGAAATTTCTATTCCCTCAGCCTTATGGGCTTTTGCCAGGGATTCAGCTTTGCCCTTGTCGTAATCAGCGATAACGATTTGCTTAACGCCACCACTAACCAAATCCTTCAGGGCAATTTCTCCCATCCCCCCTGCACCAAGCAAAACAACCTTCATATTGAACCTCCTTTCACAAATAAATCCTCATTCAAAAAGGGAACCAGAGTAGCAATCAAGCCATCGGTATAAATTCTCTTTCTATCCATAACGCCTTTAGTAAAATATCCCACTGCTCCCTGTTTCCGCTTGGTTTCCTGTTCCCCAAGCAAACTATTGATTACATCGCCAAGCTCAGCACCATCTAAAAGGCGCTCAACGATACTTTCAGGAAGTTCAAACAACGGGGAGGTCCCGTATTCCGTCCTTCCCTTATTGTCGATTATGCACATTGCGCTAAGTGCAAACCACTCTGAAAATAACTTTAATATTCCACCTTCAATACCCACAAAGTACTTACCACCAAGCCTTTCTTTATCGTTAACCTTTTCTGCTTCTAACGCCCTGTTCTGGGCACCACGAAAGGTTCCTTCATTCACAGGCTGTCGGGATACTCCGCTTTCAACCACAATGCCAATTATCTCCACATCGCTAAAATATTTACCAAATGCCTCTTGCGCTGCTTTCAGCTTCACCGGATTTTGCGAGCCAACCACTACCTTCATCACGCTAATTCCTCCCTAACTTCACCGTTCGGGAGCATATAGTCAGGATGTAACTCTCCCCTTTCCTCCATTTGATACCTGATACAGCACTCCCAATCTCCCATACAATAATTTTTTATCCATTTCTCATCCAATCTCCCCTGTTCGTAGTAAAATTTCAAAGGACAAACTGGATACCATTTACAGACCTTCTGGCTCATTTTGCTGCCGCACCAATTATGTCAACTAAACTTGTGATTCCCTCATCTTTCATAAAGCGCTCTATCCCCTGCAACACCTCAAGGCTAGCACGAGGATTGGTGAGATTAGCCGTGCCAACCTGGATTGCGCTGGCACCAGCCATGATGAACTCCAGGGCATCCTCAGCGGAGGCAATGCCACCGCAACCTATCACTGGAATGCTGACATCCTTCGCTACCTCATATACCATGTAGAGGGCTATTGGCTTGATGGCAGGACCAGAAAGTCCGCCAGTAATATTTCCCAGGGAAGGCTTCCTCTCGTTTATATCTATTGCCATTGCCTTCACGGTATTAATCAAGCATACTGCGTCAGCCCTGGCTTCCTCTACCGCCAGGGCAATTTCCTTAATATCAGTCACATTTGGAGTTAATTTGACGATGAGGGGCAAGGTGGTCACAGCCTTAACTGCTGAGGTTACCTGAGCTGCCGCTTCAGGAGTCAAGCCAAATTCCATCCCACCTGCTGAGACATTGGGACAGCTGATATTCAACTCAATGCCACTCACCCCCGGTATACCCTCCAACTTAGCAGCCACCTGAACATACTCGTCAATCGTTTCCCCGGCAATATTAACGATGACAGGCACCTGCCAGCCTTTCCATACCGGCGCTTTATCTCTAATCAAAGCATCAACGCCGATATTCTCCAACCCCACGGAATTAAGCAATCCACATTCTGTTTCTACCAATCGTGGTTGAGGATTGCCATTCCTGGGCTTGAGAGTAATTCCCTTGCATACAATAGCCCCAAGCTTTTGTATATCAACAAGTTCACTATACTCTACACCGTAACCGAAAGTGCCCGAAGCAGTCATCACCGGGTTAGCCAAAGTTAATCCCTCAGGATGATGCGGCGCTAGCTGAACGGTAGTGTTTAATAAATCGCTCCCCATTTTTACACCCTTCAACATTATACCAAGGTAGTTTATAATAAGCTTATATCAATCAATTATGTTGAATTAAAAATGGTGGACAAAAAGCAATATATCATCCGTTTGGCAGAGGATAGAGATATTCGTCAGGTAGCTGAGATAGACCAAGAAGCTTTCTCTGAAGAGCAATTATTTCGCTCCTATGGCTCGTATCACCGAGAGATTCACAATCCATTAGCTCGCTATATTGTAGCATGTACAGAAGAGGAGCATGAACCGAATGTAAACAAGCAAACCATATCTGAAATCCCGTGGTACAAGCGGCTTTTCACCTATGACCACCATAATGAACAGACCCGCAATGAACAGTATATCCTTGGTTTTGCCGGCTTATGGATTATGCCCGATGAAGGGCACATCACTGCCCTTGGAGTGAGAAGCAATCATCGTCGCAGTGGAATAGGAGAGAGATTGCTTATCTCACTTATTGACCTTGCCACCCAACTAAACATCAAAACAATCAGCTTAGAAGTACGCGCTTCCAACGAGGCAGCTCAGCCACTTTACCGAAAATATGGATTCCAAGCAATAGGAAGACGCCCCCGTTATTACTCGCAAACCGGCGAGGATGCTCTGCTTATGAGCACAAATACTATAACCTCTGCTCCCTTTCAGGCGCGTTTTCAACAATTAAAGGAAGCTCATCAGCGAAGGTGGAAAGAGTGTTCCGTTACCGTTTAACTCTCGACTCCCCACCTTGTCATTGCGAGGAGCGTTAGCGGTTGCGAGGCGTAGCCGAAGCAAACTGGAGCATGAGATTCCTCGTTTCACTCGGAACAAGCTCCGCAATCCCTGAGAAGCATACCCAGAAACAAGATTGCTTCGCTCCGCTCGCAATGACATAAAGAACCGTCGAAGCCATTCCAACCCTAAAGTAGAACATAACCCCGTACTCTGAGGTGTCACCCATCTATCCGAGTTAAAATCAGCTATATTTGCTTAAGATAGACTTAAAGGAATCGATAACAAAACTTAACTGTTCCCTGCTAGCAGCAAAGGTAGAGAGCTTAAAAGCCTTGGTCAAGCCTGGCTGCGGACCCCAAATTCCCCTATTCTCAAGTTCTTTATAAAGAAAATAACCTCGTTCCCGAACACGCTGGGATATCTCATAAAACATCGGTGTCTCAAAGTGCAATAAATCATGTTTGTGCGGTTTTTCCCCCAACTGCTTGAATCCCAATTTCTCAAGCTCAGTGGAAAACCACTGCGCCTTTAATACCTGCTCATCCCAATCATGAACCCTTTCCATCACGTAAGGAAAGGATGCCATAAGCGTTATCAGAGGAACTCCCCTTAATGTGCAGCCAAGAAGCTCAACTTCTTTATTGCTATATGCTTCCGATTTCTTCAATACCACCTCTTCCCACCTCTTTTTCATCCCCAATACTCCACAGGGCCCGGCAGACGCCATACTCTTATGACCGCTGCCGACAACGAAATCCGCCCCTAGCTCATTCATATTCACCGGCATCCTACCTACAGCATATGCACCGTTGAGAATAAATGGAACATCATATCTCTGAGCAATCTCCCCTAATCTCCTGGCATCAGGGATATTTCCGTAGTTGCCATCAGGGTAAGTTAATAAAATCATCCCGGGATGATATTTCTCTATGAGCGGCTCATACTCATTAACATCAATGGTAAATTCGGGGTAGCCAGAGCTGGGCACCTCGATTACCTTTAATCCCACTCTCTCAGCAGCAACAATTGTAGTGTAATGTCGATTGCCATCGACGACAATTGAATCACCAGGCTTAGCCAGAGAATGCATTATCGCGAATTTAGCCTCCCTCGCTCCATGGGTTACAGTAGCAACTTCACAGCCTAAAAATTCCGGCAAAAGCTCACCCACAAACTCTCGAACAGGAGGATTTGTGATGGCACTCAGGTTACCCACACAGAAATCGCACACTGAATAACCATCTCCAAACTCTATCAAAGCCTGTTTTGCCGCTTCAGTAAGGAGTCCACCTGTCTGCAATGGCATAAGGGTTATAACGTCCTTATGCTTTCGGCGCAGTTCGCCAAGCTTCTGCAACCTTTTATCGTTCAACTTTGTCCTTCCTGCCCTTGAAGTGCGATTTTGCGGCTACAAACACCGCCCCGCTAACCCCAATCTTTTTCTGCTGTCTTTCTATGTATTCCAGAATAGCTTCAGGAATTTGCAAATTGAGGTCTGAGAGATGCCTTATCGTTTTCACCTGGTAGGTTAAATCCTCATGGCTATCCTCTATTAGAGCTGCTGCAGCCATGGCGATAGCATGCATATAGTTCATCCCACTATATTCTCCTGAAGGGACAATATCACTATAAATGGTGCCGTCAGCCACACAAATCTCATTAAAGCCAGCGGGACCGATGAGCCTCTTGCCCTCCTCTACTTCCACCACTTTCACTACAACTAAATCATCCTCCCAGGCCACAAATTCACAGGGGGCAATTTCATCCTTGTGCTTTCGCGCAGTTTGCTCAATCGCACTGGCTATTTTTCTCCCTCGAGAAGTTCTGGGACTTGCTAAATAGGTGATAGACCTGGCTATCTCCTCATCGGAAAATTCCGCTACGGAGAATTGAGGATATGCTACTTTCCTAACATCATCTATTCCATAGAGTATCATCGCCAACCTCTCGATGCCCAAGCCAGCGTTGAATACCGGATATTTAATGCTAAAGTTCGCTAGCGATACCGGGGAATACATACCAATATCAGCGACTTCTAACCACTCACCATTGTGATTAATAAAAACCTCTTGCTCTTGACCAGGAGCATAATATTTAGACGTTGCCATCTTCGTTTCAATCTTAACATCAGAAAAACCATATTGCCTGAGAATCTCCTCGGTTATCTCTCTACCAGCACTTAAGGAAATGTTGGCATCCATTATCACTATTGACGCTGAATGGTGAATTCGTAAATGATGGGCATCCTCCCGCTGCTCATTCCGATACCGGGGACCTACTGAGAACAAGGCAACTGGAAACTTAGCTTTATCCTGTACTGCCGCTAACGTGTGAAACCAGGTACCTGTCATGTGACTTCTGAGAGTCTTATTGGAAGGTAGTGGTCTCATTCTTTCCAGTTCCGGGAAAACCCGGCTCAGAAGCTCTGTAGCTTGACGGTCAGTGATGCCTAACGCATTGATAAGCTCTTCTACAAGATTATCGGCCTCAATTTCTCCCTTTTTATATGCCCTCAGGATGGTTCGTAACTCCTTGACATCAAGCTCTCCCACTATCTTTTTTGCCTCAATTATCTTCTTGTTGCTTAAACCTATCTCGGGGCGAGGCAATTCAGCAAGATAATAAGCCCTGTCAAGGATAACCCGGGCTTCAGGACCATATTGTTTGGAGACATCGCTGTCGGGCAAAATGGTAAGATTTTCCACTTCGTCGAAGCCAAAATTTAATAATATCTCCCTGGACTTTTGAATCAGCTCCCGTAGAAGGTGAGGCTTACCACGACCTTGAAGACTGACTTTGGTATCTACCGGCAAAAGCTTAGCTGTCGACATCCAGGCCTCGGTAAAGTCTCCCTTCGCTTGAGCCCGTATCTTGCCTAAATCAAACATCTCAGCCATCAGGATAGCAAATTGTCATGAAACTCGCTTAACCAGCCCTAATCATCCTGGTTAAGCGATTCAGAATATCCTCTGCTCCACTCACCATATCATCGATGACTTCCTTCACCGTAGGCACTTCGTTTATAAGCCCGGTAATTTGTCCACAAGGCAGAATTCCCGTGTGCAAATCACCTGTTTCAAAAGCCTCCTGAACTTTTTTACCTATAATGAGCGGAATCAACTCCTCCAGCGTAGCTCCTTTTTTCTCCATCTCGACAACTTTTTGTGATACTTCGGTTTTTAGAGTTCTTTCCATGATGCCCAGGGAACGCATCACACATATAGTATCAGTCTCCTTAGCATTGACCATAGCCTCTTTGGCATTCGAGTGGATCAGGCTTTCCCTGGTAGCCATAAAGCGAGTGCCCATAAGTACACCCTCGGCTCCTAGAGCTAAGGCCGCTACAAAACCGCGGGCATCACCAATCCCACCTCCGGCAATAACAGGAATGTTCACAGCACCAACGACAAGAGGAACCTGAATAAAGGTAGTTATCTCATCCATTGGTGGTATGCCACCGCATTCATATCCCACTATGACTACAGCATCCGCCCCCAGCCGTTCCGCCGTTCGAGCATCCCTCACCCGAGCTACCTTATGAATATGTTTCGCATTGCCCTTCTTAATACGCTGGACATGTTCTTCGCTGATTCTTCCCGATGTTTCAAAAGCGCTAGCCCCCTCTTCAATAGCTGTATCCATCATGCCTTCCCTATCCACGAATTCAAGCACCGGCATGAAAGTAACATTGACTCCGAAGGGCTTGTCAGTGAGCGTTTTAATCTTTCGAATCTCGTCTCTTAGTTCTTCTTTAGAGCCAAAATTGCCCACAGCAAGCATACCCATACCACCAGCGTTGGATACCGCGGCAACAAGCTCAGCATTTGATACATACTGCATCCCTCCACAAATGATGGGATATTCAATCCCCAGCATTTCAGTTATCCTTGTCTTAAGCATTCTTACCTCCCTCGCTAGAAATTTGCCCTATTATACCTCATTTTATGCAGTATATCGCACTTAAGCAGGGTTTGACTTATTCCCCCACTAATGAGTAGTATATAATGCAAATTTTTTAATTTATCTGGCCCTGCAAAATAAATTTCTAAAGGAGGACACCTTTTATGAACTTTGAGACACTTTCTTTATCACAGGAAGGTAAAATTCTGTATGTCAGCTTGAATAGACCTGAGAAAAGGAACGCCATGAATTTGCAAATGTTCCAGGACCTTGAGGAATGCATGACCAAAGTAGCCGCCAGGAGTGACGTGGGAGCAGTGATCATTCAAGGGGAAGGAAAAGCATTCAGCAGTGGCACAGACTTAACTGAACTAGCGGAACTGGCACAACAAGGTGCTGATATCCAGGACTTTCGAGCGTCAGTAAGAAAACTTCAGCGAGCATTTTCAGAGATAGAACATCTCGAGAAAGCGGTTATCGCCGCAATCCATGGATATGCCCTTGGAGGAGCATTTGAATTGATACTCGCCTGTGACCTCAGAATCGCCTCCGAAGAAGCGAGATTTTCCATACCCGAGGTGAATTTGGGTATAATCCCGGATTTGGGTGGCTCGCATAGGCTTTCCAGAATAGTAGGTGTAGGTCGAGCAAAAGAGCTCATCCTGACCGGCAAGATGATCTCTGCCGCGGAAGCAGAACGAATCGGGCTGATAAACAAGGTTGTCCCTCTGGAACAACTCCGAGATACTGCCAGAGCCTGGGCAGAGGACATCGTGAATAACCGGCAATTGGCAGTGGGACTGGCAAAGAGAATCCTTGATATGAACTTCCCGTTGAGCACACCTGAAGGACTTGAACTAGCGGGCATCATGCAGAGTCTCCTTATTTCCGGTGGGAACTTCAGACAGGGAATTACGCAAAAAGATGCTTAAACCTGGAACAATTGCTTACCTTATGAAGCAATGCACCCCGGTCACAATAGGAGGTTTTTATGACTAAATTATTGGATATGTTGGGATGTCGTTATCCCATCATCCAGGGGCCCATTGGCGAAATGAACAGCCCAAAACTAGTAGCGGCTATTTGTGATGCCGGAGCCTTCGGGATGCTCGCCCTGGGATTCATCAGCGACCTTGAGGAAGTAAAACGCCTGGTAAAAGAGGCCCGAGAGTTGACTGATAAGCCTTTTGGGGCAAACCTTTCCATTATGAATCCTTCCACCCAAGGAATCCTTGAGATACTGGCAGACGCCGGGGTAAAAGTCGTCACTACTTCAGTAGGTTCGCCTAGACACATCTATCCACAAATCCATACTCTGGGGATAAAAGGAATCCACGTTGTTCTCTCCCTTCACCATGCTATAACGGCTGTAGACGCCGGAGCTGATGGACTGGTTATTTCAGGATTGGAGTCAGGCGGTCTTCGCTCTACCAATCCTGAATCCACAACCATGGTCCTCGTGCCATTGGTGGTAGACCATGTAAACGTCCCGGTGGTCGCCGCTGGAGGCATTGCTGATTCGCGGGGCTACCGTGCTGCTCTAGCTCTGGGTGCTCAGGGAGTGCAAGTAGGCACACGATTTATAGCCTCTGAGGAAAGCATTGCCAATCAACAATGGAAGAATGCGATACTCGATTGCAGCGACGGTGACACGACGCTTCTTCCTCAGGGAAATATAAATGCCCGCGTTATCATCAATCCCAAGCTCAAGGAGAAGCTGGATAATCCGAACGTAGACCTCTCCCAGGAGTATAATTTAATGAACGCCCCTCAAGCCTGGAAGAGCGGGGACTTTGACCTCTTCCCGGCAAGTGCAGGACAAGTGAGCGCCTTGATTAAAGAGATTAAACCTGTAAAGGCGATCATAGAGGAAATGGTTTCAGAAGGGTGTTGAACATTTAACAAAAAAACACCCTTAACTTTCAATCACCCTGAGTTTCACCACCGGGCATCACCTGTGCTCTTGTGCCTCGTTTGCCAACATATCGCTTTACAACTTCACGTCATGGGGTTAGAATAAAATAAAGTTTTTGCGGGTGTAACTCAGCGGTAGAGTGCTTGCTTCCCAAGCAAGTTGTCGTGGGTTCGAGCCCCATCACCCGCTGTGGAGAAAATAATAAGGCATGCGGATAAAATTAAAAAACGAGCAACTAAGCAAATTAGCAAAACATCTCCCTTTTGAGGTTATGCTGGACCAGCCCAGAGATGTTAAGGGCTTTCTGGAAATACTGGGACACGACATGCCCTGGGATGAAGTTGGGCTTAGCAAATTTGGTGACCCTCTTAGAAAGCCGAATAGGGTTACCTTCGACGTCGAGTTAGTTGATGGCGGATTCATCTGTGATGTACATCCATCATTTGCCTGCTACGTCTCCGACCTATTAACACAAAAATAAACACGATGGGCCGTTAGCTCAGTTTGGCAGAGCACCTGACTTTTAATCAGGGTGTCGTGGGTTCGAGCCCCACACGGCTCACTCGAAAGCCAGCAGGTGCACTTGACTATCAAAAAATTCCTCCAGATGTTGCATCAAGCCGCACAACCACACCGGTTCACTTTGCTGTCAATTTATTTTTGATATCTTCCTTCAGTATATTTTTCAAGATTTTGCCGGCCCGGTCTTTGGGTATCTCTTTCGTAATTTCAAGTCGTTGTGGAAGCTTATATGCAGCGATACTCTTTTCCTTCATAAATGAAGTTAATTCACCCAGGGTGACTTTTTCTCCTTCTCTAGGAACTACATAAACACAGACCCTTTCGCCCAATCTTTCATCAGGCATCGCTATCGCTGCTGCATCCAGAACCTTAGGATGTCCAACAAGGATATTTTCAACCTCCTGTGCACTGATATTGAAGCCGCCTCGAATTATGATATCTTTTCCCCTATCAACAAAACTAATGAAATTTGCTTCCTTTATTCGAAACAGGTCTTCTGTGTGAAGGAACCCCTGTTCATCAAATGCCTTTTCTGTCAAGTCGGGCCGTTTAAAGTAACCAGACATTACATTTGGACCTTTATAAAGTAGTTCTCCTACACGGCCCACTTCAGTTATCTCCTCGCCAGTCTCAGGATCCAGGAGCTTTGTTTCAATGCATTCACTGAAGACCTTCCCGTTCCATGTTACCCCACGCTTACCGTATTGAGGCAATCCCTCTATTCTTTTCTCTAAATTGGGGACGTCCAGCGCTCCAGAAACAATGCCTGGCCCCTCGTTCATTCCCCAGATATTCCCGATTTCCATGCTCCACCTTCTTTCAAATTCCTGAGCGGACCACAGGGCTGGTGGTGCCCCACCTATGGTGATTGACCTCACAGCGCTTAGGTCAAATTCATCTACCAGCGGGTGCTTTGCTATAGCGTTTACCAGCGCAGGAACAAGAAGAGTATAATTTACCGTCTCCTCTATCATTTGTCGCATCCAAACCACCGGATGAAAGGGATGATGCAAAACAAATGTACCGCCCACCAGAAGCCAGGGAATATATGTTGTTCCCACTGAAGCCATGTTAACCAGTGGGCCAGCAGTTAGTAGTGTCTCTCCTTCTCTGACCCCCGTTAGCTCTACTTCTCCAGTACCTTCAATAATCCAGTTATTATGGCTCAGAGGACATCCCTTGGGCTCGATTTCAGTGCCATAAGTCCAGCAAAGGGTGAAAATATCGTTAGCATCTATTTTTACCTCATCAAGTTTGCCTGTTATCTCCCCTTTGCCCATTTCTCGCAGTTCTTGCAAGGTAATCATGTATTCCAAATTGGGAAGTTTTGACCGCAGTTTTTCGCCCATTTCTCCATGTTTAAAATTCTGAAATTCCTCCACCGTAATGAACGCTCTGGCTTGAGTTAGTTCACCAACATATTGTAATTCTGATTCTCTCCATTGCATTGGTACAGGAGAGATGAGGGCTCCAGCCCTGGTAATAGCCAAATAGAGCATTGCCAATTCCCAACAGTTGGGAAGCTGAACAATAATAATGTCATCCTTACAAATACCCATTCGTAAGAAATTCTCTGCGGTGGCATCCACTGCCTGGTCCAGTTCTCTATAAGTAAGCCTCTCCGGCGTTAAGTCCACTAATCGCTCTTTATTAGGAGGATCCACCAGGCAAACTCTATCAGGGTCCTCACTTACATGCTCTTTGAAATAATCAATAAGCGATTTCTTCCCCCAGTATCCCTTCGCTGTGTATTCTTTAATTCTTTCTTGTGAATCCAGAATCATTCCATATCCCCCTTGGTTTTATCCTAACACCTTTGCGCTATCTCTAAGTCTCGCTAATCTTCCCTTCGACGCTACCCACCGGGCGACGTCATCTCCAACCATTCGTTCAGCCTTACCGATTGTTGTCGCTTCCATCGCCTCTGTGCAGAAGGTCCGCACCAAGAAATCCATTGTGGTGGCGGCATCGCCTCGCTTCACTATAGCACACTCGATGGGAGCAAATAGCTTGTAATAATAGTTGCTGAGTAGAATAGAGACCATAGTAACACAATCCAACACACACAGCCACTATAGCCATATTGAGTGAGCTCGCACGGGGGGTGGAATCAAGCTATACTAGTAGAGCACCTGACTTTTAATCATGGTGTCGTGGGTTCGAGTCCTTCACGGCCTACCACGGGAAACTAATCCGTAGCTAAGTCAAAGCTCAATGAAACCAGCCTTCCCGTTCCATTACTGCTCTCGTAACCCCGCTACTCGGACCGTCTCCCCGGGCTACAAAAACACCGACATTTCCCCCAACCGCTTCCGCTATCTCGGCAACATTCCCATGTGTAAATCCCGGGCAGAGCAAGATTGAGTGAATGCCCTCTTCTTTCACAAGATTTTGGCAGACCTGAACCGCTTCACGTTGCTCGTGGACCACCACTACAAAAAGTTTGTACATGGACGTTTCAATTACGCACCTGTGCTTTTTCGAATCTGCATCAGGGGCATGGGCAACAAACGCTGATTTAAATGCCATATTCAACGCCTCCTATTGTGATTTTTATCAAGAAATATCGCCTCATCCTCATCAACTGAATTTCACTTGATTACTTAAATAGGTTATCAGGATTATTGGAAGACATAGGTTGTGCCTACAGTATTAAGGATGAACTGCTCCGGCATCTCCTCAGCAAATTGAGTGATAGCTTTCCACCCGGTGCAATGCATGGGCGCAACGAAATCTGGTCCTATCTTCTTCATCTCTTCAATAGTTGGCCCGATGATTGGCTCAAAAATCGGTCCTGTGAGGTGAAACCCACCCAGCACTGCGTGGACCTTGTCCGTTTGTGCAATCTTCTGGGCATGTTTGACCGTATTGATGATGCCAGCGTGAGAACATCCACCAATGACTACCAATCCTCCGTCCTTCACCTTGACCGCTAGCCCCTGGTCGTCACGAAAAGGGTCCACCACCCACTTGTCATCCATTTTCGCTTCAACCCAGGGAAAGCCCTTCTCAAAATCGGTTACTCGCTCCACTTCCCCCAAAACCAGGATGAGGTCAGAGGCCACTGTGGAAGCCTCCTTGACTTTGTGAAGCGCTGTTCCCGTCTTCTTCAAGGCTGTTTCATCCAGCGTAGGGAAATCTGCCGCGCGTCCCATACCGGGGATATTGATACGGCGCTGAAGAAAAGCGTCCGGGTGAAGGGTAAGGGGTATTCCTTTTGTAGCCCTGTTTAGAAATTCTACCAGAGCTCCAAAATGGTCGAAATGACCGTGGCTCAGAACCACAGACTCAACTTTGCTCAAGTCTACCTGTAGAAGGTCTGCATTGTGAAAGAAACAGGTCGTTGACACAGCCGCGTCGAATAGCACTAGATGTTCCTCTGTGCCCGAGTATACTTTGAGGAGATATGATAATCCATGTTCTGCCAGGAGCAGATTGGGAGGAGGAATCAGTGGCCGCTTGACGACGTCTGTGCTCTGGAGTAACAGTGCGTCAGTGTAATTGTCTACCAAGACTGTAACTTCCAGTTTGTCTGCTTCTCGCAAATTCAATTCACTCATCGTGTAGCACCTCCTGATAGATTAATTTCAATTAGATGTATCGGGCTGTTGAAGTAGAGCAAGCCTCTCCAGCATTTGCAGGCGAAGAGGCCAGTTTTGGCTTAGCATAAGCATCACCTCCTTCTTGACGTCCCTTCACAGAGAAAATAAAGGACGGGCGAATTTCGGCTAACAGCGGCATAAACGAACTCTCGGGTCGCCTAATCCGCTATTTTCATCGAGATTATAGCACCCACGATAATGACTATGGAAGTTAGCGTGGCAACTCGCGCTCTATTGAGGAGAGCAACACGTAACTCCCAAACCCTACATCAGGCATCTTTAAACAATTCGCTAAAATGTTCAACCCTGCGCACTGGGACACGCGCTACGAATAAGAAACAATCAGCCAAATTGTTGGGGAGGCTTTCTGCACTCCAGAGATACATGCGGCGCTAAAAGCTTATCAAGCATATTTTGCAGTTCCCCCACTGCTTCCTCAAGAGGTGGTAGAGCACCTGACTTTTAATCATGGTGTCGTGTTTGGCTATTTTCGCTCGTCTTTCAATTTGATATATAAAGCGCTCGCCTAACCTCCTTGCATATCAAAGTCAGCGATGACGCCGCTTCTATTTACAAATTCCCAATCCCTTTCAAAGTCACTGTATTTCCAGAAATGAGCGTTGCAGATCTTGAGGTTCGGGAAAACCATGCTGAAGATACAATTTTCTAGACGCACAGGGTTCTTTCCGTCCGCGCCGACCGTCAGCGACAGCTTCAACTCCCCATAGGGCATGGTGATATGGTAGGTGTTATCTTCCTGGCTCAGGTTGATCTTAACGAACTTCACGCCAAGGCACTTCTTCGCTAGGTGACCGGGCACATTATTGGCGAGGAAGGGCTCGAGAACCTTTTTTTGTTCCTCAGTGGCAGTGTCACTTATGTATATCCCCCCCGTTCCCCCTTTCACCATTAGGTCAACGAACTTGCGGGAGAAGAGGTCGACCACCATGATCACTAAGACCCCCCCTATGTCCACATTGTCGATGTGCCCCTCTTTGATCTGGAACACTTGAAACGATTTGCAGGGCTCTTCCCTGTCCCTGCCAAAGTAATAGGCGCACTGGCCCTGCGCGGCGCAACCTTCGTACCAAACCCCTTTCATTTTCCAGGCCATAGCTTCACCTCCTTACCAAGCACGTGCTAGTTAGTCTTGCTCAGCAGCTTTATTATAGCCGATATGTTGAGTAAAAAAATACCGCTATATAGCGCAGCAATAATCAAAATTCCAATTTGTTTCTCTAGCAGCCCAAGTTAAGCAAAAATGCTAATATGAATCACAGGTACATTCTTCGATAGACAAGCGCATTGCGAGGTTATCCAAGAAGCAACTATCTCCATAACAGAAGTTGGTGGATATCAGGCTAGCTTGTCAATGTGAGCGTAATTAGCCGATAAAGAGGTTATAAAAGAGACGCCGCAGCAGCGTGCTCAAGCCAGTTCAATTTAAACAAAGGGGTTGTTAAAACTGGATTGATAACTAAGATGATTCGCTTTCAGAAAAGAAAACCCAGGCCACACGGGGAAAAGTTTTGCTATAATAATAATCTAAAATGGAAAATTAAAGGAGAAATAGTGAGTGGTAAAAATATTTTATGTGAAAAAAGAAATAACGCCGCAGTCATAAAGTTTAACCGACCAGAAAAAAAGAATGCCCTTTCTCTGGAATTGATGGAAGAACTTCGCGGCGTGCTTGAAGGTGTGGAGAACGACGATGATGTTCGAGCTGTGGTTATTACCGGCGCCGGCGATGCTTTTTCCTCAGGGGCAGACCTCTCTGATGTGCAGACATTTCAGATGATGGAACAACAACTCGATGCCTCTTCTGGAAAATCCACGATGATAAAGCTCATCAATCTGGAAAAACCAACGATTGCTGCAGTGAATGGTTACGCACTGGGTCACGGCTTAGAATGCGCCCTTATGTGCGACATTATTATCGCCTCGGACAAAGCAGTATTCGGATTCATTGGTCCTCTGCGTGGCTCAGTATGTCCCTATGCAATGATTCGGCTTGCTGATGAAGTAGGCCGGGCAAAGGCGAAGGAATTGTTATTCACCTGCGACCGCATATCCGCCGAGGAGGCTCTTAGAATTGGATTGATAAATAAAGTAGTCCCCCATGAAAAACTTATGGATGCTGTCTTCGAGGTTGTAGAACGGATGAAGAATTCAGCACCTCTGGCAACAAAGCTTACAAAACAAGCAATAAATAGGGGATTAGGCGGCTATGAGTATAGCCTGGAGGCGTTTAAAGAAGTTGCCGCTAGTGAAGACATAATAGAAGGCGCCGTAGCATTCCTGGAGAAAAGACAGCCTAAATGGAGTAAATAGCATTATAGAGGGAACTAATGTTAGCTAATACCTGAGGTTTGCTACACGAAACTTGGAGCAGTGCTTTAGTTTCCTGGAGGCAAACAGCAACTAGGCGCATGACAAATCAGCCAAGCAGTAGAAACAGTCAAAAAATATCCACAAACCTATTGACAAAAATATCCGCCTATTCTAAAGTAGGATGAAGTAAGATATTATAGGATAAAGTAAGAGTAAGTAAGATAAAGTAGACGACTAACAGTGAAAAGCGCAGCAAGTGGGTGTAGTGCTACTTTTTATCCTCAGCAGAAATATAGCTCAAAAAGCTCGAGCCTGATGGGGTTGACTTCAGGCAGAGCTTCTCTTGTTATTGTCGGCAGCTTTCTTCGCTCTGCCATTCTGAGCGTAGCGAAGAATCTCATTCTGCTCAGGACAGGCTCCGTGAAGGTGAAGAATCTCCAAGCAATCTCAAGGAGAGAGGTTGTCATTGCGAGCTTTTCCCTCTTGTCATTGCGAGCCGAAGGCGTGGCAATCTCAACAAATTACAAAGGAGGATACAAATGAGTAAAACAAAATGGTATCAAAAAGCAGTTTATCTGCTGGTGGCTCTGTCGTTGGTGCTCAGTTTTAGCGTAGCGCCAATGGTGCCCCAGGCAAGCCCGATTTCAAATGTTGTTGGCCCAGGTGTTGCGGAGGCAGCTTGGATCTGCGGCCCAAACATAACATCGCCCAATAACACCAATCCCGCCTGTGTTAAGCCCGGCGACAGCCTGACGGTAAATTGGACATATGGGAGTGACTCGTGTAATGTTACGTGTTATACAATCAGGGTCTACAATGCTGCGGCAAATATCTCTTATCTCTCAGGCACCAAGACCGGGTTATCCAATACGACCTGCAACAACCTTAGCGACACCATCACTATAAACGCGACGGGAGTTGAGGCCAATTGCACTTATTATAATCTCGAGCTTACGTGGGGATGCCCATCCCCGGGCGGCGTACATGTTGAGAATAACTCTGTCATTGTTGATAATGTCACACCCACAGTTAACCTGACTGCGCCGACAGACGGTGACTGTATCAATGATAATGTGACTGTATGCGCCAATGTCACTGATAACTGTCCTAATTGTAGCGTCGAGAATGTGACTTTTTGGTATAACATAGCTGGGGGTAACTGGACCTTTATTGGCTATAATAACACTGGACCAGGTCCAACATACTGCGTGGTCTGGGATACAGCAAATATAACTTGTGCCAAGAATGTAACAGTTAGTGCTAATGCCACGGATAAGAGTGGCAACACTGCTTCTGATACCGTGGGTAATATCACCATAGACCACACCTTACCTGAAGTTACCATAACTTCGCCGACGGTTGACCAGTGTGTCAATGGAACTTTGACCGTAAGTGCTAACGTCACTGATAACTGCACCTGCGTGGACAACGTCACATTTGAGTACTCACTTGATGGTGCTAACTGGACCCAAATTGGCTACAATAACACCAACTGTACATATAACACCACATGTACTCGTTCGGTGCCCTGGAATACCACAGCGCTAGCTGACGCCTGCAATGTAACAATCAGGGCTAATGCCACGGATTGCTGTGGCAATACCAACTCCACTACCGTTGGTAATATCACCATAAATAACGAACTACCCACAGTTTACTGGAATGCTCCCACAGACAACGATTGCGTCAATGGAACTACAACTTTGAATGTCACTGCTGGTGGTGCTCCTAATATCACCCGGGTGGACTTTTACTACATGCTTGAGGGTGGTAACTGGACTTCTATTGGCAACTCTACCACCGAGTGTCCCTGTAATACCACATGTATTTACACTCAAGCTTGGAATACCACACCGCTATCTGATGCCTGCAACGTCACACTGAGGGCTATGGCAACAGACTGGTGTCACGTCAACAATAACGCTACCGTGGGTAATATCACCATAAATAACGATGTACCCACAGTTAACCTGACTGCGCCAGCAGAAGGTAGTTGCGTCAATGGAATTATAACTTTGAATGCCACTGCTGGTGGTGCTCCTAATATCACCCAGGTGGAATTTTTCTACATGCTTGAGGGTGGTAACTGGACTTCTATTGGCAACGATACTACCGCGTGTCCCTGTAATAGCACATGTAATTATACTCAAGCTTGGGATACCACAGCGCTATCTGATGCCTGCAATGTAACACTTAGGGCTATGGCCACAGACTGGTGTAACGTCACCAGTAACGCTACCGTCGATGTTACTGTCCATAACGTTCTGAACGCTCCAACTCTGAACTTACCGGGTAACGGGGCAACGGTATTAAAGAACACTGTGACCTTCAATTGGACTGTTCCCGGCGTGGTGGTTAACCCTACCTATAATATAACTAAATGGGAGAAGGATAACCCCGACGTTATAATAGAAGAGCAACTAAGCTATGAGGGATGCTACGAGAACCACACCGTAATCCATAACGAGACCTTGTTCGACGATTTCTGGGGTTGGAATGTAAGTGTGAGTACTAATTGTAGTAATCACATCCTGAACAACACCTCAGCTAACTGGTATTTCCGTGTAGCCGGCGGTCTCGGGAAC
>DAOUZA010000047.1 GCA_030665785.1 Dehalococcoidia bacterium
AACGCCGCCGCAGTGATTTACAACAATAAATTAGCTGGCGTGTACCATAAAACTTATCTGCCTAATTATGGTGTGTTCGATGAAAACAGGTATTTCCAGGCAGGAGCGGAAAGCCCTGTCTTTATCATTTATGGCATCGGCATAGGCATAACCATCTGTGAAGATATGTGGTATGAAACCGGCCCGGCAACAGTGCAGGCTTATGCTGGAGCTAGATTACTAGTTAATATAAGCGCCTCTCCATATCATGCCGGTAAAGGAGATTTTAGAGAGAAGATGCTTGCTACCAGGGCATCTGATAATGTAGCCATTGTAGCTCATAACAATTTAGTTGGTGGGCAGGATGAAATAGTGTTTGACGGCGATAGCTTCATTATAAATGAGAAGGGAGAGCTTATCGCTCGTGGGAAACAATTTGAAGAAGACCTTGTAGTAGCTGATTTAGATGTGGAATCAGTATTCCGCGCACAGCTGCATGACCCCCGGCGAAGGAAAGAGACACCGTGGATTAAAAAGGAATTGGAACAGGTTACCAAGATAGAAGTATCCCATGAATATCCCACTCTTGCCAGGCCACCTTTACCGCCAAGGCAAGTGGAAAGGCTGGATGAGCCTGGCGAGATATATCAGGCACTTGTCCTGGGCACCAGGGATTACGTGCACAAGAATGGCTTTGAAAAGGTAGTCATCGGTCTATCCGGTGGAATCGATTCAAGCTTGGTAGCCACCATATCGGTAGATGCCCTGGGGGCTGATAATGTTGTAGGCGTTGCTATGCCTTCTCGTTACTCATCACCTGACAGCATATCAGACAGTGAGGCATTAGCAAGAAATCTAGGGATAGAACTCAAGGTAATTACCATAGAGAAAGCATTTAGTGCATATCTAGAAACACTGGCGGGACCTTTCAAAGATACCCAACCTGATGTGACCGAGGAAAATATTCAGGCAAGGATTAGAGGCAATATCCTCTTTGCTTTGTCCAATAAGTTTGGCTGGCTGGTGCTTGCTTGCAGCAATAAGAGCGAGACAGCTACAGGCTATACCACACTTTACGGAGATATGGCTGGAGGATTTATTCCACTCAAGGATGTGCCCAAAACAATAGTTCTTGAATTAGCCAAATACAAGAACCGCCAGGCTGGAAGGGAAATAATCCCATCAGCTGTTTTAACCAAAGCGCCATCGGCAGAGCTAAGACCTGACCAGAAGGATACGGATACCTTGCCACCATATAAATTATTGGACCCTATTTTGAAAGCATATGTCGAAGATGACCTGTCAATTGACCAGATTGTAAACATGGGATTTGACCGTGAAATAGTGACTAAAATAGCCCGTTTAGTAGACAGGAATGAATATAAACGCCGTCAGGCTGCTCCCGGCATAAAGATAACTCCCAGAAACTTTGGTAGAGATAGAAGATTACCCATCACCAATCGATTTAAAGACCAATCCGGTTAATATAAAATATAAAGAGGAGAAAGGCGAAATGCGGAAAATAGGGGGCACTTTACTGGGAATCGGGCTGGGAATTTTAGTAGGCTGGGGATTCTACTGGCTCTTTGACCTTGCCTTCCCCGAACTGCACACTGCAGTTAAAATTGGTATTACTGCTGTAGTTATAGGGCTTACTCTCCTCCTGGCATCACTGGTGCGGGAGAGAATTAAAACATCAAAGGAGGACCGAAAAAAATTTAAGGGGGTGGAAAATTGATTGTAGTTACCACAGAGCATATAGAGGGCAAAAAGGTAACGGAAACTCTGGGATTGGTCAAAGGAAGCACCATCAGAGCCAGGCATATAGGGCGTGATGTTATGGCTGGCTTGCGAAATGTCGTTGGCGGCGAAGTTAAAGAATACACCGTGATGCTGGCACAAGCTCGAGAGGAAGCTGTGCAAAGGATGATTGACCAGGCCGAGAAGATGGGCGCTAACGCTATAATATGTACCAGATTCGTAACCTCAATGGTGATGTCCGGCGCTGCTGAGATGGTAGCCTATGGGACAGCGGTAAAAGTGGAGTAGGGTTACCTCACAAGTTGCCCGCCCATTCCACAGCATTCAGGAAAACTTGAAATCCGTCTCCATAATCCTCAGCTCCACGCCTTGTCCATCGTGGATGTTGAGTCCCGCGAATATGCCTCTCAGGGTGCGGCATTAACCCAAAAACTCGCCCTGAAGAATCGCAAATACCAGCAATGTTCCCCACCGAACCATTGGGATTGTAAGGATAGCCGGCACTGGTATTTCCATGCTCATCAGTGTAGTAAAGCACTGTATTTAAATGGGGCAAGCCCCGTGCAAGACCAATATCACGGGGAACGACAACCTTCCCCGCGCCATGGGCAACCGGTAAATACATATGGGCAATCCCTTTAGTAAATACGCAGGGACTTTCCTGGTTCACCGATAAATATACCCAGCGACACTCAAATCTCCCTGAATCGTTGACCGACAGGGTTATTTTGTCACCCTCACCTTGTTCCTCTCCCTTCAAGGGAGAGGTTAGGAGAGAGTCAGGCAGAATGCCCGCTTTCACCAGCACCTGAAAGCCGTTGCAAATCCCTAAAATTAGCCCTCCCTTTTCCACAAACCTCTCGACATCCTCGCCAAGTTTTAACCTCAGCTCGTTAGCAAGCACTTTACCCGCAGATATATCATCGCCGTAAGTAAAGCCGCCGGGAATAACCATTATGTGGTAGTCGGAGAGTCGTTTTTCCCGGCGAATTAATTCACCAATATGAACCGAAAATGTCTCCGCACCAGCCTGCTGGAAAGCAACCTCAGTCTCAACGTCACAATTCGTCCCCGGCGCCAGCAGTATCAGTGTTCGCACTTTACTCATCATCTCTCACCACCGAATAGGCCTTTGCCAGGCATCCTTCAATTCATGAATAGATGTGTCGACAACTTTCCTGCCATTCAATCCGTATATCTCCAGCGTTTCAGCATCAGTAACCTGCCCGATAGCAGCCAACTTTATCCCTTCCATCATTTTTTCAAACTCGGCTCCATTTCCCGGCGCCACTTCAACCAGGAATCGAGTATTTGATTCCGAGAAAAGTATAAAGTCCTCCCTGTCTATTGACTCTTCAAGCGGAACGGATTTCAAGTGAACTATGGCCCCAAGACCACCGGCAAAAGCCATCTCAGCAACGGCGTCTCCAAGTCCTCCTTCACTCAAATCATGACACGCCTTGACCAGACCTTTCTCAGTAGCCTCGCTCAATTTATTCATCAACTCTTTTGCCTCATGCGGATTCACTTCAGGCACAGTATTCCCGATAAAAGCGTTGAGCCTGAAGTATTCTGACCCACCCATCTCACTGCTGGTAGTGCCGACGAGGTAAATTAAGTCGCCTGCTTGCTTGAAATCCATCGATATAGCTCGACTCACGTCCTCCATAACGCCAATGGCCGAAATGAGCAGGGTATGAGGAACAGAGATGACCTTACCTTCAAATTGGAACTCATTGTTCAGACTATCCTTGCCCGAGATAAACGGCGTCTCGAAGACCACTGCCATATCATGGCACGCCTGGGCAGCTTGAACTAAAGCTCCCAGCATGTCGGGGCGGCTGGTATTACCCCAACAGAAGTTATCCAGCAATGCTACCCGTTTTAGATTGCCTCCAACAGCTATAATTTGCCGCAAAGCTTCATCAATGGCTGATGCCGCCATCCAGTAAGGGTCTATCTCCCCATATTTGGGGTTTATGCCATTGGAAACGATTACACCCTTTTTAGAATCGGGGAGGGGCTTGATAATGGCGGCATCGCCAGGACCATCATTATTCTTCCCTACCAGAGGCTTAAGAACACTCCCCCCCTGCACTTCATGGTCATATTGGCGTATTACCCATTCTTTACTGCATACATCCCATGCGCCGAGAACGTTTAGCAGGGATTTAGTCAAATCCTGCGGCGGTGCAAAGTCAGGCTCATCATGCCATGGTTTTTCCCATACTGTTTCTGCCGTTAACTGCGGCCGCCCATGGTGTAGAAATTCCATATTAAGGTCACAGACTGGATTCCCTTGATAAAAAAGCTGGAGCCTTCGGTCATTGGTAAACTCACCAATGACTGTCGCCTCTACATCGTTGTTAGCAAAAATGGTTAGCAGTTCTTCCACACAGTTTGGCGGGACAGCCAGCGCCATTCTCTCCTGCGACTCAGATATCCATATTTCACTATAAGACAGCCCGGCGTATTTTAGCGGAACCTTCTCTAAATAAACACGAACTCCAGTGTCTTCAGCCATCTCACCCACCGCCGATGATAGTCCGCCACCTCCACAATCGGTTATTCTGGAGTAAAGCCCACGGTCTCTGGCTTGAAGCAAGGCATCGATAAGTTTTTTCTCCACAATGGGGTCGCCAATCTGAACAGAACTATAAGAAACTGCCGTCGATTCCTCGGTAAGTTGCTCCGAAGCGAAGGTGACCCCATGTATTCCATCGCGCCCGGTTTTACCTCCCGCTAACACTACCAGGTCACCAGAGCTCTGCTGTCCCATTTGGGAAATCTTCCTGGGCAATAACCCTACAGTGCCGCAGAACACAAGCGGATTAGCTACATATCGTTCATCAAAAAGGACAGCACCATTAAGCGTAGGTATTCCCAGACGATTACCATAATCAGCTACTCCAGCCCGAACCCCCTTGAAAATACGCCGTGGATGTAGAACACCTCGCGGTAGCCTGTCATAGGGAAAATCAGGAGGACCAAAACAGAACACATCGGTATTCAGGATTGGTTTAGCTCCAAGCCCGGTGCCCATGATATCACGGACAACCCCCCCTATCCCTGTTGCTGCTCCTCCATAAGGCTCGACTGCCGAGGGATGATTATGAGTCTCCACCTTGAAACAGAGCGCCCATTGCCCGTCAAAATCAATTACCCCGGCATTATCCTCAAAAACAGAGAGACACCATGGCTTGTTTAGTTCTTCAGTCGCCTTCATAATAGTGCTTCTGAGCAGGTTATCTACGGTTATGTCACCAAATTTGATTCTCCCCTTGAATGTCTTGTGGACGCAATGCTCAGACCACGTCTGAGCCAGCGTTTCAAGCTCAACATCAGTGGGGTCCTGTCCTCGCCTGTGAAAGTAGTCAATGATTGCCCGAAGCTCGTCATCACTAAACCCAAATTGCTGCCTGATTTTTAATAGTTCTCCCTCAGTTGACTTAAGAATATCTATCCGCTCTAATTTGAATCTATACTGAGGGTTTTCGGGGAAGATTACCGCTCCCTGCTCTACTACGTGTTGGATAATTGGGTTTACCAATAACCTGTTACAGATGACCTCCAACTGACGCTTATCCAGTTGTCCTTCAATAAGGTATCGCTTCGCCGTTCTAACTGCCCTGACTTTTTCTATGCCCAAATCCCGCACCGCTTTCATGATAGTAGCC
Source organism: Dehalococcoidia bacterium (assembly GCA_030665785.1). Lineage (GTDB taxonomy): Bacteria > Chloroflexota > Dehalococcoidia > GIF9 > AB-539-J10 > CG2-30-46-19. Next base: position 5,418 of record DAOUZA010000047.1, read on the forward strand.
TCAACCGGGTCAGCAACACCAGCATTATAGGCAACCTCAACAATATGGTAACCATCACCACCCCAGGAATCCTGGTCATACTGGTATTCCTGGGTCACCGGGTCAGCCAGCAAGCTTCGGCAAATCAACTCCAGTTCGGCGGATGTCAAATCAGCATCTAACCAGTATATGTCCACAACCCGAATATCGGAGACCGTTGTTATTCCCAGGTCGTGGATATCCCTGACCAGACCAAGCCCCCCGGCATCAGGAAAGTCATGTTTTAAGCGGACTTCGATTCTATGCATTAAAATATACTTTAACTGATAGCTTTTAGCTGATAGCTGTCAGCTTTCAGATATTGTATCTTACTATTGCTTGTGTTGTTTTATCAACGCTTCCCATTAAAAATTCATGGCAAAGATGTGGTTGACCTCAGCCCTAATATATGCTTTCATAATCACCAATTATTTCGGTTGTTAAACTCGTACCATTTTTAGGGAGGTCTCACTGGGCCTGTAACCGACTTTTGGCGGATTTAAAATATATATAAACGAAAATGGAGGTTAAATATGTTTTCAACTGTACCGGAAATACTTAAGTTTGCCAAAGAACAAAGCATTGAAATGGTGGACTTTAAGGTGGTCGACTTAATTGGTCGTTGGCATCATATAACCATCCCGATAAGCCGATTAAGTGAATCAACCTTCATCGAGGGCATTGGAATAGATGCTTCCAGCTATCCCGGGTATAAGAAGGTTGCTGCCGGCGATATGAAGATAATACCGGATAAAAGTACTGCTATCCTCGACCCCTTTACTGAATCAAAAACACTGAGCTTGATTTGTGACATCTTTGAGCCTGACGGGATTACCCCTTACTCCAGGTATCCCCGAAACGTCGCCAGAAGAGCCGAAAAATATCTTGCTCCACTCAAAAAAGGGACGGCTTTGTTCAGTCCTGAGCTTGAATTTTACCTGTTCGATGAAATTAGTTTTTCCTGCGAAATACACCAGGCATTCTATTACCTTGATTCCGTCGAAGCATTCTGGAATACCGGAGGAGAAGAAGAACCGAATTTGGGGTATAAATTCCCTGCCAAGGGAGGGTATCATGGAATCCCACCCGCAGATACCACTTTCAACTTGAGGACAGAAATGGTCAAGCTGATAGAACAGGCAGGCATCGCAGTAAAGTACCACCACCACGAAGTAGGCAGCGCAGGTCAAGTGGAGATCGAAGTCCTTCACGACACCCTGCTGAAGACAGCAGATGCCGTGATGCTAATGAAGTATATTATCAAGAACGCTGCCCGCCAGAATGGTAAAGTTGCTATATTTATGCCCAAGCCGCTATTCCAGGAAGCAGGAAGCGGCATGCATGTCCACCAATATCTCTCAGAAGGTGAGCTCTCGCTCTTTTATGACCCGAAGGGTTATGCCAGCTTGAGTCAATTGGCGCTAAACTATACTGGTGGGCTGTTGAAGCACGGCTCATCGCTCCTGGCATTCACCAATCCCAGCACCAACTCTTATAAGAGGCTTATTCCGGGATATGAAGCCCCGGTGAACCTTTTCTACGCTATGGCAAATAGAACAGCCGCAGTGCGTATTCCGGCATATGATATGAATAAACAGAGAGAAAGAATAGAATTCCGTCCTCCAGATTCAACCTGCAACCCATATTTAGCTTTGTCCGCTATGTTGATGGCAGGACTTGATGGAATAGAAAAAAATATAGACCCCTCTGCTGAAGGATTCGGTCCTTTTGAAGTAGATATTGCTGAAATGCCGGAAGAACAGCGCACTAAAATTAAAGCACTGCCAGGCTCCCTGGAAGATGCCCTGGCTGCCCTGAAAATAGACCATGGCTTTTTATTACAGGGAGACGTGTTTACCACTGACTTGATAGACGCCTGGATTGAATATAAGCTGAATAATGAGATAAACCCCTTACGAGCTAGACCACACCCTTACGAATTCGAGTTGTACTCTGATATATAGGGAATACCGAAACCGGCGGCAGGTTAACCTTTGCCGTGTATTCTTACGTTGCTAGTTATATTAATCTCTATGGGCTGACCGCATTTAGGACATGAGATTCCCATAACCAGAGGCTTCTCCATCATCCTTTCCACGAGCGTCGTAACTATAGAATCTATGTTATCCAGCCGCTCATCTATCAGATCAAGACGCTTAATTAGCTGCTGTGCATCTAACTCTTCGGCACTTTTTATGATTAACTCTCCTTAATCCCCCTTAGTCCCCCTTTTCTAAAGGGGGATTTAGAGGGATTTTTATAAACCCTTCTCCACAACACCCAGAGCTTCTAGTTCATCTTTATCCCGTTCCATCAGCTTATCTATTTGTTCTGATACAGTGCGCTCCAGGTATTTACGAAATGCATCTCGCGCCGCCGGCGAATTACGCACTGCCTCCTTGGCTTTCAGCCATTCATCGCTAATTATCTCGTTGATTTGATCAGGACTCATCGGCTCCTTACCATGCCAGATATTTTCTAGCCTGTCCAGAACCCGCTTCGTCATTGACCTCTTCAAACGATCAAGAGAAAAAACTTCCTCCCAGGCATATTCTTGTTCCGCTTTTCCCTCAGCCATAATTTATTCCCTCCTATGCAGTATTATAATAACGATTAACGATTATTATCGGTTTAACCGTGTGTCTTGTCAAGATATTGATTTACAGCGGCAAAAGATATACATTATTTGTTAGGGGGTGATTA
>DAOUZA010000045.1 GCA_030665785.1 Dehalococcoidia bacterium
TTCTTGGTTGCCTCGATAAGCCCTTCCAAGACGCCAACAGGGTAGCAGTAAATTAGCTTTCTAACTGAACCGGCACTGATACCAAACTTAAGCAAATCAGCCTCAACTTCCTTAATTCTTATACGATAGCGTTCCCTTTTCTTTGCTTTCATTGCTTCTCTAATTACAGGGTTATTATAGTTTTGCCAGAAGTAAAAGGAAATAAGATTTAACATGAGATATCCTCATGACTTACTCAAGGGCGAACGAGTGCCCTGGTACAAGGGTGGCAGACGTATCACGTAGAGCCAGAAGTTCCGTTCTACCTTGACATCTCCGCAACCAAAGCCTATATAATTGCATCAAAATTAGAAGGCAAGGAGGTGAATTGCCATGATGGAATATCCGCTATTGCTGAGGACTTTTCTTTTGAGAGCTGCCAAATTTTTCCCAAACAAAGAACTTGTCTCATCATACCCGAATGAGACCTTTCGCTATACCTATGCAGACTATTTTAAAAGGACATGTCAGTTAGCTCATGCGCTGGAATCACTGGGGGTAAAAAAGGGAGACAGAGTAGCCAGCTTCGCCCTCAATAACCACCGACACATGGAACTCTACTACGGTGTACCGTGTATCGGGGCTGTGCTCCATACTGTGAACCCTAGGCTTCCCCAGCATCATATGGTCTATATAATAAACCATGCCGAGGACAAGGTTATGTTTATAGACGAGGATCTCCTATTCTTGATAGAGGCTATAAAGGACCAGTTAAAAACGGTCAAACACTTTGTCGTCTTATCTCAGAGCGGCAAGCGCCCCGAGACAAGTCTTTCACCCGTATGTTTATACGACGAACTGATTTCACAATTTCCTGAATCCTACGATTTCCCTGTAGACCTCGATGAATGGGACCCTGCTTTTATCTGCTATACCTCTGCGACTACCGGTGATCCTAAGGGGGTTGTATATACACATAGAGGACTTGTATTACACAGTTACGCAGTAGCCGTGATGCTTGGAGGTTCAGAAGATGCTTGTATACTGCATATAGTGCCTATGTTCCACGCAAATGCCTGGGGTGGCCCTTTTGTAGGGGTGCTGGCAGGATGTAAGCAAGTCTTTCCAGGGCGAGAAGTGCTGAACATGGAAAAGCTATGCCGGATAATAGCAGATGAAAAAGTAACCTTTACCGCAGGAGTGCCCACTATATGGATGATGCTCTATGACTACCTGGAAAAAGGTGGATGGCATGACTTTTCATCATTTAAGGCTATATTCAGCGGAGGAGCACCCGTCCCGAGGTATCTTATGGAAGGATTGAACGAAAAATATAACTTCCCAATTGTGCAGGCATATGGGATGACCGAGACCTCACCACTTGCCACTGTAGCCCTACCAAAGAGCTACATGGCTGACTGGCCTATGGATAAACTCTATGACGTGCGGTCCAGTGCAGGGCTTCTTGCCGGGGGGCTTGAGATGAAGCTAGTTAACGACAAGGGTGAAGAGGTCAAATGGGATGGCAAGGAGTGGGGAGAGGTGTTACTCAGAGGACCTTGGATTGCCAAAGAGTACTACAAGGACCCCGAGCGCTCCAGGCCTGCATTTGAAGGAGGATGGCTGCACACTGGTGATGTAGGTACCATAGATGAGGAGGGGTATCTGAGACTTGTGGACCGGACAAAGGACCTGGTTAAGAGCGGAGGTGAGTGGATATCATCGGTTGACCTTGAAAATGCCATAATGGCTCATCCAAAGGTTCTAGAGGCTGCTGTTATCGGGGTCCCACATCCTAAGTGGCAGGAGAGGCCGCTGGCATGTGTGGTACCCGTACCAGGTGAGACTGTGACTGCGGATGAATTAAAAGAGTTCCTACAAGACAAGGTTAAGGTCTCATGGTGGATACCGGACGAATTTGTGTTCCTGGATGGGATACCAAAGACAAGCGTCGGGAAATTCAACAAGATAGACCTGAGGAAGATGTATGCTGCTGGTGAGTTAAAAGGATAACCTTAAATACAGAGTAAGGGCCTCTCGTTCTTGTATTTATGTGCGGTATCCTGTGTGTATCCAGTTGCTATCGGGCAAGCACTTAGAAGCTTGTGAGAAACACCCTATCCCTTCGTTCTTGTTCATTAACGAATTTAGCGTAATATTGACCTTACAGTGCGGATAGAGATAATTGGCACGGAATCACTGGGGGTTCGTGGTTTATGCTGTGTTGTTGGCATAAATGACCGCAAAATAGTTATTGACCCCGGAGTCGCCCTTGGCTTCAGGCGACATGGCCTCCTGCCCCACCCGGTTCAGGTTGTAGCCTCGGAAAGAACCAGAGGTGCTATCGAGAAAACGTTACGAACCGCAACGGATGTCGTCATCAGCCATTATCATGGCGACCACTGTCCGTTAGTTGATGCCAATCCCTACCAGATGTCACTGGAACAGATTGCCGACTCCTTAAAGCACCCCAGATTATGGAGCAAGGGAATGCAAGGCATCTCCCTTAACCAGGTTCACCGAGCAACTGCTTTGGCCCGAAGGCTTGACCGTGACTTTCTGGTTGCCGAGGGGCTGAGCGATGGTCCTCTCAGTTTCTCTTCTCCTGTTCCTCACGGAGAAGGGACAGGGCGTGAGGGTAATGTGATGATGACCCGCATCGAAGACGGGAGTGACGTTTTTGTCCACGCATCAGACATCCAGATGCTCAATGATGAAGCAATTGAAAAAATTCTTACCTGGCAGCCAACTATAGTACTCGCATCCGGTCCACCTATTTATTTGCCCGCCCTCACCCGGGAGAAACAAGAAAAGGCATTACATAGAACCCTGCAATTGGCCAAGCACGTTGATTTATTGATTCTCGACCATCACCTGATGCGCTCCAGAGAAGGAGAGAGGTGGTTAGACTATGTTTCCTCCCTTACCGGGCATAAGGTCATCTGTGCCGCCGACTTTATGGGGCATCGTCGCAATTTGCTCGAGGCTGACCGAGTTCTGTGGTACCGGAAATTTCGCGTCCCTAAAGGCTGGCACGAGGCCTACGCTCGTGGCGAAGCAGATACAAAGCCCTACCGAAACATAAGTAAAATCTCTCTCTGAGTCTCTAAATATGAGAGCCCCAGGAAGAGATTCAATTGCACAACACGGCCAATTATATTACCAGAGATGCTATATTATGGATGATGCCCTTGAAAAGAACTCAATAAAAGGAGGATAGCTTCTTGCCGCAGAGAGCACGCCAGATAGTGAAGATAGTAGCAATACCTTGCCTCCTCATCGTTATACTCCCGTTGCTCTTTGCTACTACATACGGTGTCCTCCCATCGCGGGCTATGGAGTTGGTTGGCTCAACCTTTATCTTGGAGTACCTTGCCATTCCACTGGGCATTGGCCTGAGGTTGCCACCTTTATATGTCTTCCTCACAGTAGTCTCCACAGGTATAGGGATATTCATCCTCGTGCTCGGCATATTCCACCTCCTGGGGGCACAGTCTCAAAGGATTGTTAATTTTCTGCTTAAATGGAGGGGCAGAGTACGGCGATTGCAAAAGTACGGTATCTACGGGTTGATACCCGGTGCCACTCTTCTTGGAGTCTATGGCTGTGCAGCACTGGTTTGGTTCCTCGGCTGGGATACAAGACAGTCGACGCTGTTCACCATCATAGGCTTTGTACTCATCTCGGCTATACTTCTATTTTCAAGCATCGGCATTCTCGAGATAATTTCCCCGGGCTGAGGGAACAAGGATGGTATCACCTACTAACGGCAGTTATTTCACTAAGGCAAGCAGTTACCGTTTTACACTTTTAGAGCCCGATATTGTAAATAGAGGAGCTTGCAGTTGATTTCGGCATCGTCTACATCACTGGGTGCATAAGGCTGCCTTACCGAGACTCGCATCAAATTGTCATCAAAAATCGCCTTTGGGAATGCTTGCTGTAGCTTGGTAACCACGATATTGAAATTTGCCAGCGACGAAGAAGCCATTTCCCCCTTTAAGAATGAATAATCCATCTGAGTGTGGAATATCTCCACCGCGGGCTCTGACGACTCCGGGGTATAAAGTCGGGCAAAATATCCACTTGTCGAGGACTGCTCCTTGACTTGCTTCTTTTCCGTGCGCCACATAGGTATCCCACCCATTAAGACAGTCCTACTCAGGCTAAACTTCTTGGTGGTTTCAGTCTTCTCCTTGACTACATAGGTTTCCTTCCTGCCCTTGATAATCAAGAAACCATCCGCAGGCTTCATCTTCCGTTTTCGCCCACCCCGGTCGTAGAACAGGACATATCTCTGCCCCACTTCCAGAGTATGTGCGATAAAACCCTCCGAAGAGCGGCAGAGGTCTGAATTTGTGCACAGAATCGGCAGAAGTCCCAAATCCCTTAGCTTCTGGGCAACTGATTCCGCCATCTGTTTGCTATCATAATAAGCAACTATCCTGGGTATTTTCCCGGCAAGGAGAAGTCGTGCCCCGTAAGTGTCTTTTCCAATAATGGCGGCTACTTTTCCTACGAGACTTGTTTCAGGGGTAGGTGAAGGAACTAAGGCAAGATACACAATTCCCGATTTTCCCATGGGAGCGGTCCACTCAAGAGACCATGACTTGATGTATTTTACAATCCCAGCTCTGAGGAGATGCCCCTCATTGCCTCAATGCCCAGAGTGATGAATTCCTCAAGCTCAAGGCCAAGCTCGCTGCATTGAGCAATTTGTTCTCGGTTAGCTCCAGCAGCAAATCTTGGCTGACGAAAGTGCTTCATCACCGATTTAGCGGTCAGTCCATTCAACTTATCAGGACGAACTAAAGCACAGGCAGTGATGAGTCCGGTCAGGGGGTCAACACAGAAGAGCCCTTTATCCAGTTTCGCTTCCCTGGGAATGCCGAGAGCTTCATTGTGACATAGTATAGCGTGCGCCATTTCCTCAGTAGCCCCGAGCTCCCTGGCGATATCCGCCCCTAGCTTACCGTGAGTATTAAGGTCGCCTTCAACCAGCTCCATGTCTATATCGTGCAGCAGTCCGGTAAGTCCCCACTCCTCTTCATCTTCACCTAATCTTTTTGCCAGGGCTCTCATGATAGCTTCAGTAGCCAGCATGTGCTTCACGGTGTTTGCATCCTGAACATTAGCTCTGACTGAACCCAGAATCTCTTCCTTGTTCATAGCTTAATTGAATTTGCCCTGGCTCGCTCGTGGTGATACACCACTGGTAATATACCACGAAGATAATTTCCAGTAAAGGAGCCCTCTACCTCGGCTATTTCCTCCGGTGTGCCGGTAGCTACAATATAGCCTCCTTCGTCACCGGCTCCGGGACCGAGGTCAATAACCCAGTCAGTGTTTTTAATTACATCCAGATGGTGCTCAATAATGATGACCGTGTTACCGTAATCAACCAACCGCTGCAGCACTTGAAGAAGAGCGGCAACATCGGGGAAGGAAAGCCCGGTAGTTGGCTCATCAAGTATGTACAGCGTTTTGCCCGTGGAACGACGGGAGAGTTCAGTAGCCAACTTCACCCGCTGTGCTTCCCCACCGGAAAGGGTAGGCGCTGGCTGCCCCAAGCAAATATACCCCAGACCGACATCCCTGAGAGTTTCCAACTTCCGCTTAACCTGGGGGAAGTGGTCGAAAAATTCCAGAGCTTCATCTACAGTCATCTCCAGAAGTTCAGCAATGTTCTTCCCCTTGAATTTAATCTCCAGTGCCTCACGGTTATATCGTTTCCCTTTGCATATTTCACAGGGGACGGAGACATTGGGAAGGAACTGCATCTCGATTTGAACATAGCCTGCTCCCTGACAGGCTTCACACCTTCCCCCTCTAACGTTAAACGAAAAACGTCCTGGCGGATAGCCACGCATTCTTGCTTCAGGAACAGAGGCAAAGAGCTCACGAATGGGAGTAAATGTCCCGGTATAGGTGGCGGAATTGCTTCGTGGGGTCCGACCTATCGGTGACTGGTCAATGTTAATCACCTTATCAATATGCTCGATGCCGATAATGCCCTCGCACTTGCCTGGTCTGTCTTTAGCACGGTAAAACAGCTGTGCCAGCTTTTTGTATAACACTTCATCAATAAGAGTGCTCTTACCGCTTCCCGAAACGCCGGTGATGCAAACAAACTTGCCCAGAGGAATGTGGACATCGATGTTCTTCAAGTTATTCTGTCTGGCTCCCTTGACCACCAGCTCCTTCCCTGAACCGGGACGCCTGCGCTGGGGCATGGGGATTTCCTTCACCTTACTCAAATATTGCCCGGTTATCGATTGGGGACAGCTCATAATATCGCTAATCCGCCCTGTAGCCACGATTTCCCCTCCCTGCTTCCCCGCACCAGGTCCCATATCAATGATGTGGTCGGCAGCCCTCATCATCGCCTCATCATGTTCCACAATAATCACAGTATTGCCTAAATCCCTGAGATACCTTAGCGTTGTTATTAACCGGGAGCCGTCGGCAGGATGCAACCCCACTGTGGGCTCATCGCAGATATAGAGAACGCCGGTTAATCCACTGCCAATCTGGGTAGCCAGGCGGATTCTTTGCGCCTCGCCGCCACTCAGGGTTAATGAAGCTCTGTCCAGGGTCAAATAGCCTAAACCGATATCAATGAGGAAATTTAACCGAGCATGGAGCTCCTTGATAATTTGGCGGGCTATGGTAAGCTCACGAGGGGTAATCTCGTCCGGCAGCCTGTCCACCCATTCTAGAGCCTGAGTAGCAAACATGGCGGTAACATCCATGATGTTGTCCCCCATGATGGTAAATGCTAAAGATTCCGGCTTCAACCTCTTCCCATGGCATACTGGACAGGGGGTGGATGACATATACCTCTCAATAGCTACTTTAACGCCATCGGATTCAGTTTCTTTATAGCGACGCCCCAGATGAGGTATAACGCCTTCAAATTCAGTGTAATAATGTCGGAAGTGACCGTAGCGGTCTTCATACACTGCGGGAACAGTTTCGCCGCCATCACCATAAAGTATCAGGTGGAGCTGGTCTGCAGTTAGTTCCCTAACCGGTGTATTCATAGAAAAGCCATGGCGGTGAGCCAGAGTTTCAAGTATGCTGCCATACCAGGTGCTTATCTGCCCATTCCGACTCCATGGCTGGATAGCACCTTCCGCCAGGCTTAGCTCCTTATCAGGAATGACAAAGCCAGGGTCGATTTCCAGGTTACAGCCCAGCCCAGTGCAGGCAGGACAGGCACCATGGGGACTATTGAAGCTGAAGGTTCGTGGGGCAATTTCTCCCAGGCTGATGTTGCAATAAGGACAGGCGAAATGCTCCGAGAAAAGCCGCTCCTCTCCATCGATAATGGAGATTAGTACTATACCTGAGCCCAGCTTTAGCGCTGTCTCAACGGAATCAGCCAGACGGCTGGCATTCTCCGTTCCACCTACCTGTAATCGGTCAACCACCACTTCAATGGAATGCTTTACATATTTATCAAGCTGAAATTCCTCGGAAAGGTCATGAATTTCGCCATCAACCCTGACACGGACAAAGCCCGCTTTCTGTAAATCTCGAAAAATTCCCTGATGCTCGCCCTTACGGTCCCTGACCAGCGGGGCAAGTATCATAATTCGGCTGCCCTGAGGTATTTTGTTCACCGAATCTACAATTTGCTGCACCGTCTGACGAGAAATCTCTCGCCCACATTGGGGGCAGTGAGGATGCCCGATGCGGGCAAAGAGAAGCCTCAAATAATCGTAGATTTCAGTAATGGTGCCCACAATGGAACGTGGATTGTGCGGCGGTCCTTTCTGGTCGATGGAGATGGCTGGGCTAAGCCCTTCAATATAATCAACGTCAGGCTTCTCCATTTGCCCCAGAAACTGTCGGGCATAGGCGGAAAGAGACTCCACCTAGCGGCGTTGCCCCTCAGCATATATGGTGTCAAAAGCCAGCGAGCTCTTGCCGCTCCCCGAAACACCGGTAATGACCACCAGCTTATTCCTGGGAATGACGACTCCTATATCCTTAAGATTGTGCTCCCTGGCACCCTTAACAAATATGACATCCGGTTCCATGGCTATCTCAATTTTAGCACACTGCTATCCCCCTTCAAAACTGTCATTGCGAGGAGCATGATTCCTCGTTCTACTCGGAACAGGCTGCGCAATCCCCACGGATTCTCCCGGGCAAATATGGCGGGAGGGAGTTAGAAGGAGGGGGAATTTCACCCTCACCCTGGCCCTCTCCCGTCAAGGGAGAGGAGACTTTTCCGAGATTGCCACGCTTCGCTCGCAATGACGCCCCCCTTTGTAGTGCGACCCTTCAGGGTCGTGCAGCACGAGGCTAAAGCCTCGCACTACATTTCTAAACATCTTTATCATTGCGAGACACATTCCCCCTCCTGTCATTGCGAGGAAGTCCGTCAGGCGACGGACGACGAAGCAATCTCAGAGTTGAAATCCTAAATCCCAATTTAGTAGCTATCAGCTATTAGCCTTCAGCTTCATACTGATTTTTTCATTTTGCTCTGTCATTTTGCATTTTGATTTTTGCCTTTTGCCTTTCCTTAAGGTGTCACCTATCTATCCGAACTAGCTCAAATAGATGAACTTTCCTCCCTAACTGCGAAAACCTTCGCTTGCCGTATTTGGGCTCAGAGAGGACTCCCAACCTTCAGCAAGTTGGGATTGTGCACAAAAATGCAATAACATTCGTAACAAGATACAATATGAGAAGCGAAGGAGATACAATGGA
>DAOUZA010000056.1 GCA_030665785.1 Dehalococcoidia bacterium
GGCTGCTGAGGAACGGGCACATCAGCTTGCCCTCCTCGATTCTTATGAATACCTCACTGACCCAGCAGGATGGTTTGTTATGAAGGAGCACCGTCTGGATGGAGTGTAAGATCACAGGCTGAAATTAGCAAAATGAGGATACAGTAGAATAGGAGGTGATTAATGAATTTATTGGCGTTACGCAAATTGAGGTATGGTTTGTATGTAGTGAGTTCAAGGAGGGGAGACAGGTTTAACGGGCTGATAGCCAATGGGGTTAGTCAGGTCAGCGCTGTGCCAGCTAATTTTGTTGTCTCTATAAATAAGGAAAACCTTACCCATGAATTTATCAAAGCAAGCAAGGTGTTATCGTTTGCGGTTCTCTCTAAAGAGACGCCATTGAGCTTCATCGGCCGCTTTGGCTTCAAGTCAGGAAGGGAGATAGATAAATTCAAGGGTATAAATTACAAAATAGGCAAAACTGGAGCACCGATAGTTCTGGATAACGCTCTGGCTTATGTAGAAGCCAACGTTATCAATGAAGCAGATTTAGGAACTCATACTATATTCATAGCTCAAATGGTGGACAGCGATATCATCAAGGAAGGTGAGCCAATGACCTATGACTATTATTCCGAGGTCAGGCGAGGGCCCACTTCAAAGAAGGCATCACTTTATATTGAACGGATAGCAGAGATAAAGACACAAAAGTATCAGTGTCGCCGCTGTTTCTACATCTATGACCCCGAATTTGGAGACCCGGATGGTGATGTTTCACCGGGGACTTCCTTCGAGCTGCTGCCTGATGACTGGAAATGCCCTATTTGTGGAGCCAGTAAAAAATACTTTGATAAATTAGAGAGCTCATCAGAATAAGGAGGGAAAATAGATGAAAACTACTATCTTAATCACAATGGGAGCTACCTTACTTGCATCTACAGCATTTGTTAAGCTGCTTATAGATGACTTTAACCAGATGCTGTATGCACTTTCCCTTATGGGGCAATATACTGGTGTAGAAAGCTATCCCTATGATGCCGTTACATTTCTTGCTATTCCAGGTGCTATTCTTCTGGTTATTGGTCTTATTGCCTTAGCTTACAAGATAGGCAAGAAAAGCTAGTAAAGTTAGTGATTTACTCATCGGCTAAAAGGAGGAAAAGTGGATATTAAGACGCTATATCAGATAAGTTATGGGTTATACATAATAACCTCGACCAAAGGAGGTAAATTTAATGGGCAAATTGCTAATACTCTGTTTCAAATTACCTCTGAACCGCCCACCCTCGCAGTGAGCATCAACAAACAGAACCTCACTCATGAGTTTATCCGTGACAGCCGTGTTTTCGCCGCTTCAATTTTATCCCAGGACACCCCTCTGAGTTTTATAGGGAATTTCGGTTTCAAGTCGGGAAGAGATATCGACAAACTTGCTCAGGTGAATTACAAGGTGGGTAAAACTGGCGCTCCCATAGTCCTGGAGCACACCTTAGGTTATCTCGAATTAAAGGTAATTAGCGAAGTGGACGTTGGGACGCACACTATCTTCATAGGGAACTTGGTGGAAGCAGAGACTCTAAGAAGTGGTGAGCCTATGACTTATGCCTATTACCACGAGGTAAAGCGGGGCACGGCGCCAAAGACCGCCCCCACATATATAAGAGAGGAGAAAGTCAAGAAAGTGGCTAAATACAGATGTACTGTCTGTGGCTATATATATGACTCTGAGAAAGGCGACCCCGATGGAGGGATAGCTCCGGGAACGCCGTTTGAAGAAATACCAGATGATTGGGTATGCCCTGTGTGTGGGGCAAGCAAAGACCAATTTGAGCAGCTAGAGGAATAAAAATGGCTAACTCGAGGCAATTAAGCCCAGGGATTTTTTCGGTTGGAGCAATTGACTGGGACCGGCGGTTATTCGATGCGCTGATACCGCTTCCCGATGGCACGAGTTATAACTCATATCTAATCAAAGGGAGGGAGAAGACGGCGCTTATTGACACGGTGGACCCCGCTATGGGGGATGTGTTAATAAGGCACCTGAGTCAACTTGGTGTTAAGAGTATAGATTATGTGGTTGCCAACCACGCTGAGCAGGACCATTCCGGTGCTATCCCCCTAGTGCTGGAGAAATACCCTGAGGCGAAAGTGGTATGCACACCCAAGTGTAAGGATATGCTTATCGACTTGCTCATGATTCCAGAAGAGAAGTTTATCACGGTCAACGATAAAGAGACCATTTCGCTGGGGGATAGAACGCTGGAGTTTATCCATGCTCCCTGGGTTCACTGGCCAGAGACAATGCTTACATATCTTCGGGAGGACAAAGTTCTCTTCCCCTGTGACCTTTTTGGTTCCCACCTGGCAACTACAGATTTGTATGTAACTGATGAGGAGCAAGTCTATGAGGCGGCTAAGAGATACTATGCCGAAATCATGATGCCCTTCCACACCAACATTCAGAATCACCTGGAGAAACTAAAGGGATATGAGATCGACATCATCGCTCCCAGTCACGGCCCTGCGTATGACAAGCCCAGCTTTATTCTGGAATCCTACCGAAGCTGGGTTTTCGACCCGCCCAAAAACATCGTGGTATTGCCTTACATCTCCATGCACGGCAGCACCCGCAAAATGGTGGAATACCTCGTTGAAGCTTTAAGTGAAAGAGGTGTTACAGTAAAGCAATTCAACTTGACCAATATTGACATCGGGAAATTGGCAATAGCATTGGTTGATGCAGCTACTATCGTCATCGGCACACCCACGGTTCTTGTTGGTCCCCATCCCAATGTTGCTTACGCTGCATTTCTAGCCAATGCCTTAAGACCTAAACTGCAATTCGTCTCTATTATCGGTTCCTATGGCTGGGGTGGCAAGGCTGTGGAACAGCTCCAGGGAATGATTCCCAACCTCAAGGTGGAGGTATTACAACCTGTAAGCATCAAGGGATTTCCAAAGGAAGCCGACTTCCAGGCTCTGGACAACCTCGCTGAACTTGTTGCCCGGAAGCACAAGGAGCACGGTTTTGCGTAGCAGCGATTTTAACTGAATAAAGGGAAAGGAGGTGAGAAAATGAAATTTGGAGACATTTTAAAAAGCAAGGAGGCTGAAGGGAAGGAAAAACATGTCCCGATAATCGAGGTTGGCAAGGGAAGAGGTGAGGCAGGTGCCGATATCGTCCATGTGGTGGTGGGGAAGGAAACCCCCCATCCCAACACCGTAGAGCATCATATTGCCTGGATAGAGCTTTATGGAGTGAAGAAAGACGGACAGGTAATAAACCTCGGTCGTTCCACCTTTGCTCCTTCCTATACCAATCCCAACATCAGGTTCCAGGTACCAGTGGAGCAATTTAAAGCTTTCTGCGCTCTTTCCTATTGCAACATACATGGTTTATGGGAAAACTGTATAGAAGTATAGAGAGTTAATGATATGTAAACCAGGTAAGTCGAGGAGAGGGGAAAATGAGGATAAAGGAGGTATGACATGGAAGAAGTAAAGGAGCAACTAATAAGTCTTCCCCGACTGGGCGAGCCGGCACCAGCCTTTGAAGTGGTAACCACTCAAGGAATGCTCAAACTGGAGGATTTTAAGGGGAGGTGGCTCATTCTGTTTTCCCACCCGGCGGATTTCACCCCGGTGTGCACCACTGAGTTCATCGCCTTCGCTGAAATCTTTCCGGAACTGCAGAAGAGAGGTGTGGAGCTCCTAGGTTTGAGTGTTGACAGCGTCTCTTCGCACATCGCCTGGGTGCGCAATGTCGAAGAGAAAACAGGGGTAAAGATACCATTCCCCATCATCGCTGACCTCAATAAGGAGGTTTCTCTCGCCTACGGTATGATTCATCCAGGGCAAAGCAAGACTGAGACTGTCAGATGTGTATTCATAATCGACCCTAACCAGATTATCAGGACAATACTCTATTATCCGTTGACCACTGGCAGGAACATGGCTGAGATACTGAGGATAGTAGACGCGCTGCAAACGACAGACAAAAATGCCGTAGCTACCCCAGCTAACTGGCGCCCGGGTGACCCGGTTGTTATACCGCCACCAAACACGCAAGAAATGGCTGAGGAGAGAATCAAGCAGGGATACGAGTGCATTGATTGGTACCTCTGCAAGAAGAAGCTCTAGGCGAAGGGGAGGAGAATATGGCATGCATTAGCCCGGATGGAAAACCTACCGAGTCAGGCACAAAGATGCTCCGTGCGATTGAATCAGGGATGGGGTCTGCTGAAGAAATTGCCAGTAGTGCCGGGCTTCCTCTATTCAGGGTCAGGAGTGGGCTCAGGGAATTCACTCAAGCGGGCTTAGCCAACCAGAAGGATGATAAGTATGAGTTATCATCCAAAGGGGCTGAGTTGCTAGACTCCCTGTCCACTTAGCTGGCACAATTAGAGTATTGGATGAGGAAGGCGAGGAAACTATCTTGTTGCCCTTTTATTCTGCACTGGAGGTGGGTAGTTTATATGACTAAGATATACTATATACAAAAAGAACAAAGAATAATGTATGGAGGGACTAATGGACAAGGATGAAATCATTGGTTTATTGAATCAGGACCTCGAAGGCGAGCATGCCGCCATCATTCAGTATTTGACCCATGCTTATGCTATGGGGGAAGGTGAGATGGCTTGCGAGATTGAGGCCATTGCCCGAGAGGAAATGCGTCACCTGGACTGGCTGGCCGAGACCATAGTCGGTCTTGGCGGAACCCCAAGCCTCAATAGGGGAGATATGCGTGTTGGCGGCGAGTCAGTTTCCGATTGGATGATGAATGATGTGCGTCAGGAGGAAGACGGAATCGCCTTATACGAGGAGCACATCAAAGCCATTGACGACCCTAAGATAAGGCGGTTGCTGGGGCGAATCCTTTCTGATGAAAAATCACACCGAGGCGACTTCGAACACTTTGTGAACAAGGCTCAAAAGGAAGATGCTAAGGATTCAAGGGGCTCGCGGCAGGACAAGATTACCCAGGTTCTCAACTGGGGCATCGAGCACGAGTACACCGTAATCCTCCAGTACCTTTTGCACTCCTATACGACTGCCACCGAAGATGTCAAGAAAGAAATGCAGGACCAGGCTATAAACGAGATGCAGCATCTTGGGTGGCTGTCTGAGAAGATGGTTGATGAAAAGGGTACCCCAAGGATTGAGCACACCAAGGTGGACCAATCAACGAAAACGGTTGATATGCTTCAAGCGGACATCAAAATTGAGCGTGAGGTAGCTGCCGAATATGACCGCGCTGTCAAGAAGATTGAAGCGCCCGACCTGAAGGAGCTTCTCAAGAGGATAAGAGACCACGAAGTATATCACGCCGAAGTATTCACCGACCTATTGAAGAAAGAAGAGGGGCAAGGTTAGTTAATTATTTCACAGTGGTGTATCAGCTAACTGCAAGTAGTATCCTGGGTTGGAGGGTATGTTAACTATGGTGTGCTAATTTTGGAGAAAGATTGTTATTTAACGAAAGGAAGAGGATAGCATGTGGAAATGTACCAATTGTCATCATGTAGAATTTACCATTGATAAACCTGAACGCTGCCCTGTCTGTGGTGCTGAGGCGGAAAAGCTCGTCCTACATGAGCTACCGGGGATAAAAGGAGCTAAGACTCTGAAGAATCTTAAGAATGGTTTCGTTGCTGAGTCCCAGGCACATCTGAGGAACCTAGCTTTTGCCATGAAGGCTGAGCAAGAGGGTTATCCCCAGATAGCAAGATTGTTTCGCGCTGTTGCCGAAGCTGAGGCAGTCCATGCCTTCAACCACTCCCGCCTTCTGGGAGCTGTGTCTGGCACTCAAGAGAACCTTGAGAGTGCCTTTGAGAGGGAGAACCTAGCTAGCAGAGTCTATCCTCAGTTCATCAGGGCGGCAAATGAGGAAGGTAATACAAACGTGGCAACGATCTTAAGTTATTCCCGCGATGTAGAGAGGGAGCATGCCAAGCTCTACAAAAAGGCGCTGGATCATATGGTTGCTGAAAGGGAGAC
>DAOUZA010000003.1 GCA_030665785.1 Dehalococcoidia bacterium
TAAAATAAAGGTCTCTTCACTAGTTTAATGTCAACATACCGATCTGCGTTTGTTTTTCTGATGACTAATTCAATATAGTTATCAGGTGGAAAAACATGATGCCCAAAATCAACGTGGTAGTTATACACATCAGCCCTTTACCATTCTTTGGTATTTCTAGTTGCATCTCTCCAGCCTATAAAATAGTCTTTGTCTATCAATAACGTATTATTATTTTCTGATAAAAGAGCCGCAGCGGCCACTCCAGTAAATCCAGCACCAATTACTACTACATCATACATGACGTCCTCCTCCTAAATATTGTTGTACTAAAAGTTCGTGATTGTTTCACAGTCACTATAGCAATGAAAGCAGCGAAAATCAATGATAATGCGAGTATTATTACATAAGCTATAAAGGCTTAAGTACCTCCGGGTAAGTGAATAAGGATGATAAAAGTATATGCTCTTTACACACAATGATTTTGACAAGGCGGTATTGCCTGAGCTATATAGGTAAGGAAAGGAAATGTGGAGATATTTACTTTGTGCCGCTATTTGTATTGCGGTATGGGTCATTAATGGTAAATGGCTACTTGAAGGAAAACGGAAACATAACCTCAGTGAACTTTACGAACACAGCGGGTTGGGTATCTTTTTCACCCTGCTAACGCTTGAATTAACCATTGGCTCGATGTTGGGGATGCAATTTGATGTCCTGTGGTTACAAATTATCGGTTTTGTTCTCTACATCCCCACAGCTTTTCTAGTTGCATCTTCACTCATCACTCTCAGATATAAAGGTAAACCAGAAGGTCCTGACCCCCTTGCCACCACTACTCCAATTGATACCGGTATATTTCGAGTTGTTCGGCATCCTCTATATTTGGGCACAGCACTCTGGTCCATTGCCTTAATGTTGGTTTTTCAATCAGTTATTTCGGTGGTCCTCGGAGGAATTGCAATTTTTTGCTTCCAAATGGCATCGCAGAAGGAAGATGAATTTAATATTAAGAAATTTGGAGATAGTTACGAGGAGTACATGAAAACGGTTCCCAGGTGGAATGTTTTTAAGGGGTTGAAGAATTTAGGAAACAGATGATGCGCAGGAATCTACTGGACAAGTATCTTCTGGCAAAGCCAACCGACCGTGCCTATTCAGCTTAGCGTTTTTGTTGACCTAGTTTTTGCTATCTTAGCACCCTGGCCCAAGCATTTAAGAACCGTGAGGGGACAAATTTCTCCGATATTTAGCATACTCAGCTAACCTAGAAAGGACAGTAGCAGCATGGTCGGGCAAGAGATAGTATGGAATTTTCTTCTGCACTGCCAGCCTACTCACCTGAGCATCTATATATCCACCATCAAACTCTGAAGCGGTGATAATTGGCTTATCATATTTAGCCACTAAAACTGCTAACTGCTCAAAAACCTCAGCCAGGGAATCCGCAAATGCCTTAAGCTGCTCACGCAAATCTGAGCTCTCATTGGATACCAATGCTATGCCTCTGGGCAGCAATGGTGATAAGTTCAGCAACATCAGACCATCGATAGTAGCACAACGGAGCATAACCTCGATAGATTTCATCACAGCTTCCCCGAAAACCCCCGCCACCAAATCTACCGGGTTGCCCCGGCTCCACCAGGAAGGCAAGAGGCTATCCAATTCCTTTATGGTTTCCTCAGGAAGCTGAGCCACACTAAGGCCAGCATTGATACACGCATCGGCGCCAAGAACCCCCCAACCCCCACCAGCAGTGATTATTCCTACTCTTTTCCCTCGTGGCAGCGGTTGATGCAACAGGGCAGCGCCAACATTGAATATCTCATCCATGTCTCGAACCCTTATAATCCCTGCTTGCTTGCAAACAGAGTCAAAAATAGCATCAGAGCCTGCTAAGGCAGCAGTATGTGATTTGGCTGCCCTAGCTCCAGCACTTGTACATCCCGCTTTAAGCGTCACGATGGGCTTTTTTTGAGTAACCTTTTTAGCTGTTTCAAAAAACCTTCTGCCATCTTTGAGCCCTTCAACGTAGCTCAATATGACTTTAGTCTCATCATCCTCAGCCAAATACTCAAGATAATCTTCTAAGTGCAAATCAGCCTCATTGCCATAGCTGATAAGCTTGCTGATACCAAAACCCTTACTGTTTAATCTTTGGGCAATGGAAAAGCCGATATTGCCGCTTTGTGAGACTACAGCAAAGGGCCCCGGCTTGGGAAATAAAGGTGGCATGATGGCACATAAACTGCAAGCTGTGCTGATAATGCCAAAGCAATTGGGTCCCACTAAAATCATGCCACTTTTGCGGGCTATGTTGACCACCTCCCGCTGCAATTTCTCTCCTTCAGCTCCTACCTCAGCAAAACCAGCGGTGATGATGACCGCGGCCTTGATTCCCTTCTCAGCACATTCTTGCAGAACTTGTGGCACGCTGAAAGGGGGGGTCACAACTACAGCAAGATCAGGAGTCTCAGGCAGAGCCTTGACATTGGAATATGCCTTCAAGCCCAGGATTTCTTTCTCCTTTGGATTTACAGGGTATACCTTGCCTTTGAAGTGCCCGGTGATAATGTGAGATAAAATAACAGACCCCCATTTATATTGATTTGCTGATGCTCCAACCAAAGTAAGCGACCTGGGATTGAAAAGGGAGTCAAATTTTTGAGCTATTTCAGACATAACCTCTCTATTACTAACTATCATCGGCTACTAATTGCCTAAGGCTTTCGAGATACCAATTTAGCCAACCCCCTATGTTATTCCATTTGGGAAGCGGAGTCAATCGGAGCTCAGAAAACACTGTTGTTTTGCTCAACTAGCTTTGCTATGATGCAATAAGAGGTGATTAATTATGAAAACAGGATTGGTTTATGACCCAATTTATCTGGAGCACGATACTGGCGCTCATGTGGAGAATTCCCAGAGGTTAGTATCCATAATGTCGCATTTGGAGGAGACCGGGATGAAAGAAAAACTTATCTCGTTTTCTCCCCGCCCTGCCTCAATAGAAGAGGTAGAAATGGTGCATGCTCCAGAATATGTTTCTCGCATTAAAGGCACGGCTGAAAGTGGTGGTGGATGGCTTGACCCTGATACTGTTATGTGCCCGAGGTCCTATGAAGTGGCTTTATATGCTGTCGGTGGGTTGCTAACCGCGGTAGAAAAAGTAATGGCAGGTGAGGTTGATTCTGCTTTTGCTTTAGTTAGACCTCCAGGACACCATGCCACCTGCAATAGAGCAATGGGATTCTGCATTTTCAACAATGTAGCTATTGCAGCTAAATTCGCCCTGGCTAATTTTGATATTGAGCGCATCCTTATTGCTGATTTCGATGTTCACCATGGCAATGGTACTCAGGAGACTTTTTACGGTGACCCCAAAGTCCTCTACTTCTCTACCCATGAATATCCCTTTTATCCCGGGACTGGCTGGATAGATGAAACTGGAACTGGTGAGGGAAAAGGATATACCGTTAATTTTCCAATGTCTGCCGGCTGGGGAGATGCGCAATACCTGAGAGCTTTCAACGAGGTTTTCGTTCCAGTAGCTAAGAAATTCCAACCACAGCTTATTCTTGTTTCCGTTGGCTTTGACCCTCACTGGGCTGACGACATAGCTATGATGCAGATGAGTGTTATTGGTTTTGCCCAGATTGTTAAGATACTAAAACAGCTCGCTGTTGAGTTATGCCAAGGACGTCTTATCCTTACCTTGGAAGGGGGCTACAACCTTCAGGTAGCTGCTTCAGGGACAAAGGCTATTTTTGATGTTCTTCTGGGCAACACGGAGATAGTAGACCCGTTGGGCAAGGCGCCGCTGACAAGAGAAACCGTTGATTTTGAACAGCATCTCAAAAGAGTAAAGGAAACACATCATATAGAAGATTGAACAGACGTCTGGATATATTATGTAAACTATCCTCTATTCTTCGGCAGAAAACGTGAGAAAACCTCGTTTCCCAAAAGTTTGCCTTTAGTGGTTAGCCTGATTCCATGTTCATTTTTAACTATCAAACCCAGCTCAACCAGCTCGTTAATTTGTTGTTGGTGATAAATAGAATAAAGCTCCACTCCAAAGCGACGAGTAAAGTTAGCGAGATTTACTCCTTCCTCTAATCTCAAGCCCAAGATCACCGATTCAGCAATTTCTAAATCCCTGTCAATGTGTTCAATGTTATCCACCAAGGGACTATTAAAATATGGCTGTTGAGACGCTTTTGTTTTCGTATTGCTGCTGTGCTTTATGTATTCTATTGGCGATAAAACATTAGCCCAGCGATAACCACCCAAATAAGAATGAGCACCAGCACCAAAACCCAAATAAGGTTCATTTTTCCAATAAGTTAAGTTGTGTTGACATTCCTTCCTGGGCAATGCCCAGTTGGATATCTCATAGTGGTTATAGCCTTCTTTAGCCAGCTCATGTTTAGCCAACAAATACATGTCAGCTGCCAGGTCAGCGTTGGGTTTTGGCAGCGAACCCGATGCTACAGCATTCGCCAATGGTGTACCAGGTTCCAGGGTGAGTGGATAAAGTGAAAGATGCTCAGGATTGAGCTTTATCACCTCAGCAAGATTATTTTGCCAATCGTTAATTGTCTGCCGTGGCAAAGCGTATAGCAAATCGATATTGATATTCTCAAATCCTGTCTCTCTGGCTGTTAAATAAGCTTCTTTGGCTTCAACTGCTGAGTGAACTCTTCCCAGCAGCTTGAGTTCACTATCGCTGAAGCTTTGCACCCCTAAACTAAGCCGATTAACTCCGATCTGTTTCAATTGGGTCAGAAAGGATTGGTCAATGGTTCCAGGATTTGCTTCCAAAGTCACTTCCAGAGCCGGTGGCATATTGAAAAGCTCCCTGCAGGTCTTCAGGATACAGGATACTGCGTTCATGGGAAGCAAGCTAGGTGTGCCTCCACCAAAATAAATTGTTGCTATTTCAAACTGCCAAATACCCTTGGCATAAAGCTGCATTTCCTCCTTTAAGGCCTCTACATATTGAGGAATAAGCCAGCTTAACCCAGCA
Organism: Dehalococcoidia bacterium; assembly: GCA_030665785.1. Taxonomy (GTDB): domain Bacteria; phylum Chloroflexota; class Dehalococcoidia; order GIF9; family AB-539-J10; genus CG2-30-46-19. The sequence continues at coordinate 5,009 of DAOUZA010000003.1, forward strand.
TAGGAGTTAAAATCACAGTAGTAACACTTAGATAAGCAAAAAGGGATGTGAAAGTAAAGGCTCAATTTCCGTGGTTTGCCCATCAAGCAGCTTTTTTAGGAAAGGAGAGCCAGGGAAACATTTGCCTCCATTCCCCTTTCTCCCAAACAACTAAGAGGGGGGCGGCGATGCATAGTGAGCTATAAGTACCGGCGAGTAACCCGATTAATAGTGCTAATACAAAGTAGTGAATCGTGGCTCCACCGAAGAGCAACAATGCTAAAATAACACAAAGTGTGGTTAGGGAAGTATTCATTGAGCGGGCTAGAGTCTCTGTAAGACTAGAATTCACCGTTACAGCAAAGTCAGGGCTGAGGCCTCTAGTCCTATTTTCTCTAATGCGGTCAAACACAACTACAGTATTATTGATACTGTAGCCTACAACGGTGAGCACTGCAGTAATAAACATAGCGTTAACTTCCACATTAGCCACTTGACCAAGAATAGCGAAGACCCCCACAACAATGAGCACATCATGAACAAGAGCGATAATGGCACCGGTACCCCAGCGGAAAGGTTTAGGCATGCGGCGGAACGCCCAGGCAATGTAAATTAACATAGCCACAGCAGCTATTATCACGGCAATGCCAGCATTACGTGCTGTGTCTTTGGCTATGACAGGAGAAACTGTGTTATAGTCAAGAACTAAAATCTCTGTATCCAAGCCAGTTTCTAATCCACTAATTAGAGATTGCCTTTCATCAACCGATATTTCCTTGGTGCGGATGAAAAAATTGTCCTCACTCCTCTGAATAATGGCTTCAGGATATCCCAGAGCAGTCAACTCTTGACGTAACTGATTCTGCTCTACCTGTGGAGTAAAACTAAGGGTCATGGATGTACCACCAGTGAAGTCAATCCCAGGCTGCAGCTTAAAAGCGGATAATGAGATTATCATTACGATAATCATTATGGCTGAGCCGAGGAAAAACCACTGTTTTTTTCCTATAAAGTCAATCATACCCTAACCCCATAAGCTGCTGGATTAGTAACTAGGCGGCCGCCAACGACAAAACGAAGGAAAGTCCGAGTGATAATAATGGCGGTAAACATGCTTAATGCCACACCAATAAACAAAGTCAGGGCAAAACCTCTAACCATAAAGGCACCAAATGTACCACCAAGCCAGAAAAGGACGGCACAAGCAATAAAGGTGGTGATGTTACTGTCACGAATAGCTGTCCAGGCACGGTTAAACCCAGTCTCTACAACGGCACCCAAGGTGCGTCCAGAACGCAGTTCCTCCTTCATTCGCTCAAAAATAAGAACATTGGCATCAACAGCCATACCTAAAGATAAGATGAGTGCCGCAATGCCAGGCAAAGTTAAGGTCATCGGGAAAAAGCTAAAGATAGCTAAAAGCAAAACACCGTAAATCCCCAGGCTGAAACAAGCTACTAACCCGAGTAAGCGATAATAGGCAATCATAAATAGCAATAACAATACCAGCCCAATTCCACCAGCAATCATGCTTTTCCTTATAGAATCAGCTCCTAAAGAAGCATCTACGTCTCGCTGGTCAATAAGCGTCAATGGAACATCTAAAGAACCAGAGTTAAGCTGTATTGCTAAGTTCCCAGCTTCATCTATGGTGAAACGACCTTTTATGTACCCCCGCTCGGTAGCAGTAATAGTCGCTTGAACCACCGGGTCTGATATCATTTCATTATCTAAAAAGATGGCTAATCTTTTGCCTACATTTCTCTTCGTTATTTGCTCAAAGAGATATGCTCCCTCGCTGTCCCATTCTAGAAAAACTACTGGACCTTCATAGGGGTCTATGTCGCGGTAAGCACGGTTGAGGTATTTGCCAGTGAGCTCCCTCACTTGACCATCTTTGCCACTAGCCTTGGCAGGTTCGTCCTGGTAAATCGGGTTCCCCATTTCATCAAGCATTGGGGTTCCATTTGCATTGAACTTCTGCTCTCTAAAGTCGAGCAGAGCAGTCTTACCAATGAGCTTGATTGCCTCGGTAATGTTTTCCACACCGGGGAGTTGAACTAATATTCGGTCAGTTCCCTGCTTTTGAACTGTAGGCTCGGTAACCCCATATTCATTAACCCTTCGCTGAATTTTCTCTATTACTGATGCCATAGCAGTCTGCTCACTCATAGAGGGGTCTTTCTGAGACAGATTGGCTTCATAAAGCAATTGGCTGCCACCTTTAAGGTCAAGCCCTAACGTTAGTCCATTAGGACCGAGTAACTTCGTATTTACTGGTAGTATTGACCATAAGGCAAGACCAAAAAGCACAATAATGAAAATTAATAAGTAAATATTTTTGCTGCTCAATTAACCAACCTTATCCTTCAACGTACGCTTATCCAATTCTACTTGAACTAGAGCTAGCGCCTCTTTCTTGCTGGTTAGTTCACCACTGGCTTGAGCTTCCTGCACTGAGTCCAGAAGCTCGCCAATCAACGGTCCCGAAGCTAAACCAAAGGTATTAATTAAATCATGCCCATCAACCAGCTTTGGTGGCAGAACCTTAGCGTGCTGTTTATCATGCTCGGTTAGTATGTAGTTTAGCAACCTGCAATGTTTTTCCCATTCCGCCATCTCTAACAGAGGTCCACGACTAGCAAGATAGTCAGCCAGGGCTAAAATCAAAATATCAATGCCAACATCGCCGGTATCCCTGAAGTAGCGATAGATTGCTCGCTGCGTAGGCATCTCTTTATCCGACATTTGCATTGGGCGGAGATGGTGGTAAACGAGGCTTTCCACCAAATTTATTTCTCGGTTGCTAAATCGTAGCCTTCCCAAGATAGCCGCCGTCATATCGGCTCCCTGTTTAGTATGACCATAAAAGTGCGTTCTATCGGTATTATCAACAAATTTTGTCCTTGGCTTGGCAATATCATGGAACAATCCACCCAGTTTAAGCAAGGTTTTGTGAGTGCTACCACTGGATACCTCTTGAGCTAAATGTTCCTTTATACCTTGTGACCAAGGAGTATCGGTTAATATCTCTTCACTGCCATACTCCCAATCATGCTCCCTGATTAGAAATTCTATCGCTGCTACAGTTTGCAAAGAATGGTCAAATACATCCCAAACATGTAATCTAGGTTGTTCTACACCCTTGCCTTCCGCCAATTCCGGGACTAAAGCCAAAAGCAAGCCAAGCTCATCAAGATAACGCAGGTAGTGGGCGCTGTTAGGCAAATTAACCACCTTAAGCAATTCTTCCCTGATTCTTTCCCCCGGGATTTTGGTGATTAACTCAGAATAATGGCAAATTAGAGCCTCTGTCTCCGGTTCAATAACGAAATTGAGTTCAGCAGCGAGACGCACTGCTCGCAATAGCCTGGCAGCATCAACCTCGAATATCTTCTTGCTGACACCTCGTATAATCTTGTTCCTTAAATCCTTCTCCCCGGAAAAGGGGTCAATAAGTCTCACTCCGGATTGCTTTAGAATCTGTTCATTTTGCTTGGGGCTTCGGCTCACCACAGTGATAAATTGTCTAAGCTCAGCAGCCATGGCGTTTATGGTAAAATCACGTCGGGCAAGGTCAGATTCAATGTTATCTGCAAAGGAAGACAAATCAAGATACCATACTTGTTCACCTTCACTTACCACTACTCTGGCTATCCCATTCACACCGTCTAGCAGCACAAATTTGCCCTCTACGGTCTTGGCTACTTCCTGGGCTATATTTATTGCGTTACCATTTACAGCAATATCGACGTCATTGGTTTTCCTGCCCAAAAACCAATCACGCACAAAACCTCCCACCGCGTAGCTTTGATATTCCTGGCGGTCCAATAGTGAGGATACCTTTTTCAGGATGATAGCCATATCAGTCTGCATAACAAGATATGCAGGCAATTATAGTTTGAGAAAACAACGCTGTAAAGGAGTGAGTTATAAAACTTAGAAGAGACACGAAATTTGAAATGATTTTAGCTATAAAGGTCTATCTTTCATAATATAGTTATGTTAAAATCACCGAGTTACCTTTGTATTAGTTTTATCATTAATAGGGAGTGGAGAAGATGAGAATTTGCCTGCTTACTTATAGGGGAAATCCATATAGTGGCGGCCAGGGTATTTATATTTATTATCTGGCTCGTGAACTACAGCGCATGGGGCATGAAGTAGATGTAATCAGCGGTCCGCCTTTCCCTGAACTAAGCGAAGGAATCACTCTACATCGCCTTAAAAGTTCAAGCATATACTATCGAGAAGCTTCATTTAAGGGAAATCTTCGCAAAGTTCGAAACCCTACCGATTTTTACGAACTAGTCACTACCCAGTATGGAATATTCAGTGATCCATTGGCATTCAGCATGCGAGCTTATGCTAAGGTCAAAGAGCTTCACAAGTCACGAAAGTTTGACATTATACATGATAATCAAGGGCTCGGTTATGGACTCCTTCTAATGAAGAAACTAGGAATACCAATTGTTGCCACTATTCATCATCCCCTTACTATAGATAAACAGGCTGATTTGAAACAAGCTGATAGCTTACGGGGTAAATGGGGAGTCCACATGTTCTATCTTCTCACTCACATGCAGGCTTTCGTTGCCCGACGCTTGGACAGAGTAATTACGGTATCCCAAAGTTCAGCTAAGGAAATTGAGAGGGCGTTTAAGGTAAATCCAGATAAACTAAGAGTTGTCTACAACGGTACAGATACCGATATCTTTAAACCAATTAAAGAGGAAAGTAGCAATAGAAGCGGTTTAATTATGGTTGGGAATACCGATGATAGAAAAAAAGGAGTTATCTACCTCTTGAAAGCGCTATACCTACTGCATGATGACGGAATAAGGTTAACCATTGTAGATGACCCATGGCAGCGTTTCCCACACGGCAATCAAGCAGAGCCACCACCACCTTCCTATGCCTTGCGATTGTTACAGAAATTCGGGGTGGATGGGTTGGTTAACTTCACCGGGCGATTAACTAAAGAAGCACTAGCTAAACAATACTCCAGGGCTGAAGTAGCGGTAGTGCCCTCTCTTTATGAGGGCTTTGGTCTTCCTGCGTCTGAAGCAATGGCTTGTGGCGTTCCGGTAATAGCCAGCTCTGCTGGAGCTCTCCCTGAAGTAGTAGGTAATGCTGGCATACTTGTCCCGCCGGGAGAACCTGAGCCCCTGGCTGAGGCAATCAAGCGTTTATCCGAAGATAAACAATTACAACGAAAACTAGGAGAGGCAGGAAGGAAGAGGGTACAACAAGAATTTAGCTGGGAAAAAGCAGCTAAGAAAACTGTGGAAGTATATCAAGGATTAATGTAGCGCAATGGTCACGGTACAATTTAACTTGTTGGGGTTGAGAGATGGTGAGTTGGTATTGGATGCTGGCTGTGGTGAGGGAAGACACTCCTGGGAAGCATGCAAACAAAATCACTCCACTGTTATTGCTTTCGACATTGATTGGGAGAGCCTTGAAAAAAATAAATACACTCTAGCTCTATTAAAGCAAAAAGGTGAGGTCAATAGTAATAGCCATCTACTCCAGGCTGATATAAACAGACTTCCCTTTAAGGATGGTACTTTCAATAGGATTATTTGCTCTGAAGTTTTAGAGCACATACCCCAAGACCAACAAGCACTCGGGGAACTGATTAGAGTATTAAATAATGATGGTGCAATGGCAGTCAGTGTACCTCATTATTTTGCCGAGTCTATCTGCTGGATGCTTTCTAAGGATTACTATGGTTTTCCAGGAGGACACATACGGAGGTATAAGACTCAACAAATTATTGCTCTTCTGCGCTCCAATAGACTCAATATCTATGCTATCCGCCGCAACCACGCTCTGCATTCCTTTTACTGGATACTTCGTTGCATGTTCGGAATCAAAAGGAAAAACGCCTTGATTCCTTCGTTATACTACAAGTTCCTAACGCTTGATATAGACAACAATCACAGGGCTCGCCGCTGGCTAGAGGATTTCTTTAACCTGATTATTCCTAAAAGCATTGTCATTTACACTCGGAAAAGGGAACACCCTTCACTACAATAATATCTGCTAACGTAGGAAATAAGCGAGCTACCTTGTCTAAAGCTCTCAGAATGCCACTGCGGATTGGCCTGGGAAGTTTGGAAAGAATGCTGCCCCACCAGGGCATACCCCATAACAAAGATACTCCTTTGATGCTCTTTATTTGAAAGTTGGCCTTCACCAAATCACGGAGTGATTGATAATCGAACTTATATGTATGGTCAACAGGTAAAACCCAGGGAGTTATTTGTTCTTCAGCTTTCGCCCCAAAAACCACTTTTAACCTGGTAACCTTTTTCCCTATACGAAAACCAAGGCTTTCAAAATTGGCTATGGCAATTATCATCTCTCCCCCGGGCTTAAGCACTCTGGAAATTTCCTCCATGGTTTTACCTGGTGACATGAAGTGGTCCAGTGCCCCTTTGCACATAACCTTATCGAAGAAGCATGACTTGAATGGCAGAGTCTCTCCCATACCCTGGAATAAAGCTACTGTTGTATTAGCTTCGGCAAGCTGCTCCTTAGCGCGGCATAGCATTACCCCAGAAGGCTCAAGACCAATAGTTATAGCTCCATTCTTCGATAGCTCAACGGCATCAATAGCTCTACCACACCCTACATCCAATACATATTCACCTTGTTTAGCATTTACTTCCTGAAAGACCAAGTGCGGTGTCTGTCGAAACAAGAATTCTAAGTCGGGATATATTGTTGGCGGTACTACACTATCGTCATTCCAGTTTAAATCTAATTTTTCTTCCATATTTTCCTCGTATTAATATTACCTTATTCTATCCCTAATATTCTACATGTGGTTTTTGTTATTGCGTTGCGGGATGTTTTAATGTCATAATATTAACGAAATGTCGACGGAGAGAGAAAGGACTGTAGACTTAGCCATCGAGCAAATTGAAAGACAATTTGGCAAGGGCTCAATTATGAAATTAGGCGAAGCTTCAGCTAGAGTGCCCGTAGAAGCTATCTCAACTGGTTCGATAGCCCTTGATTTAGCTCTAGGTGTGGGGGGGATACCTAGAGGGCGAGTTATTGAAATCTTTGGTTCTGAAGGCTCAGGCAAAACTACTCTTGCCCAACATATAATTGCCGAAGCTCAAAAAGCTGGCGGCACTGCGGCATATATAGATGCTGAACACGCCTTTGACCCTGCATACGCTAATAACTGTGGTGTGCAGCTTGATGACTTACTTATCTCCCAACCTGATACTGGGGAAGAAGCCTTGGAAATTACTGAGACTCTGGTAAGAAGCGGTGCTATAGATGTAATAGCCATCGATAGCGTAGCGGCATTAGTGCCTAGAGCAGAGATAGAAGGCGAGATGGGGGATGCCCATGTTGGCCTGCAAGCTAGACTAATGTCTCAAGCATTAAGGAAATTAGTGGCTGCTATTGGCAAGTCCAAAACAGCAGTGGTATTTATCAATCAATTACGGGAAAAAGTGGGCATTATTTTTGGCAATCCAGAGGTAACGCCAGGGGGAAGAGCACTGAAATTCTATAGTTCGGTAAGGATAGATTTAAGGAGGGGCGAGGCTATTAAGCAAGGCTCGGAGATAATCGGGACACGTGTTAAGGCCAGGGTGGTTAAGAACAAGGTAGCTGCCCCATTTCGTCATACTGAATTCGATATAATGTTTAACCATGGGATAAGCAAAGAAGGAGATTTACTTGACCTTGGAGTGGCAGCAGGTCTAGTAAAGAAACTTGGTGCGTTCTTCAGTTATGGAGAGACAAAACTGGGACAAGGAAGGGAGAATGCCAAGGATTACCTGGAACAACATCCTGAAGTTGCTTTGCAGTTGGAACGTGAAATCAGAGCTGCAAATGCTCCTTTAAATATTTCCACTTAATAAAGCTCAGAAATATTTGATGAAGACTTTGCCTAGCTGGAAGGGTCTATATGGTAGGCAATAAGGATCCTCTTCAGCATTGCATCGATTTAGCTTATCGGTATCTTAGTTACCGTCCTCGCAGTGAAGCTGAGATAAGGCAGCGCCTCAGACTACGCAGTTTTAATGGCCGTATAGTGGAAAAAGCAATCGCAAAACTTAAACAGCAAAATTTAATCGATGATGTTGCCTTTGCACAGTTTTGGAGGGACAATCGTTTATCTTTTAAGCCCAAGAGTAAAAGGTTAATAATGAAGGAATTAAGGGACAAAAAGATAGCTCCGGAAGTCATCGAACAGGTAACTCAGGACATAGACGACGAGGCCAATGCTTATAAGCTAGGTTTCAGTCGAATGCATGCCCTTTCCCATTTAGATTACTCAGACTTCCAGCAACGTCTATCCCGCTATCTTAGTTATCGTGGCTTTAGCTATGAGGTTGTTAAGCACGCAATAACTCTTCTATGGCAAGAAAGAGAACATCGTTGACCTCAGTATCGAGATGATAGACTGGAGTTTAGTGGCAAAAATTGCTGGTGGTGGTTTTGGAGTAACCATCTTAATTTTGACAATCTTGTGCCTGATAATATGGTTAATGGGACTCTTGATACAAAGAAGAACCACTAAGAATAATGACAAGCGGCCCTCATAAATCAAGCTATTTTAAGTTAGGATATTTGACTTAAATGTTTGGCTTATATCAAACAGCTTTCGGTATGCTCACCTGGGGCAACATCATAATGATTTTTATTGGAGGTGGGCTTATTTATCTCGGCATTGCCAGGAAAATGGAGCCTGTTTTGTTAGTGCCCATAGGCATAGGCATTATGATGGTTAACATTCCTATGAGCGGGTTGATGGTTTATGCTCCGGCAGAGCCTGGCGCTGTCCCTTTGCCAGCATCAGGTGGATTAAATGAAATAGCTGAGGGGAAAATAGGACTTTTAAATTTACTCTACCATTATGGGATAGGAAGTGAGGTAATTCCTTTGCTTATCTTTCTTGGTATTGGCGCTATGTCAGATTTTTCGTCAGCCATAGCTCGTCCCATATCCTTCCTATTTGGTGCTACAGCGCAACTGGGAGTTTTTGTCGTTTTTCTTATCGCTTATTTCACTGGGCTGTTTACTATGAGTGAAGCTGCTTGTGTAGGTATTATTGGAGGTTCTGACGGTCCACCCACTGTTTACCTTACTGTAGCCAAAGCTCCCCAACTACTGGGGCCCATCACGCTGGTAGCCTACTCCTATATGGCTTTAGTTCCTATACTTCAACCGCCGGTAATAAGGTTGCTCACTTCAAAGAGGGAGCGAGAGATATATATGAAGCCTCAAGTTCGGGAGGTTTCCAGGCTAGAAAGGATTATTTTCCCTATAACCGTCTTTATAATTGCTGCCCTGCTTGTTCCTAAGTCGACACCTCTTATAGGCATGCTCATGTTTGGCAATTTGCTTTTGGTTAGCGGTGTGACTGATAGGTTGGCAGCATCAGCAGGTGGTGTGTTTGTAGACGTGTTGACATTTCTCCTAGGTCTAACCATTGGAGCCTTGATGCCAGCCGCGGTATTTCTTAATGTTAAAACCTTGGCTATTATTGGCTTAGCTGTGGTTGCTTTTGCACTAGGTACTGCCGGGGGAATTTGGGGAGCGAAAATAGCCAATTTATTCTTGAAGGAGAAAATTAACCCGCTTATCGGTGCTGCTGGCGTTTCAGCAGTTCCTATGGCCGCCAGGGTGGCTCAGGTAGAAGGGCAAAAGGCAAACCCCAGAAACTTTTTACTAATGCATGCCATGGGTCCTAATATGGCAGGTGCTATCGCTACCTCAGTAGTTGCTGGCATATTTATGTCTATGGTTCCTTGAATGGGCTTCTTAGCTTCAGTTTAACTAGCTAGCTTATGGTTTGACACTTTCTCCCTGCAAAGGTTATATTAATTAATAAGTATGAGCAAAGGGCCATTAGCTCAGTTGGTTAGAGCACGGTCCTGATAAGACCGGGGTCTGTGGTTCGAGTCCACAATGGCCCACCACTTAGTGTAGTTTTTAGTAAAATAGAGGAGGATATAAGGGAGAGTGGAGAATGGAAATGTTAAATTTTGCGAGGCGTGATGCTAAACGGGACATTCTCTAGTTCAGACCTATGAAGAGCAATATTGATGTATTTGAACAAGCAGTAATTCGGGCTGAGAAGCTAAGTCAAGTAGCAAGGAAAGCTGCTGAAGAATCAGCTAAGGTATCTCAAGATGCTGTAACCCGAGCTGAGGAAATTAGCCAAGCGGCTATAGAGACCGTTGAGGAAGCAAAGAGAGCATCCCAAGATGCTATAACCCGAGCTGAGGAAATTAGCCAAGCGGCTATGAAAGCCGCCCAAGCATCAATAAAAGCATCTCAGGAAGCAATAAGTAAGACTGAAGCATCAGCAGGGGCATTTGAAGAAATAGTAAGCAAGGTTGAAGCATCAGCCAAACTAGTCAAAGATGCCACTGAAGCATCAGTAAAAGCATCTCAGGAAAGAATAAGCAAGGCTGAGGAAATAAGCCGTGCCACCATGAAAGCCTCTAAGCAAGCAGAAAAAGCATCCCTGGAAGCCGTGAATAAGATTGAAGAAGTAAGTGGTACAGCTATAGAAGTCGCCGAGGAGGCACGGAGAACATCACAGGAAGCGGTAACTAAAGCCGAAAAAGTAAGTCAAGAAGCTATAGAGACTGTTGGAGAATCAATAAAAGCATCACAAGAAGCAATAAGCAAGAGTGAAGCATCGATTAAGCTAGCTACGGAAGCTGCAAAGGCGTCGCAAAGGACATTTGAGGAAGCAATAAACAGAGCTGACGAAGTAAGTAAAACGGCTATGGAGGCTACAGAAGCAGCATCGAGGGTGTTTCAAGAGGCCATAGGCAGAGCTGATAAGGTAAGCAAAACAGCCATGGAGACTACCACGGCGACAGCAAGAGCATCACAAAAAGCAATAAGCAAAGCTGAAGAAATAAGCCAGGTAGCTTGGGGAGCGGCTGAAGAGGCAAAAAGGGTGTCTCACGAAACGATGAATAGAGCCGAGAAGGTAAGCCAAGCAGCCAAGGAAACCGCTGAGGAAGCAAAGAAACTGTCTCAAGAAGCAACAAGCAAAGCTGAAGAAATAAGCCAGGTAGCTTGGGGAGCGGCTGAAGAGGCAAAAAGGGTGTCTCACGAAACGATGAGTAGAGCCGAGAAGATGAGCCAAGCAGCTAAGGAAACGTCTGAGGAGGCAAAGAAACTGTCTCAAGAGGCAATAAGCAAAGCTGAGAAGATAAGCCAAACAGCCACAGAGGCACAGAAAGTATCTCAGGAGACACTAAGCAAGGTTGAACAAATAGGACAAACAGCTACAGAAGCTGCTGGAGAGGCAAGGAGAGTATCCCAAGAGGCAGAGAACAAAACTGAAGAATTGATTAAATCAGCAAGTAAAGCTGAAGAAGTAAGTAAAACAGCACAGGAAACTGTTGAAACATCTGCAAAAGCATCTCGGGAAGCGGTGAGTAAAGCTACGAAGGTAAGCAAAGCAGCTATGGAGACTGCTGAAGCATCAGCAAGGGTATTTGAAGAAGCAATGAGTATGGCTGACAGAGTAAGCAAAGAAGCCAAGGAGATTTCTGAAGCATCAGCAAGAGCAGCTCAGGAGGCAACAGGAAGAGCCGAGGAAATAAGTCAATCAGCCAAAGAATCTGCCGAAGAGGCAAAGCGAGCATCCTTAGAATCAGCAAACAAAGTTAAGCAAATAAGTCAAGCTATCATAAAGAGCAATGATGAGGCGAAGAAAGCATCTCAAGAAGCAGTAAGCGAAGCAGAGGAAATAGGCAAGATAGCTAGAGAAAAAGCTGATGAAGCGAAAAAAGCCTCTCAGGAAGCTATAAATAAGGCTGGAAAAATAAGCGAAACGGCTAAAGAAGCTGTTGGAAAATCTACACAAGCAGCCAGGGAAGCTGTAATCGCCTCGGTAAAGGCATTCGAGGAGACAATCAACAGAGCGGAGGAAATAAGCAAATCAGCCAAGAGAGCTGCGATGGCATCAATGCAAATATTTGAGGAGGCAATAAGTAAAGTCGCTGAAGAAAGCGAGCGAGCTGAAGGGATTGCCGAGTTGCCATCAAAGATGTTTGAGGAAGCGATAAGCGAGGTTGAAATCAGCGAGGAAGAAGAGGAGAAGAAGCCAGTGAAGCCTAGCAAGGAAATCGAAACGCGTTTGAACCTCCTGGCTAAAATGTATGCTTCAAATAAAGATAAGTATGTTGAGGAAGTTGAAGAAACCGAGGAGGAAACCCTCGAAGCAAATGATGGGATAGAGGAGGATTAGGGAAAAACAAGGTTACATGGGCAATAAAAGTGGAATTATTTCGGTGTTGGCAGCTAGATAGACAAAAATTAATAAAATAATATAAGGTATAGAAGATAAAGGAGGAATATTATGGTAGACCCAGAAAAGCGAGTTTCCCCTAATGAGGCAGATGAGGAGGAAACTGGGCAGAAAACGAAGAAAGTTTCCCAAAAACCCAAACAGGCTATAGAATCCCTTGCTGAAATTCAACAGCGTGCCATGGCAGCTTACGCTGCTTATGCTGAGGCGGAACGTCAAGTACAACAAGCCTATAAGGAGCAAGAACAACAAATAGAGAGAGTTTATGAAGACACTAAGCAACAAGCTGCAAAGGTTTGCGAAGAAAGCATAGTGCAGTCATTGAAAATACGTGATGAAGCTAAACAGCAAGCTGCAAAGGCTTGCGAAGAAAGCATGGCTCAAGCACTAAAAGTTCGCCAAGAAGCTGAACAACAAGCTAGCAAGGTTTGTGAAGAAAGTATAGCTCAGACATTAAAAATCCGTGAGGAAACTGAACAACAAGCCTGGGAAACCCACAGTGAAGCTATAGAAAGAACATGGCAGGTCTTTACCAAGAGCACAAAATAAGAAAAAACAGGCGCGTTTCTCTGGTTAGTGTGATAAAGCTAATATATTAAGCCTTTTGTGAATTATAGTAACACAGGGATGTCATTAAAGATTTCTTCGAGTTCTCTGCCACCATATTGTAATCCCTGTCTTGCCTTTATAGCGGAGATTAAGTCAATCGCTTTGGTGAAGTAATTCGTCACTTTCCCTAGAGCGCCAAAATCAGACAGAATTACAGCAACGTCTACCGATTTTTTTTGCCTAGGATAATCCCCGCTTCGTATTAAAGCATTCGGGGCTACAGCCTTTAAATTGTCTCCAAGATCCTTGATTATGTCCATATTCATCTCACCAGGCGGGGCAGAAATAAGGTAGAGAGCTCTTCTCGCACCTTTAGGATCGCATGTGAGTGATAACTCAGTTAAGGCTTTATCCATGGCATGGGCTCCCTTATTGGTCTCAGTTACCTTGTCCCTGAAATGATTTTTCTTTCCAAGGGGGAGTTTCCTCTGCCGAATTAACGATTTACCTGTGCCAATCGCTGTCCATCCTGCCAAGGTCTGTATTATATCTCCGGCATCAAGCACCCTTGACCCGATATACTTTGGCTTTGTCTCCTCACCGGCGCAAAGTAGATTGTAAAAAGGTTCAACCAGGCGAGCATTGATCCTCGCCAGATTTTCTGCAATGGAAGAATCTTTCTTGATATACCTCTGGTTATCAACAAGAATTATAGCGTCGGCTACTAAGTATACCGATTTAAGGCAAATAGCAGTGTTGTAAATAGTTCTGCTTTCAGTTGTTTCTTCCTGGCGAAAAGGGAGAGCGATGAGGTTATAAACCGGCTTACCAACATAGCGCTCTTTTAACAGTCGGGTTAATACCCCTATTGAGCCTGACCCTGTACCACCAGCAGCACCAGCAATCAATAAGAAACCATCTGCCTCAGGGAATTGCTCTGCTGTTCTTATGGCATCTATAATCTTGTCGCCATCTTCCCTTGCTATTTCAGCACCGAGTTCACTTATCTTACCTACTCCGTGTCCTTCGGTCTTCCGCCCCCCAACAACAATCCTGTGTCTATAATCAGGTTTGATGTTGGATAGTCCGCTCAAATCAGCAATATCAGTATTGACAGCGAAGGCACCGGCAATCACATTAAGCCCTCGCACAACCTGCGCTCTCTTATTAAGCCAGGCAAACCTATCTACAATTCTCCCACCACATTGACCTAAACCTATAACTATTAACTTCATTTGATTTTATTTTAGCTAAATCTATATGATGTGTCAATATAGTGTACACGTTCATATGATTAGTGGCACATTAGCCTCCTCTTTATGTCATTGCGAGGAGCGGTAGCGACGAAGCAATCTCATGCCCCCCGGGATTGCCACGTCTTTGGCTCGCAATGACACCCTTTATGTCATTGCGAGGAGCAGTAGCGACGAAGCAATCTCATGCCCCCGGGATTGCCACGTCTTTGGCTCGCAATGACGTATGGGAGTTTAAATTACCCAAGGTCATCGCTTGGTGTATTGTGGTGCCTTGCGGGCCCGTTTAAGCCCATATTTCTTGCGCTCTTTAATCCTGGCATCCCGTGTAAGCAGGCCTTCCTGTCTCAATAGAGGTTTAAATAACTCGTTCTGTTTGACCAGAGCACGAGCAATGCTATGGCGAATAGCCGCAGCTTGACCACTCAAACCACCACCTTTTGTCTTTACTATAGCATCATATTTACCCATAGTTTCAGTAACCTGATAGGGAGCCTCTATCAATTGACGATATAAAAGACGAGTAAAAACCTCCTGGTAAGGTTTGCCATTGACGGTAATCTTACCATCACCCGAGAAAAGTTTAACTTGTGCAATAGCGCATTTACGCTTTCCTGTACCCCAAACATATGCTTGCTCAACCATTAAATTTCATCTCCTTGATGCAACCTGAGCATGATGAGGATGCTCACTCCCGGCATAAACCCTGAGCTTTTTAAACATGGCTCTACCCAAGCGACTTTTAGGTAGCATTCCCTTAACAGCTGCTTCCACCACCTGCGTGGGATCCCTGGAGAACAATTCCTGGAAGGTAACCTCTTTGAGCCCACCCGGATACCCAGAATGGTGATAGTAAATTTTTTGGTTAACCTTCTTGCCGGAAACTTTCACTTTGGCAGCATTGAGCACCATAACATAGTCTCCAGTATCCAGGTGAGGCGTATAAATCGATTTATGCTTTCCCATCAATAGTTTGGCTACCTGAGATGCTAATCTACCCAAGACTTGCCCGCTAGCATCAACTACCCGCCACTCTCTTTTAATCTCTGTGGCGCTGGGACTATAAGTCTTCATTGTTGAACTCCCAAAGATTTAGAATAATTAACTCTGTTCAAGCATAATCCACGAGCAGGAGCCCTGGGACCGGCCAAATTGGGGATCCTTGCTTCCATAATATCCTTGAAAGCGTCGAGCCCTATTTTGCCTAACCCCAGCCTAATTAAAAGCCCGACAGTATTACGCACTTGATGAGGAAGAAATGAATCGGCTATCATCCGAAAAATAACTAAATTATCTTTCCTCCTAACTTCTGTCTTATAGACGTTACGCACTGTGTTCTTTGAATTATTCGGAAAAGTGGTAAACGATTTAAAATCATGACTGCCAAGAATAAGCTGACATGCTTTATTCATCGGCTTCATGTCTAACGTTCTCGAGACGTGTAAAGCAAATCCTTCGCTTAATGGAGCCCGAGATTCACTATTCAGGATATAATAGTAATATTCCCTATTCAAAGCATCCTGCCTGACATTAAAATCATCACTAGCTCGGTAGGCTGCCTTGACTGCTATATCTCTAGGAAGATAATAATTTAACGCCTTTGCCATCGTTATGTTGGATAATCCTTCTTTTGCCCAAAAGCTTACTACTTGCCCTTTAGCATGCACTCCAGTATCAGTCCTGCTAGCAGCTACAGCTCGACTGCACTGACCACAAAATTTCTTGATAGCCTTCTCCAGCTCGTCTTGAATAGTGGGCAATCCAGGTTGCCATTGAAAACCACAATACTTTGCACCATCATATTCTACAACTAAAACATATTTTGTAAGAGCCACTACTTAATTAATTGGATCTGTACTAAGGGAGCGTTATCCCCGGCACGGCGTCTCAATTTAATCAACCGTGTATAGCCTCCCGCTTGGCCAGAATACATGGGAGCAATTTCATTAAAGAGCTTTTCCACCACCTTTTTATCGGTAACAAATGCTAAGGCACGACGCCTTGAAGCAAGACTACCATCTCTCCCTAAGGTAATCATTTTCTCAGCCAAACTACGAATCTCCTTAGCTTTAGCCTCAGTAGTGGTAATCTTTTCATGAGTTAACAAGTCGGCTACTTGATTTCGATACAGTGCCCATCGATGCCCTGTTGGTCTACTTAACCTGCGTCCCGCTATTTTATGCCTCATCCTCTTCTTTTCCTCTTCTTTTCCCTTTCCTTTTCCTCTACAGGAAATCCTAAACTTGCTAGCAGGGTACTCACCTCTTTTTGAGATTTCGCCCCTAACCCAGGTAGTGGTGGTAAGCCCTCTCTATTCTTCTCTATAAGTTGCCCTAGAGTCAAAATTCCAGCCCTGGCTAAACTATTGCAACTACGGGTAGACAACCCTAGTTTCCCTATCGAGACATCAAACTCAACGCTAGGTGGCAAACCAGCAACCGGTTCGGCTTCTCTTTCCTCTAGGGGAATGAGCTCCTTGAACGGAGAAAACTGGTCGATTAAGATAGCCCCAGCCTGGCTCACTGCCTCGCTTGGAGATATAGTACCGTCAGTCCAAACCTCTAAAATAAGCCTTTCAGGACTTCCCTCTCTACCAGGGTTAATAGTCTCATCTGAAAAATTGACCTTGTACACTGGTGTGAATATAGAATCTACAGACAATGCTCCTACAGGTAAGTTCTTGGCGGATCCCGCTGGTGAATACCCTCGGCCTAACTCTATATTAAATTCTACGCGAAGCTTAGCTTCAGGGGAATCTAGAGTAGCCAAATAGAGCTCAGGATTAGCAATCTGAAAATCTGCTGACGGTTCAATATTACCAGCATAAACTTTCCCTTCTCCTGCTGCATCTAAAAGCAGCTCACCTAGTTGGTGGGATAGAGGACGAAATCTTATTTGTTTGACGTTTAACAGAAATTCAACGACATCCTCCTTGATATGAGGGAGTGGTGAAAATTCATGCTGAACCCCGTCAATCTTAACCCAGGTTATTGCAGCCCCAGGCAAGGAGCTGAGGAGCACACGACGAAGGGCATTGCCTAAAGTGATGCCATATCCCGGCTCTAACGGCTCAGCAAGAAATTTGCCATAATTGTTTACCGCCTCAATACATTTAGCGCTGGGAATAGGCAACTTAATTGAATTATCTTGAGTAGTATTCAACGACAACTTTTCCATCAAATTTAGCATCAAGATCATCCTTAGTAGGTAATGTTAAAACTTTGCCTACCACATTTTCTTCATCTAAGCTTAGCCAACCAGGAATAGTCTTCCCCTTGATCTCCCCGGATAGCTGTTTATAATATCCAGTTTTAGTGCTGCTTTCTCGCCATGCAATGACATCGTCTGGCCGCACTAGATAGGTTGGTATATCCAGCTTACGCCCATTAACAAGTATGTGACCATGCCGAACTATTTGCCTGGCTTGGGCACGTGAACTAGCAAAACCTAAGCGATAAACCACATTATCTAACCGCCTTTCCAGCAATATTAGCAGATTTTCTCCGGTAATGCCTCGAGCTCTCTGAGCTTCTTGGAAAAACTTGCGAAATTGCCGCTCAAAGATTCCATAACTAAAGCGAACTTTCTGTTTCTCACGCAGTTGAAGCCCACGTTCTGTAACTCTACGGCGTCGCCTGCTCAAGGAATGTTCCCCTGGAGAGCTGTTCTTTTTCTCCAAAGGGCACTTTGGAGTAAAACATTTCTCCCCTTTAAGCATTAATTTCTCACCAAGATAACGGCACAAACGACATGTAGGTCCTGTATAACGTGCCATTCTATACCTTTCTCTTTTTAGGTGGACGACAACCATTGTGTGGAATCGGGGTTACATCCCTAATGCTAGTAACGCTAAGCCCCGAAGCCTGTAATGTGCGAATAGCTGCCTCTCGTCCACTACCAGGTCCTTTAATGTAAACCTCAACCTGTCGCAAACCATCACTTATTGCTTGCCGCGCTGCTTTCTGTGCAGCTAACTGAGCAGCATAAGGAGTGCCCTTTCTGGAACCCTTAAATCCAGCACTACCCGCGCTTCCCCAAGCAATAACATCACCTTTCAAATCAGTCACAGTGACTATAGTGTTATTGAAGGTAGACTGAATATAAACTCTTCCCTCACTGATTCCACGATGTGTTCTTCTTCTTGCTTTGGTCTTTTTTCTCTTTGGCATTTTATTTCTTGCTTAAACCGCGCTTTTGCCCTCTACCGGCCACCGTCTTTCGTGAACCCCTCTTAGTGCGGGCATTAGTGCGTGTCCTTTGTCCACGAACTGGCAAATTCATACGATGTCTAATACCGCGCAAAGAGCCAATTTCAATTAATTGCTTTATGTTAGACTGTGTTTCCCTTCGGAGTTCACCTTCCACCTTGCATTTCTTATCCACGATGTCTCGAATTTGAACAACCTGCTCTTCGGTAAGATCTTTGACTTTAATACCGGGGTTAATCTCAGCAACAGCCAAGATATGCTGGCTTAATGTGGGCCCAATACCATAAATATATCGTAGCCCTATACTAACCGGTTTTTCTTTAGGAAGATCCACACCAGCAACGCGCGCCATTAGTTATCCACTAACCTTGCCTTTGGTTATGCCTTGGGTTCACACAAATAACCCTAACTCTGCCCTTACGCCGAACAATTTTACATTTGCTACAACGAGGCTTAACTGAAGAACTTACTTTCATCTCAAATTCATATCAAAACAAAACTTTATTATAAGAGAACATTGAATGCTTGTCAAAAACACACGAAAATCTCATCCAAGTCGATAAGTAACTCTACCCCTGGTTAAATCATAAGGAGAAAGTTCTACTAGTACCCTGTCCCCGGGTAATATCTTAATATAATGCTTTCTCATCCTGCCTGAAATATGAGCTAAAACCATATGACTATTAGCTAGTTCGACACGAAACATGGTATTAGGCAAGCATGCAATTACCTTGCCTTCGACCTCTATTCTTTCCTTTTTAGCCATACTTAGTGAGTATTTCACCCCCGCTATTACTGATAGCAACAGTATGTTCGAAATGCGCCGAGAGACTCCCATCAGCAGTTAGCACCGTCCATCGATTGGGTGCCAGCTTAGTATGCCAATCCCCTGCATTGACCATGGGTTCAATAGCCAAAGTCATGCCTTTGCGAAGTAAAGTACCTTTTCCGAAAGCAAAATTAGGTATTTGAGGTTCTTCGTGTAATTTTCGACCTACCCCGTGTCCGGTATACTCCCTAACTACAGAGAACCCCTTGGACTCAACATAATTCTGTATAGCAGCTGAAATATCGCCAATATGTGCACCAGGCTTAGCTTGGGCAATGCCTAGTTCCAAACTTTTCTTGGTAACCATTATGAGCTCCTTAGCTTGCGGGGTTATTTCCCCTACACCAACGGTTATAGCTGAATCAGAATGAAAGCCTTCAAAAATGAGCCCTGCATCTAGTGAAACAATATCTCCCTCCTTTAATACTCGTTTATCAGGAATACCATGAACTACTTCATTGTTCACTGAAACACATAAATTAGCCGGGAAATTTTGATAACCCTTGAAGGAAGATTTAACTTTCCTTACCTTCAACTCTTCAGCCATAATCTCATCCAAGTAGCACGTTTTGATTCCTGACCTTATTTCCTTTTCTAACCTGCTCAAAATAGCTGCTAAGATTTTACCACTTTGACGCATAATAGCTATTTCTTCAGGGGATTTTATAATTATCACTTGAAAATCACTTTACTTTGCTTTCAATAACAGCATTATTTCCTTAGCCACCTCTTGTATTCCCTGGTTACCATTCACCTCAATAAGCTTGCTTTGACCCCTATAATAATCGACTATCGGGATAGTCTGTGCAAGGAAGACTCTTAATCGTTCTTTCACCGTCTCCTCTTTGTCATCCTCTCTCTGATATAGCTCACCACCACACTTATCACATTTTCCAGGTACTTTTGGTGGCGCGGTTATTAAATGATATGGAGTCTGACAATTTCGGCAAAGCCATCGCCCCCCGAGACGTTTCAAAAGCTCCTCATCAGAAACCTTAATGTATATCACCTTATCAATACTCTTACCTTTATCAGCGAGACCCTTATCTAGTGCTTCGGCTTGTGCCAATGTTCGTGGAAAACCATCAAAAAGACAGCCAGAAGCGCAATCGGGCATCTCAATCCTGTGCAAAATCATTTTAATAGTTACCTCATCAGGCACTAATTCCCCTCGCTCCATATAAGATTTAGCTAATAAGCCCAATTCAGTTTCCTTCCTCAATGCCTCTCGAAACAAATCGCCTGAAGCTATATGCGGTAAATTTAATTCACTGGATAGGTTATCTGCTTGTGTTCCCTTGCCAGCACCTGGAGCACCCAGGAGAATAATATACATACTTAATCCCTCACTATTTCAAAAAGCCTTCATATCGCCGCATAGTTAATTGAGCTTCTACCTGCTTCATAGTATCTAAAGCAACGCCAACAACTATGAGCAGTGCCATGCTGGAAACTGTTATCGTTGCAACGTTAGTAATTTCTTTGCCAATGAAAGGCATAATTGCTACTAAAGCCAGAGAGAGGGCACCGCCAAATGTAATAAGACGGATAATACGGTCTAAATAATCAGCAGTTGCCTTTCCGGGACGAATTCCAGGGATGAAACCTCCCTGTTCTTGCAATCTCTTAGCTAAGCCCATTTGCTCGAATATTATCATGGTGTAAAAGAAAGTAAAGCCCATTACTAATAGAAAGTATGCTCCCCAGTAAATTAATCCCAAAGGGAGGGCGGCGCCAGGGTCAAAAGCATGCATCATTGTGTTCGCAAAATTCGGGGATGACGGGTTAGCAAAATAGCTAGCAATTGTTGCTGGAAGTGTCACTACAGCAATAGCAAAAATAAGAGGAATCATCCCAGCGGTATTTACCCGAAGTGGGATATAAGTTGAACCTGATTGTCGATACATGCGCCCACTGCGAAAAGTGGTGCGGGCATACTGTACAGGGATACGACGATGCGCCTCAATAAATGCGACTATAAACACTAAAGTGGCTAAAGCAAGGATAATAAAAGCAGCCACCCCCATAGGGTTATCAGAAGCAGCTAGGATGCTTTGTCCCAGCATCTCTGGCAATCCAGCTATGATACCAGCAAAGATTATTAGTGATATCCCATTTCCAATGCCTCTTTCAGTAATCAATTCACCTAACCAGACAAGAAACATAGTGCCAGCAGTCATTGATATTATTACAGTCACAAGGGTTAGCGGGTCAAGCTCTATCACAATACCTTGTCCCCGCAGCATGGCCAGCATGCCATAACCTTGCAAAGCCGCCAGAGGTATTGTCAGGAGGTGGGTAATGCGGTTAATTTTGTGTTGCCCAATTTCACCTTGCCGAGATAGAGCCTGAAGGTTAGGAATGACCGGGACTAATAACTGCATAATTATCGAGGCGGTGATGTAGGGATAGACTCCCATAGCAACAATGCTGAACCTCCTCATAGCACCACCGCTAAAGAGGTCCAGCATACCAAAAAGTTGGTTTTGCTCGAAAAGTTGACTCAGGGCTGCAAGGTCTATGCCAGGCAAGGGGACATGAGCTATAAATCGAAAAGCTACTAAAATGCCCAGGGTAAAAAGGAGCTTTTGTCTCAAGTCCGGCAACATAAACATGTCCTTCATTGCCTGGATGAGACGTGATTGAGTTTCCCTACGCTGCATTTAAATCTCTTCTACCTTGCCACCGGCAGATAATATCTTCTTTCGCGCAGCAGTAGACAGTTTGTCAGTTTTCACAGACAACGAGTAATGGACGTCACCAGTACCCAAAATCTTGACAGGATTCTTTAATGACTCAATTAACCCTGCTTCGAAGAGCTTCTCTCTGGTTACCTCGGTATTAGGAGGAAATATGCTAAGCTTGCCTACATTCACAATACTATATTTCTTTTTAAAGGCATTAGTAAAACCTCTTTTCCCAGGTAATCGCTTTATAAGAGGCAATTGCCCACCTTCAAAGCCAAGACGTACCTTACCTCCAGAGCGCGATTTTTGTCCCTTGCACCCCCTTCCCGAATAGGTGCCATGCCCACTACTGTTCCCTCTCCCAACACGCTTCTTCTTGTGCCTAGCACCTACAGGGGGTCTTAATTCATCCTGTCTCATCTTGCTTGTCCTTCATAGCCATTTCTGGCTTCCTCAAGTTTGCTAAGGCAAGTATTGTTGCCTTAGCTATATTAACTCGATTAGAACTACCCAGGGATTTGCTAAGGATGTCCTTTATCCCTGCCAATTCAAGTACTGCCTTAACCGTGTTGCTAGCAATCAAGCCTGCCCCAGGTGCTGCTGGCTTGAGTAAAATCTTAGAGGCACCGAACTTGGCTAAAACTTCGTGGGGAATGGTATTATCCGCGAGTGGAACTTCAATCAATTCCTTTTGTGCTGTTGTGCTAGCTTTGCGAATCGCTTCGGGAACACCAGTGGCTTTACTTAACCCTACTCCAACATGCCCGTTGTTATCACCAACTACCATTAGAGCTCTGAAACGAAGACGCCGACCACCTTTAACTACCTTGCTTATACGGTCAATAGCTAGGAGCTTCTCATTAATCTCTAACCCTGAAGGGTCAATTTTAGCTTTTAGACCAATTACTTTAGTAACTGCTTTCATTCTTAGTAACCTTAAATTTTCAATCCTGCTTGCCTGGCAGCTTCACCTAAAGCTTTCACTCGCCCATGATATTTGTATCCACCTCTATCGAAAACTACCTGCCTAATATCTTTGTCTATTGCTTTTTGAGCAACCAATGAACCTACAAACTCAGCTCTCCTTATTTTTGCCTCCTGTCCAAGTTTCTCCCTTGCAATAGGTTCAAGAGTACTTGCCGAAGCCAATGTCTTTCCTGAAGAATCATCTATGATTTGCGCATATATATGATTCAAACTTCGGAAAACGGATAATCTAGGGCAAGATGCTGTACCTGATATTTTCCTCCTTACTCGCTTATGCCGTTCTCGCCGAAGCGCTCTTGAATTTGTTTTAAGCATTATATTTACTATCCTCCGGCTACTGCCTTACCAGCTTTGCCGGGCTTGAGCCGAATTTGCTCCCCACCATATCTAATCCCCTTTCCTTTATAGCAATCTGCAGGGCGTATAGCTCTGATTTCAGCAGCTACTCTCCCCACAACTTGCTTATCAATACCCTTAATGTAAATACGGTTTGTTCCCTCAATGGAAATGGAAACATTGGAGGGAATTTGGTACTCTACAGGATGACTATACCCGATTTGAAATGATAATTTATCACCTTTTTCCTGCACCCTGTAACCCACTCCCTTTATCTCTAGAACTTTCTCAAAACCTTTACTAACTCCTTCAACCATATTAGCAAGTAAACTACGAGTAAGCCCATGTAAAGAGCGGTGCATTTTATCGTCCCTCCTCCGGGACACTACTATATTCCCTTCCTCTAATTTAATAGACATGTCTGGGTGAAAACAACGATAAATTTCTCCCTTGCTCCCTTTTACCGTCACCTTATTCCCTTCAATATTCACCTGTGCATCTTCAGGCACCGGGATAGGAAATAATCCAATGCGAGACATATTACTTAACCTCCAGACTACCACACATAAAGTAAAAGCTCACCCCCGAGACCAAGCTGCCATGCTTTCTGACCGGTCATAATGCCTTTAGAGGTAGACAAAATAGCAATACCCAGTCCTCCGTAAACACGAGGAATTTCCCCCTTACCAACGTAGACTCTCAAGCCAGGTTTGCTAACCTTTTCCAATCCCAGCAGTGCTGGTTGTTCCTCTATATACTTGAGATATACTTTTATCGTTGACTGTGGCTTACCTTTAATTACTTCATAATCCTGAATAAACCCCTCGTTTTTAAAAATTTTAGCTATGGATAATTTTATTTTAGAGGAGGGTATGAGGGCATTATCATGCCTCACCATGATGGCGTTACGGATTCGAGTCAACATATCAGCGATTGGGTCAGTGCCTACCATCATAATATAATCCTCACCAACTCGACTTTCTCACTCCAGGAATCTGCCCAGTTGCGGCAAGCTCCCGAAAACAGATGCGGCACAAGCCAAATTTGCGCATATAAGCACGCGGGCGTCCACATAATTTGCAACGATTACGTTGCTGAACCCTGTATTTCGGGGAGCGCTTTGACTTTACGATCTTAGCTACCTTAGCCATTGCTTTTACCCTTAAAAGGCATGCCCAAGAATTCTAATAGGCTCATTGATTCTTCGCTAGTCTTGGCAGTAGTCACTATAGTTACCTGGAGTCCACGAATCTTATCTACCTTATCATATTCAATCTCGGGAAAAACTATTTGCTCCCGCATACCTAAATTATAATTGCCATGACTATCAAAAGAGGTTCTCAATACCCCTTGAAAATCACGAAAACGTGGCAAGGTTATATTAATTAATTTATCCAGAAAATCGTACATTCGTATGCCACGCAGTGTGACCATCATCCCAATAGGCATGCCGGTTCTCAACTTAAATGAGGCGATAGATTTCTTTGCCTGTGTAAGTACAGGCTTTTGCCCCGCGATTGTTGTTAAATCCTTTTCAGCCGATTCAAGTGCCTTGGGATTTTGTATCGCTTCTCCCAAACCGATGCTCAAAACAATTTTCTCTAACCTAGGCACTTGCATTATGTTGTCGTAACTAAATTTCTCTTTAAGCCGAGGAACCACTTCTTTTAGGTATTTCTCCTTTAGTCGAGCCATGCTAGTATTAATCAATCACCTCGTTACAAGAACGGCAAATTCGCACTTTTCTACCATCATCTAGAAAACGAAACCCAACTCGTGCCGGTTTACCACATTTATCACAAAGTAGCATTACATTAGAACAATGGAGCGGAGCTTCAAGCTCAATAATGCCAGCCTGTCGGGCTGCTCCTCGAGTCCTAGAGTGACGTTTAATCAGATTAACTCCTTCCGCTATAACTTTATTCTCTTTAGGAAGAACTTTACGAACTTTCCCCTTCTTGCCCTTCTCTTTGCCAGCAATAACAACAATAGTATCGTTTTTCCTTATCTTCATCTTATACGACCTCCGGAGCCAACGAAATTATTTTAGTAAAATTCTTACCTCGAAGCTCTCTAGCCACAGGACCGAAGATACGGCTTCCTTTAGGATTATTCTTATCGCCAAGAATTACTGCAGCATTCTCATCAAATTTAATATAAGAGCCATCTGTGCGGCGGTAAGGTTTGGCCACACGGACAACCACAGCTCGTACTATCTCACCTTGTTTCACCATACTATGCGGTATAGACCGTTTTACCGAGGCTACAATAATATCGCCAACATGAGCGTACCTTCTTTTAGTGCCACCAGGCACGTTGATACACATGATTTGCTTAGCTCCTGTATTATCAGCTACTTTAACTCTGGTGTAGGATTGAATCATTCTCCTGTGCTCCTGTTGGTCTCGATGTGAGTTCCACTACTCGCCATCTTTTTTCCTTAGATAGAGGGCGCATCTCCACAATCTTTACCTTGTCACCAACCTTACAAGCATTATTTTCGTCATGAGCTTTATATTTTTTGATATGCCTCATCAATTTTTTATACAATGGATGTGTTCTTACCGTCTCTACAGCTACCACAACAGTTTTATCCATTTTGTCACTCACCACTACCCCAGTTCTAACCTTTCTTTTTCTTAAATGACTCATCATATGCCAAGTTCTCTTTCTCGAAGAACAGTCTTAAGTCTGCTAATCTCCTTCTTAACTCGCGGTAACTCACGGTGATTGCCAAGTTGCCGAGTAGCTAAACGAAAACGAAGATTAAAGAGCTCTTCATGAGCCTCTTCCAATTGCTTTAACAGCTCTTCATCGCTAAAAGCACGAATTTCACTGACCTTCAATCTTCATTTCTCCTTTTGTAATAAAGCTAGTAGCAATGGGAAGCTTGTAAGAAGCAAAATGCATTGCTTCACGAGCTAAGCTTTCACTTATGCCACCCATTTCAAAAATAACTCTGCCTCTTTTAACCACAGCTACCCAATGATCGGGAGCACCTTTGCCTCCCCCCATTCTTGTCTCTGCCGGCTTCTTGGTTACCACCTTATCCGGAAAAACGCGTAGCCATAGTTTGCCACCACGCCGTACATAGCGTACCAAAACACGTCGGGCAGCCTCAATCTGCCTTGCTGTTAGCCAAACAGATTCTTCAGCCATCAATCCAAAATCACCGAAGACCACAGTATTACCACTAGTGGCTTCCCCTTTTAAGTGACCTCTATGGACTTTACGATATTTCACCCGTTTCGGTTGTAGCACTTTCCTTCATTACCTCCTTAGGAATATCGCCTCTATAGATCCACACCTTAACCCCGATACGTCCCATTGCCGTATGAGCTTCGACAAAACCATAATCTATATCAGCAGATAACTTATGCAATGGCATTTGCCCTTGATGCAAAGTCTGAAAACGAGCGATCTCAGCTCCACCAAGCCTGCCACTACACTTTATCTTTATCCCCTTTGCACCTGCTTCTAAAGTTCTAAAAGCTGCCTGGCTCATTACTCGGCGAAATGGAATTCTGTTTTCGATTCGTTCAGCTATGTTTTGAGCTACTGGGTGAGCTTCAAGCTCTGGACGCTCAACCTCTCGAATAGTTAACCTGATTTTCCCATCGCTAATTTTCTCCAACTCCTTTTTTAATATTTCTATATTTTGCCCCCCTCTCCCAATAAGAATGCCAGGATGAACGGAATAAATGGTTAAACCTATCTCGTCTCCAAGCCGCTCGGTTTCCACGCGAGAAACACCACTAACACGGCATCTTTGTGCTATAGCCTTGCGTAATTTTAGGTCCTCCAGAAGGAAGCGGCTATAGTCCTTTTCAGCATACCATTTAGCATCCCAGTCCTGACTAATACCCAACCTAAAACCGCGTGGGTGAACTTTATGCCCCAAGGTTAACTTCCCTCCTCCATAACAAACACTGTAATATGGCTAGCCCGTTTTAAAATGGGGCTTACTCGCCCTCTTGCCTGTGGGCGAAACCTCTTCAAAGTATGCCCTTGATCACAAAGGATTTCACTAATCCTAAGGTCAGCAGGAGACACTTGCAAATTATTTTCAGCATTAGCTGCTGCTGATTTAATCACTTTGGCCACAGCCTTAGCTGCCGGAGTAGGTAGAAAACTAAGGATTGTTAATGCCTCATCAATTTTTCTACCCCTAACTATATCAGCCACTAAACGAACTTTTTTAGGTGAGATACCAACGTCTTTAGCTACAGCTTTTACCTTCATTCACTCATTACCTCGCCTGTACAGTGACCTTAGCCTTGCTAATATGCCCTCTAAATGTTTTGGTAGGAGCAAATTCTGCCAACTTACGCCCAACCATGCCTTCAGTGATAAAAATAGGTACGTGTCTCCTCCCGTTATGAACAGCAATAGTGTGCCCTATCATTTGGGGAAGGATAGTAGAAGCACGGGACCAGGTCTTTATTACCGTCTTCTCCCCCGAATTATTGAGCAACTCTATTTTCTTAAGTAATTTAGCATCGCAATAGGGACCTTTTTTACGTGACCTCGACATTTCACTTCCTTCGCTTAATAATCATTTTATCTGATTTCTTATTACGGCGTGTCTTTCGCCCCAGTGCCGGCTTCCCCCAAGGTGTTTTAGGAGGCATCCCTCGAGGACTTCTACCCTCACCTCCTCCATGAGGATGATCTCTCGGGGTCATAGCAGAACCACGAACTGTAGGACGGAACCCCAACCACCTTCGACATCCTGCCTTACCCAGCACCAAATTCTCATGTTCAACGTTACCTAGTTGTCCAATAGTAGCCCAACAGTTATGGTGAAACTTCCGTAATTCACCCGAGGGCAACTGAAGCGAGACATATTTACCCTCCTTACTCAATATTTGAGCAGCAGTCCCAGCGCTGTGAACAAGCTGACCACCCCTGCCAGGCTCAATTTCAATATTATGGATTAACGTGCCCGTTGGAATCAAACCGATAGGTAAGGCATTTCCTATTCTTATGTCAACTTGCTCTCCCGCCTCCACAACATCCCCCACCTGAAGACCTAAAGGAGCAAGGACATAACGCTTTTCTCCATCAGCATAATAAATTAATGCGATCCGAGTTGAACGATTAGGATCATATTCAATGGCAGCCACTTTGCCAGGAACGCCAATTTTATCCCTCTTAAAATCGATGATTCTAAGCTTGCGTTTGGCCCCACCACCACGGTGACGTACTGTTATTACACCGCGACTATTGCGTCCCCCTTTCTTCCGCAATGGCAGGAGCAATGATTTTTCAGGAACTGCCTTAGTTATTTCCTCAAAACTAGCTTTAACCATCCCTCTCCTACTAGGAGAAGTTGGCTTGTAACTCTTTAATGCCACAAATTACCTCCAATTTATATCTATGGATGTTTCCTCTGCCACCGAGTTTTCTTCATAAGCTTCCGATGATGATGCTTGGACATCTTCTTTTTTCTCCACTTTATTACTGACCCCATGGTTAACCTTTTTTAAACACCTTCAAAGAAGCTGATCTTATCACCTGGTTCCAGAGTAACCACTGCCTTTTTCCATGGTGAACTTGTTACTTCTCTCCTACCCATTCTCTTCGTCTTTCCAGGAGTGGTTATCACGTTTACTTTAGATACCTTTACTTTAAATGCCAGCTCAATTGCCTGCTTAATTTGAGCCTTATTAGTTTCTCTAGCTACCTCAAAGACATACTTACTTCCCTCTTGAAGCAATGTAGCTTTCTCCGAAATTATGGGACGTCGTAAAACTTCATAGGGATGCATGCTTAATCGCCTTTCTTCCCCAAGTTTGCTCTATTTTACGTATTGCATCAATAGTGATCATCAGTTTTTGATGAGAAAGTAAATCAGCCACATTGATCAAAGCCGAAGGTAAAACATCCACGGTAATTAAATTGTTAGCTGACTTAACTACATTTGGAGTAGCATCAGGAGTAACAATTAATACTGAAGATTCGATGCCAAGTGCTGATAAGATGTTAATCATCTCCTTTGTTCCTGGCTTATCAAAAGTACACTCCTCAACCACTTTTATATTACCCTCTCTAACTTTAGCAGAAAGAACGCACTTTAAAGCTAGACGCCTCATTTTCTTAGGCATAGCCTGGTGATACGTACGAGGGTGGGGACCAAAAGCTACTCCCCCCCCTCTAAGAACCGGTGACCCTACAGCTCCCCTCCTTGCTCGTCCGGTATGTTTTTGCAAATAAACTTTCCTCGTGCTCCCACGGACTTCTCCCCTTGTTTTCGTGGACGCAGTACCTTGACGTTTATTAGCTAATTGCCTCACTAATGCTTGATGAACCACAGCATCATTAAAAGGAAGACCGAAGATATCATCGCTAATCTCTAGTTGTGTAACAACTTCACCGGATAGATTATGAACTGGGACTTGCATTTATACTTCCTCCACTTTCTCAATAAACAATAATCCCTTATTAGCTCCGGGTACGGCACCCTTTAATAAAAGCAGGCTGCGATTCGAATCAGCTTCGATGACCTCTACATTATGCACGGTTACTTTCCTCGCCCCCATATGTCCAGCCATACGCTTTCCTTTAAACACCCTGCCTGGATAGGTGGTAGCACCGATTGACCCTGGAGCACGATGACGGTCAGATTGCCCATGCGTTTTTGGTCCTCCGGCAAAATGATGGCGTTTTACTACACCAGCAAAGCCCTTTCCCTTAGAGAAACCACTTACATTTACTAAGTCACCTTTTCCCAAAAATCCGACATCCATTTGCTGACCACGCTGATATGAGCTAACATCGTCGGTCTTAAACTCATGAAGATAACGAACTTCCTCCATATCTTTGAGGTGTCCAGATTGAGGCGAGTTAAGATGGCTTACCTTCCCAAAACCAAGCTGGATAGCATTATATCCATCCTTGCTTTCACTCTTCACCTGGGTGACAAAACAAGGACCAGCTTCAATAGCAGTTACTGCTGCCGCTTCGCCATTTTCCAGGAAAACTTGTGTCATACCTATCTTCTTGCCAATAATGCCTTGAACCATCGCTTTATCACAATTTGATATCTACTTGCACTCCAGAAGGTAAGTTAAGTTGACTTAGAGCATCTATGGTTTTAGCGCTAGGTTGCAAGATGTCTATTAACCGCTTATGTGTGCGAATTTCAAACTGTTCTCTAGAATCCTTATCAATATTCGGGGAACGGATAACGCAAAACTTCTCTATTTTTGTAGGCAAGGGTATAGGACCAACAACTATAGCTCCAGTGCGTTCCACAGTATCCACTATCTGTCTTACTGACTGATCAACCAGTCTATGATCAAAACCTTTTATTTTAACCCGGATTTTTTGATTGCTCATCTATCTCACCACCATCTCAGCCATGTACTGCTTGGCTAAATCATCAGGTAATTCCTGATAACGACAAAATTCCATAGTGCAATTTGCCCTTCCCTGGCTGAGGGATCTCAAATCTCCAGCGAAACCAAAGATTTCCGATAGAGGAACGGAACAACGAATAATAGAAAAGGTCTCGTGGGTTTCAATGTTTTCAATATGGGCTCTTCTCGAATTTAAATCACCTAAAATTTCCCCTAGAAATTGCTCCGGAGTGACTATTCCTACCTTCATAATTGGTTCGAGCAGGATGGGCTTAGCCTTAGGCATACCGTTCTTCACCGCAATGGACGCTGCTATGTTAAACGCTAAATCAGAAGAATCGACTTCATGGAAACTACCATCGTATAGAGTTACTTTAATGTCCACCGTAGGATATCCAGATACTCCGCTTTGCAAAGCTGCTCGAACACCTGCTTCTATAGCAGAAATGAATTCCTTAGGTATGACTCCACTGCGGATTTGATTAAAAAAGGCAAAACCACTGCCTCTCTCACCAGGCTCCAGCCTAAGCCAAACATGTCCATACTGTCCTTTACCTCCAGACTGACGAATAAATTTCCCTTCAGATTCTACTGGGATGGTTATTGTTTCCTTATAAGCGACTTGCGGCTTACCAACATTTACCTTTATCCCAAATTCACGCGAAGCACGCTCTGTAAGAACCTCAAGATGAAGCTCACCCATGCCTGAAATAATAGTTTGACCAGTCTCTGAATTCTGGTAACACTTGAAAGTTGGGTCTTCATCCACAAGTTTATTTAAAACATTATGTAATTTATCCTGGTCAGCCTTACTCTTAGGTTCAATTGCCATGGAAAGTACTGGCTCAGGAAAACGTATAGACTCAAGGAGCAAAGGAGAGGCAACATTGCAAATCGTGTCACCGGTAAATGTCTTTCTAAGCCCAACAACAGCTACAATGGCGCCTGTGTCAGCGTCATCTACTTCCTCCCGGCGATTAGCATGCATAAGATATAGCTTTCCCATCCGTTCCCTTTCATTCCTCGTGGAGTTAAGAATCTGGGCCCCGGCTTTTACTTTTCCTGAATACACACGGAGATAACTCAATCTGCCCATAAATGGGTCAGAAACTGTTTTAAAAACCAACGCTGCAAGAGCATCTTCATCATTGGGCCGACAAATAATTTCCTTCTCGCCATTAAGTCCCATTGCAGAGATAGGAGGAATATCCAGAGGCGAAGGAAGATAATCAACAACGGCATCGAGCAGAGGACGTATCCCTTTACCCCTCAGAGCGCTACCACAAAGAACGGGAACTGCTTGATTGGCTATGGTTAACTTTCTTATAGCAACTTTTAGTAATGAGACTGGAATATCTTGACCTTCGAGATACATTTGCATAATCTGATCATCACTTTCAGCTAACCTCTCAATTAATTTTTGACGGTACTCAGTCGCCATAGCCCTGTCATTCTCAGGAATAGGTTCCTTTACAGGCATTAAATCAGGATCATCAGGGAAAGTAATAGCTTTATTCTCCACAAGGTCAATAACTCCTCGGAAAAGATTTTCAACCCCTAGAGGGAGCTGTATAGGTAACGGTTTAGCTTGAAGCCGCTCTTCCACCATTCTTATAGCGTGATAAAAGTCAGCACCGACTCTGTCCATCTTGTTAAGAAAACAGAGCCTAGCTACATTATATTTATCTGCCTGGCGCCACACCGTCTCCGATTGAGCTTCGACGCCCGCTAAAGCATCGAGTATTACGATGCCACCATCTAACACACGGAGACTGCGTTCTACTTCAGCGGTGAAATCTACATGCCCAGGAGTATCAATGATGTTGATGCGGTGCTCACGCCAGTAGCAGGTAGTAGCCGCGGAAGTAATAGTAATGCCACGCTCACGTTCCTGCTGCATCCAATCCATGGTCGCAGTGCCTTCATCTACCTCGCCAATCTTGTAGGTGTACCCTGTATGGTAGAGCATCCTCTCCGTAGCAGTAGTTTTACCAGCATCTATATGGGCAATAATGCCCATATTACGTATCTTTTCTAAAGGGAAAGTTCGTGACACGCCCACTCCTCACCAACGATAATGTACGAAGGCTCTATTAGCTTCAGCCATCCGATGAACATCGCTGCGCTTTTTAATTGCCGCTCCTTGACCATGAATAGCATCAGTCAACTCAGCAGCTAATTTTTCTGCCATTGAATTACCATGGCGTGCTCGCGCTGCGCCAATTAACCATCTCATTGCGATAGAACGCCCCCGATTTTCTTCTACTTCCACAGGAACCTGGTATGTAGCCCCACCAATGCGTCGCGACTTAACCATAAGAGCTGGTGTAACATTCTTAACCGCCTGTTCCAGAACTTCTACAGGGCCACTATCTGCTCGTTCACTGGTAAGCATCAAAGCATCATAAACAACACGCTCAGCAGTGGCTTTCTGCCCACGCAACATGAGTTTATTAATAAATTTAGACATAATAACGCTTCCATACTTAGCGTCCGGAGGAATTTCTCTCTTTACTACCTTGTTACCTTTTCTCGGCATGTGCTACCTCACTCGCCTGCAGTCCGTTTAGTACCATATCGACTACGACTCTGTTTCCGATTAGCCACCCCTTCGGTATCTAGGGTACCACGAACAATGTGGTAGCCAATTCCGGGAACATCTTTGACTCTACCACCACGAATTAAAACCACCGAATGTTCTTGTAAATTATGCCCTTCGCCAGGAATATAAGCGGTCACTTCCATCCCGTTAGTTAGCCTTACGCGAGCAACCTTACGTAATGCCGAATTCGGTTTCTTAGGAGTAACAGCCTTAACCTGGATACAAACGCCTCGCTTCTGAGGTGAACCTTCAGTCCAGCGAGTTCTGCCTTTTATGGCATTATAACTTAAATGCAACGCTGGAACCTTGGTTCGCTTATTAGGTTTCTTGCGTCCCTTGCGAACAAGCTGATTAATCGTTGGCACTTCTATAACCTTCTCATATCTTAGACTATTTTAAAACCGCCTAGTTGTACATCAACCATTCTTGCTATAACTATAGCACAGATTCAACCAGACAGCCTTTACTACCTGCTTAATTTACTCCTCAACTAGAGCACAACAAAACTACAATTTAGCAAACCAAGGTAAATATGTCAACTTATATAACTAGCTATTTTGAAGTTTACCAGAGCAAGAAGCTATAATGCCTGAGATAAAATGCACGAATTCAACACCATCCTTACACGAGTTTCAAAACCTGCTCGCTATACCGGAGGTGAGTGGAATAGCATAGTCAAGGATTGGGAGGCGACGCCGATTCGAACTGCTGTATGCTACCCCGAAATTTATGAAATTGGCATGTCCAACTTAGCAATAGCTATCTTGTACAAGATACTCAATGAACAACCAGATGTCTTGGCGGAAAGGGTTTTCGCTCCATGGATAGATATGGAAATAGTGCTGCGAGAACGCCATATCCCCCTTTTCAGCTTGGAATCAAAACATAGGCTAGACGAATTCGACATTATCGGCTTCTCACTAGGCTACGAGCTTACTTATACTAATGTGTTAAACATCCTAAACTTAGCTCAAATTCCCTTATTCAATTATCACAGGGATAACTCCCATCCTTTGATAATAGCCGGTGGTAGCTGTGCTCTCAATCCCGAGCCTATGGCTGATTTCATTGATTTGTTTGTCGTTGGTGAAGGTGAAGAAATAATTGTCGAGTTGCTAGAGCTCTTCCGAGCATATAGAGAGGACAAAGAAGAATTGCTTCGACAAGCTGCTAAATTACCTGGGATTTATGTGCCTCGTTTTTACCAAGCTTACTACAACAAGAATGGCACTATAAACAGCATTGCCCCTACGCTACCTGAAGTCAAGCCAAAAATCGAACGTAGAGTAGTAGCCAAATTACCTCCTCCAGTTACAAGGCCAGTGGTTCCTTACATTGAGGTAATACATGGGCATGGATCTGTAGAAATCCAGCGAGGTTGCACTGGAGGTTGTCGATTCTGCCAAGCTGGAATGATCTACCGCCCTGTCCGAGAGCGCCCACAACAAGAAGTAATAAAAGCTACAGCCGAATTGCTAAAATATTGCGGATATAATGAAATATCGCTACTTTCCTTGGACACCGCAAAATATACTGACATTGAGGGACTCATTGATAAATTAGCGAATCAGTATTATACAAGACAGTTTACCTTATCCTTACCAAGCTTACGTCTAGATTCAGTCACGGCAGAGTTAACTGAATTGCTAATGAGAACACGGCACAAAATAACTCTGACCTTTGCTCCCGAAGCAGGAAGTGAAAGATTGCGCCGTGTAATCAACAAAAATATTCCCGAACAAGCTATGTTGGAGACATTAGCTGCTCTAAATAAAGATTGGGTAAATCTGAAATTATACTTTATCATCGGATTGCCTAGCGAGACCCTTGATGATATAAAAAGCATTGTTGAGCTTGTTACCAAAATAAGTCGTCTATGCCGAAAAAGCAGGCTACGCGTTAGCACGTCTATTCTCGTTCCTAAGCCACATACTCCCTGCCAATGGATGGGACAGGAAACAGAGGAAAAATTATTACCTAAATATGAAATATTAAAGCGAGGATTGAACCAAGCAAGGATAGGATTTTCCTGGCCTAATCTCAAAGCTAGCCAACTAGAAGCAGCTTTATCCAGGGGTGACCGCCGTCTGAGCAAAGTTATCCATCGTGCTTGGCAACTAGGGTGCAAATTTGATGCCTGGAGCGAATGTTTCAATCACCGAAAATGGATTACCGCTTTTGAAGAGCAAGGACTTGATATTTCCTTCTACGCCAATCGGGAGCGAGCACTTGATGAAGTGTTACCCTGGGAGCATATTGACACTGGAGTAACTAGGAAATTCCTGGAAAGGGAATACTACAACCTTTGGCAAATGAAGGAAACACCAGATTGTAGCCACGGAAAATGTAATGCTTGTGGATTACAACGTTGGTCAATTGCCTGTCGTGAAAAATACAAGACAGCCCGTGCAAACTCCACCTTACCAGCAGATTAATTTGTTAATTTGGAAATACCACTTAAAACCCCGCTCACAAGTACTTCAATCTGCCATACGGTTCAGGGTAGCCAGGGAGACTACGCTATCATCCTCATCCAGTGTCATCAAATGCACTCCTCGGGTATTCCTGCTTTGAATTGAGATTTGCACCATAGGTATACGCACTACATTACCTCTGCTTGACAACATTACTAAGTAACCATCTGTTGAAACTAGCTTACACCCTGCTAATTTACCGGTCTTCTCCCCCACTCTGTGCGCTCGGATTCCCTTACCACCTCGCTTGTGCATTAAATAATTCGGGACTTTAGTCAACTTGCCAAAACCACGCTGTGTTACGGTAAGCAAACACGCCCCGGGAAATACGACTCCCATACCTACAGCACTGTCGTCATCCAGGCGGATACCACGAACACCACCGCTAATTCTGGACGCAGCTCTCAAATCACTAACCCTACACTTAATAGCCCGCCCCCTTTCGCTTACTATAATAACCTCATCTGAATTAGTAGCTACTCCAGCTGATATTAGCTCATCTCCCTTATTAAGTCTCATACCCACAATACCTTTCTTCCTAATCTTGGCAAACTTATCTAGGGAGGTTTTTTTAATCATGCCAGCTTTGGTAGCCATCACCAAGAACTTGTCTGACGGGAAATCTGTTGAAGCTACCATTGCGGTTATTTTATCCTTTAGAGCAATAAGCAATAAATTGACTAGTGCGGTTCCCTTAGTACCTCGAGACAAACCTTCAGGAATTTCGTAGCACTTGAGCGAATAAACTTTTCCAGAAGCAGTAAAGAAAAGCAAGTTATCATGGGTATCAGCTATTAAGATGTGTTTTATAGAATCAGCTTCGCGAGTCGCCATTCCCATGACCCCTTTTCCACCACGATGCTGCAACCGATACATGCTAACCGAAACTCTCTTGATAAATCCTTGATTAGTCAAGATAACCATCACTTTTTGGTGAGGAATAAGCTCTTCCTTACGAAATTCAACCGCCTCCTCTTCACTAATTATGGTCCGCCGCTGGTCACCATGCTTGGATTTCAATTCAACAATCTCTTGCTGAATAAGGAACAATACCTTCCTGGGATTAGCCAACAAATCCTCTAAATAGGAAATATTGCTTATTACATCCCTATATTCCTCATCAATTTTCTCTCGCTCTAAGTGAGCCAATCGTCGAAGTGGCATGTCAAGAATAGCTTGCGCTTGAATTTGGGACAAGCTAAAAAACGAGGCTAATTCGCTGCGAGCGGACTCAACTGTTTCGCATTTTCGAATTATGTTGATCACCTGCTCTAGATTATCCAAGGCAATTTTAAGTCCCTCAAGTATATGTGCTCTCTCTTTAGCTTTGTTTAGCTCAAATTGAGAGCGTCTGGTGATAATCTCTTGACGAAAATCAATGTAACAAATCAGAGCTTCCTTGAGATTAATAAGCTTAGGTTGTCCATTAACTAAAGCTACCGTATTAATGAAAAAGGCAGTTTGCATTGTAGTGTTCAGGTAAAGGTTGTTAATTATTTGTTGGATAGGTGCCTCTTTCTTAACTTCGATAACAATTCGCATACCTTCTCTATCTGACTCATCACGTACTTCGCTGATACCATCAATCTTTCTTTGCTTAACTAGCTCGGCTATCCTCCCTACCAAAGCTGATTTGTTTACCTGATAAGGGAGCTCAGTGATGATTATCTGCCTTCTACCCCCCTTGGTAGTCACTTCATTAACTTTAGCCCGAACCACAATTTTCCCCTGTCCAGTGGCATAAGCATTCTTTATTCCTTCAGTGCCTAAGATAATGCCCCCGGTAGGAAAATCAGGTCCTCTAACAAACTCCAGAAGTTCCTCCACAACAGCATCAGGATTGTCAATCAAATAAGTGATGGCATCACATACTTCAGCAAGATTATGTGGCGGTATATTAGTTGCTATACCTACAGCTATACCTGAAGAACCATTAACCAACAGATTAGGTAATCTTGCTGGCAAGACGGAGGGTTCCTTAAGAGAAGCATCAAAGTTAGGCACAAAATTAACAGTATCTTTGTCAATATCAGCTAGCATCTCCTGTGAAATCTCAGCGAGCCTGGCTTCGGTATATCGCATTGCTGCTGGTGGGTCATTATCGATACTGCCAAAGTTACCCTGTCCGTCGATTAAAACGTATCTCAGGGAAAAATTCTGTGCCATCCGCACCATAGCTTCATAAACAGGAGCATCACCATGAGGGTGATATTTCCCCATAACCTCCCCGACAATTCGAGCACTTTTCTTATGTTGACTATTATGACGTAACCCCAGTTCATTCATAGCGTAGAGAATACGTCGTTGTACCGGCTTCAAGCCATCTCGTGCATCAGGCAATGCTCGGGAGACAATAACACTCATAGCATAGTCAAGGTAGGAGCTTTTCATTTCCTCTTCGATATTAACAGGCTTTACTATTCCTACTGCCATTGCGTCTCACCTCACTCGATATCCTCGACTACTGAAAAGCCATCTGGCAACATTTCTTCAGAAGAGTCCTCGACCTCCTCCTCAAAATGCTCGGCTTTTCCTTCCTTGTCACCGATACCCCACCTGAGCAATTTCCCCCCGGCATAAGGATGGGAAGAATCAGCGATCTTACCTAGAAAGGAAGGAATACCACTCTGACCAGGATGTTGATATACCTCTTTAATTATTACCTGAATCTTGGTTGCTTCCATACCAAAAATGGCAGCTACATACTTATTGTCGCCTTTTATAAGCTTCACGAGGCGCGAGCTATGTTTAGGCTCTACTTCGCCGAGATATATCCCATCTCCACTTGTAATGACCAACCGCTGTTCTTCCAGATTCAACTGTACTTGGTCACCTTGATTTACTCTAGCTAATACCTCGCTCGGGGCTAAATTATGAAGGGTTACTATTCCAGACTTGGTTGATTCAGCAACAAAAAGCTCAGGGATAATTCTACCTACTTTATTATTAGAACCTACCTTAGATTCTGGTAAGCTATCCAAACGAGTAATATTTTTCTTGGCAATAGCATTAGCTGGTGCGAGTTCCAGCGCTGTGAGATAAGCTTCTCGTGCTTGGGCAATTTCCCCCAATTCTGTCAAAGCTCTGCCAAGACGATTATAAGCCTTAATATCATTAGGAAATCTTTCAATTATCTCCCTGTTTAACTTCGCAGCTTCTTCCCAGCGTCCCTGGACAGCCAAATTTGTCGCTTCCCTACTTAATCGCTGCCTTTGTAAAGACTCATCTTCCTCCAACTGATAAGGCATCTTCAGTCACCTCACACAATACTAGTATAAGCAAATTGCTGTAGCAAGTAAAGTCAGCCACCCTGTAAACTCACTGTAAATAGCCGGGAATAAACAGGTCCCTCAGGCCTTAGCTGACTCTTCATTAAGTTAATAGAATTTACAGTAATATGGCATCTGCTTTCAAATTTGGTAGAGCTCAATAACCGCCCGAGGTCTTTTCTATCACCTAATGAGGCACTATCTCTAACACGGGCCAGCGTCAAGTGTGGCACAAATGATTGATTTTCTCTAGCAAAGCCCAGGGGAACAAGTTTGGAATCCACCCTTCGCTGTAAATCTAAAAGCTTGCCTGTTTCTCCGCTGATACCAACCCAGATAACACGTGGCTGCGCCATCTTCGGAAAGGCTCCTAAACCTGAAATCTCCAATCGAAACGGAGAAATTCCATGCACAGCTTCCTTTATAGCTTCAGTTATCTCGATTACCTGATTACCAGGGACGTTACCTAAGAATTTTAAGGTCAAGTGAACATTCTCAATGTCCACCCACCTAACGAATGGATGCCTAGCATCCATAAGTTTACTGCCCAATTGCGCTAACTCATACTTAACTTCACGGGGTAATTCGATAGCGATAAAAGAACGAATCCTTTCACGTTCAAATGTCAATCTTCTCCTCCATTAGCACAGAGTAATTCGAGCACCACTGAATCTCTAATCTCAATTTTATATTCAACCACAAATTTTTGGAAAATATTTCACTTATCATATAGACATTATAAGTCATCTTTATTTACAATAGTTAGATTAACGATATTTAGTGCCACTGAGCAAATGTCAAATAACATCAAAGTAGCTTCTCAAGATACCAGGGGTACTAATGTCTTCGACTTCTCTGTGCCTGAGCTTACGGAGATGACAAAAAAGCTACGACGCCATATAATCACTATGATATCTACAGCAGGCAGTGGACATCCTGGAGGCTCTTTATCAGCCGTAGATATCATCACTGCACTTTATTTCAAAATTATGCACCATGACCCACATAACCCCAGATGGAAAGACCGTGACAGATTTATATTAAGCAAAGGGCATGCTGCTCCAGCCTTATATGCTGTTTTAGCTGAAAGTGGCTATTTCCCTGTAGAAGAATTGACCACGTTGAGAAAACTAGATAGCCGCCTTCAAGGACACACTGATAGAAACCTTACTCCCGGGGTGGAAAT
Organism: Dehalococcoidia bacterium; assembly: GCA_030665785.1. Taxonomy (GTDB): domain Bacteria; phylum Chloroflexota; class Dehalococcoidia; order GIF9; family AB-539-J10; genus CG2-30-46-19. The sequence continues at coordinate 45,042 of DAOUZA010000003.1, forward strand.
GTCAGCAGGCTCTTTAGGTCAAGGTTTATCCTTCGGCATCGGTATTGCACTGGCTGCTAAGCTTGATCACCATGATTATCAAACCTACGTTCTCCTCAGCGATGGTGAATGTGAAGAAGGCCAAACTTGGGAGGCAGCTTTATCAGCCGCGCACTTTAAATTGGATAACTTGAATGCAATTATTGACCGCAATCAACTGCAACTTAGTGGCTGGACTCAAAATATTATGGACATTGAGCCGTTAAATAAAAAATGGCAAGCTTTCGGTTGGCACACCATTGAGATAGATGGCCATAACTTCGACCAAATTTTAACTGCTTTCGAGGAAGCTAAAGCAACTAAAGGTAGGCCAACTGTTATTATTGCACATACCACTAAAGGTAAGGGAGTTAGCTTCATGGAGAATAATGTTGAATTTCACGGCAAGGCGCCTACATTAGAGGAAGCTAAAAGAGCATTAAAGGAACTGGAATAATAATGACTGTGGAAGCATCTACCCGCGAAGCCTATGGCAGAACGTTAATTGAACTAGGCAAACAAAACAAAGACATTATTGTTTTGGATGCTGATTTATCATTGTCAACGATGACTCACTTTTTTGCACAAGAGTTTCCCGAGCGCTTCTTCGACTGTGGTTTAGAGGAACAAAACATGATAGGCATAGCCGCTGGTTTGGCTGCCTCAGGGAAAACCGTTTTTGCCACTTCTTTTGCTGTTTTTGCTTCATGCCGATGTTTTGACCAGTTGAGGATGTGTATCTCCCAACCAAAGTTAAATGTCAAGATGGTAGCCACCCATGGTGGCATTAGTGTTGGTGAAGATGGCACTTCTCATCATGCCATTGAGGATTTATCCTTATATTGCTCCCTCCCCAGCTTTACCGTTATTGTCCCCGCTGATGCCATAGAAACCACTGAGGCAGTAAAAGCAGCTGCAGCCACCTACGGACCTTTTTACATTAGATTAAGCCGTCCTAAAACACCGCTCATCTACCGCAAAGGCCACCATTTCACGGTGGGTAAGTCAATAACCATGAAACAGGGTAAAGACATCACCATTATAGCCATGGGCATTATGGTAGCTAAAGCTTTAGAGGCAGCAAAGATGTTGGCAGACCAGGGAATAGGCTGTCGCGTAATTAATATGCACACTCTCAACCCCCTGGATGAGGAAGCTATAATTAAAGCAGCCTCAGAGACAAAGGCCATCGTCGTTGCTGAAGAACATTTGGCTCATGGCGGCTTAGGTAGCCGAGTTGCCCAAATAGTAGCTAGAGAAAAACCAGTGCCTATGTCCTTCGTCAATCTTAAAGACCGCTATTCTTTATCGGGGAAACCCGGGGAGCTACTTCAAAGAGCGGGGCTGACCGCGGAAGGTATCGAAGAAGCAGTAAAGCAAGTTATTCAAAAGAAATAAGCTTTCTTTTTTGGAGATGCCTAGCTAGGTTTGGCATCAAGAGCGCGGCACGAAACAGCTAATCTTCCAGGATAACCCTGGCATCCAAAGCTATAACCTTATCCTTATAGGCGAATATGGGGTTAAGGTCAAGCTCTTTAATTTCAGGGGTTTGTTCTACAAACTGTGATACTCTGACTATTAAGTCTTCAAGAGCAGCGATGTTAGCTGGTTCTTGTCCCCGGTAACCTTCCAATAAGGGGTATCTCTTTATCTCCCTAATCATCTCCGCAGCATCTTCCCGAGTAATCGGAACTATTCTGAAGGAAACATCCTTTAGTAACTCTACCAGAATGCCACCGAGCCCAAACATAATCACTGGCCCAAATTGAGGGTCCTTGCTCATGCCGACAATTACCTCGGTGCCCGGACGAGCCATTTTCTGCACGGTTAAACCATGAATGATAGCACCGGGATATTTATGCTTTATGGATGACATGATTTCAGCATATGCCCTGCCTGCTTGGGTAGCGCTAGCAATGTCCAATTTAACACCACCGGAGTCACTCTTATGCACAATATCCGGCGACGCAATTTTAAGCACTACCGGGAACCCCAACTCTTTGCTTACAGAAATAGTTTCTTTCCTGGTTTTAACCAATCTCGTTTCAATAACCGGTATGCCAGCTTGCTTGAGCAATTCTTTAGATTCAAATTCCGTTAATACTGTCCTTCTCTCCGTCCTCGCCTTATCCAAAATTGTGGTTCCCGCTGTCATATTTCCCTATTCCTCCTTTTATTTAGAATAAATGCTTGGCTGACTCACTGCCGAGGGAGGGACTCGAACCCACACTCCCCTTCGGGAAACGGATTTTAAGTCCGCCGCGTCTGCCTCTCCCTTACTCTATTATGGAAAGTTGCTTTATGGTCGAAGGAAACCTACTATCTCTTTAATTACTTCATTCATCTTCTCAGGTTTGAGATGACCAGCTCTATACAGGATGATGTGGCGGTCTGCCGTAAATATGCGGTTTGGTCGCAAATTGCTCCTTTGCCTGAGTGTCCCAGTTTCAAAATCATTCTCATCAATTGGAACCGCGTATCTGTCTCTAACTGAGTGGCTAGTTATCTGGCAGAGAATTAAATCATCCCCTTCCAATTCTGCAATTACTAAAGCTGGTCGTCGTTTAGCTCGAGTTAAATCTGAGAAGGGGAAAGGAACAACCACTACATCCCCTTTTACAAATCTCTCCATGCTTCATTTTCCTCAGGTTTCAGCCAATCTTTTTTAAGAGATGTTTCGCTTGCGATTGCTAGCCCCATCTTTTGTTCCGAAGTTTTAGCCTCTAAAAAGCGTATAAAATCCAATATCTCTATGAGATAAGGCTCAGGAAGTTTTTCTATCTCCTTAAAAATTAATTCTCGCGCTTTCATTTTTTCTACCTCCTTAACCTTATTTTCAGGCTGTTTAATTTTGATTCCCCGTTCAATTTCAGCCATCTTGGAGGTGTTTCACCCCCAAATTTTTGTAGTTGCCTGATTTATCAGGCACAGTCGCCCAATAAATTGGGCAACTACATTTTTAAACAGCCCCCGTATTTACAATTCCAGTGCCAAACAAATTCGATAATTAGCTATACAGGTGAGCTCAAAATTCGCCCCATCTGGTCTACCCTGTCAAATTCTAATATGTGCTGTAGTATTTGTCCAAATTCATCATGTTAGGCTTCAGATTAAATGAAGCAACAAGAATAAAAACACCTGAGGTTACCATTTCTCTGAGCACTGCAAGAAGTGCGTTTCGCATAATGTTCCAAGCTTTGTAAAAGAGGCATTTTGGACTAGTAGTTCAGTGCCGAGGGAGGGACTCGAACCCACACTCCCCTTCGGGAAACGGATTTTAAGTCCGCCGCGTCTGCCATTCCGCCACCTCGGCAAAGCAAAAAGGCGGCGAGCGGATTCGAACCGCTGTATCGGGGTTTTGCAGACCCC
>DAOUZA010000023.1 GCA_030665785.1 Dehalococcoidia bacterium
TTGCTCCGGAGCTATGGCGCCGGTTTCAGTAAGCCTGGTGGTAACCAGATTCAAGGGTGCTTCTACCCGGTCTACAGTGGCTGCGGGCACCTTACCCGCCAATAGATTATTCAAGAGGAAATTCCTGATTGCCGTCGCAATCTCGGCTGGTGCCTCTAGTTGTTTCTCCAGAGTATACCGGCTAACCACTCCCGTCGAGATATAATCCGGCGGAATGACGAAATACTCTTTGATATCCCCCTCTATCAGTGCTTCAGTCGCGTCATCCTGTGTATCAAAGCGAACCAGATTTACCTTATCTTGTTGGGTATATCCCTCGAATCCGCCTGACTTATCTACATATCCAATGGTTACTTCTTCTGCAACAGGCAGCTCCGCAATTCCTGATATGAGCTGGAAAGCTCCTATAGCCAGAAGGGCTACGAGTGGCACGATAAGGGTCATAATGATAAACCCTCTCCTCTTTATCGTGTGCAGGAATTCATGCCTGAATATCAATAGCGCCTTATTCATGGTTTTTACCAACAACCTTCAGGAATATTTCGTTCAGTGAAGGAGTAGCTACCTCAAAGCGATTGATTACTATCCCGGTGCTTACCAATCGTTCCAGGATTTGCCCAGGAGTTGTATTTCCATCCAGGACCAGCTCAACGTAGCCTTTGTGAGTGCGCTTCTCGGTAACTCCCGGCACTTCCCCCAGCTCACCCTCAAAATCCAGAATAACCGAACTGCTTCTATACCTTGACTTGATTTCAGTCAGATTCCCATAAAGAACTGCACGTCCGTTGTCTATCATTAATATGCGGTCGCAAAGTTCCTCTATTTCATTCATCCTGTGTGTGCTCAGGATTACGGCTTTACCCTGATTCTTCAAGTCAACGAACATCCTTTTCACTAACTCGGTGTTAACCGGGTCTAGACCAGAAAATGGCTCATCCAGAATAACCAGTTCCGGGTCATGGATGATAGTAACGATGAATTGGATAATCTGCCCCATGCCCTGGCTCAACTCCTCAATCTTCTTTCTTTTGTGCGGTAGCATACCTGTTTGGTTTAGCAGCTCGTTAGCTTTTTCTTCGGCTGAGTGCCTGTCCATACCTTTGAGGGAGGCAAGGTAGATGATGGAGTCGATGGTAGTCAGCTTCCTATACAGTCCTCTTTCCTCAGGCAAGTAGCCAAGTCTATTCTTGCTAGCTTCACTCAACTTCTCGTCGAGGATTGTCACGTCGCCCGAGTCTGGCTTGATGATGTCCATCATCATCCTGATGGCGGTAGTCTTGCCCGCACCATTAGGACCAATTAGACCAAATATCTCACCTCGAGCGACAGAGAAGGATAGATCGTTAACCACGGCCTTGTCTGCGTAGGACTTGAATATATGATTGACTTCAGCTGCAAGCATAGTAGAAGCACCTTCTCCAATTCTCATTATATAGCAGAGCAGTCAATAGTGTTAGTTACCTTATAACAAATCATTTTGTTTGCTTAGAGGTAAAATATGCTGCTAAACGTCTTTATCGTATCCTGCCTCTTGCCAGTGAGGCAAATATGCCTCCAACACAAAGGATAGCGAATATCGGGGTTTCACCTCAGCGATTAAGGCAGATTTAGAGCGGGAATAAAGCCACTTCCTATTGCCCCACACTCCCAATATGGCTATAATTACGCCAGGCAAAGGAGGAAACTCATGAAAACTAGAATCACAGAACTTTTTGGCATTCAGCATCCTATTATATGCGGTGGTATGATGTGGCTGGCTAAACCTGAACTCTGTGCCGCCATTTCGAATGCCGGTGGGCTTGGAAACCTGACCGCAGGGAACTACGAATCTGGAAACGACCTTCGTAAGGCTATTGATAAGACTCGAGAATTGACCGATAAACCCTTTTCCGTGAACATCACTTTCTTGCCATCCGTGCACATTACAAAAGAGTTACACCAGGAATACTTTCAGGTCTGCTGCGAGGAGAAAGTGACCGCCCTGGAAATCTCAGGCGCACCCTTAGATAAGTACCTGGGACCAGACTCCGTTAGCCGGTCCCAGGAAGCAGGCGTGAAGTTGATACATAAAGTTGGTGCTGTCAGACATGCGACGCATGCGGAGAAAGCGGGCTATGCTGCTGTCATTGCCGCCGGTTTCGAGGAAGGTGGTCATCCTCTGGATGATGACGTAACCACCATGCTGCTCACCCCTCGAATCCGCGAGTCCGTGAATATCCCCGTTATCACTGCGGGAGGCATTGCAGATGGAAGAAGCATGGCTGCTGCCATGGTCCTCGGAGCGGATGGAGTCATGATGGCTTCGCGGTTTATCGCTACGACAGAGTGCCTGGCACATCCCAAAATCAAAGAGGAACTCGTCCGCCGCCAGGAAAACGATGTTACCTTGATATGCAAGTCACTTAACTTACAGATGCGAGCCCTGAAGAACAAATTAGCCCAGGAGGTGCTGGAGGTGGAGTCGCGGCACGGAGGACTCGAAGAAATAATATCCCTCATCTCTGGTGAGCGCATCCAGAAAGCCTGGGAAAGCGGCGATGTGGAATATGCTCCCCTGGCGCTTGGTCAATCTATCGGACTCATCAAGGAAATCGTCAGTTGCCGGGAACTCCTGGAGAGAATGGTGCGAGAGGCTGAGGAGGCACTTGCCAAAGTCCAGCGGCGGTTCTAAGTGCAAGTTTCTGGGATTCCCCTGCAAAATCTAGCTTTGCTTGCGAGGGTTATGATTCCAGCAGATATTGCCAATGATGGCTGAATATTCCGTCGTTTTGCTCATCCCACCACCCCCAAAGGGCTGATTGAGAAGTATGAGGAGGATTTCCTGGAGCTCAAGCAGGGTTAGCAGTGGATGAGTTTCTTGAGTTTACTGGGCAGGGAACTGCACATTTCGTCAGATTATTACTCCTCGGTGCCGACGATTGGATAAACCGTGCTAAGCGTCTCCAATTAATGATTGTGTGGGCGGTATAATAGATGCCATTACAAATTATGAACTTAGCCGATATGAAAGCAATTGACAGATGAGGCCAATGGGAGAAGAATTCGATCTGCATAGTCTGACAGTGGATGAAGCCATCTCCAAACTTGATGAATTGCTATACGCTGCATACCAGGCTGGACTATATCGAGTGTGGGTAGTTCATGGCAAGGGCACAGGCATACTGCGTCAGGAGATTAGACGTTATCTAGCAAATCATCCTTTAGTGAGATCATATAGCCCTGCTGACCGCCATCACGGAGGAATAGGGGCCACTCAGGTTGAACTTAGGGAGTGGTAGTGCTGTAGATAATTGTCGCCGAATAAGCTCATGAACCTCAAACGCCCTCACATCCAAAGCCACCATACAAAGTTGCTAAATCTCCTAACGGCTAAAACTCCGTATTCTGAAGTACTAGAACTGGAATTATGCTTGCGCAATCAACCAGTTTGTGTAGCCACAGGGGGACGGGATGACTTCCCGGGGCATTCCTGGGCTGCTTATTACTCTTCAGGCGTTCTCAGTATGGCACCAGTGCTCGCTGAGGTCACTAAACGGGAATATCTGCGGAGATAGCTTTTAACTTCCCTCTTTAAGGGCGGAGGTGACCACCTGGCAAGGCGACCCTGGATTTCTTCCTGCGATAATCTTACGTTCAACTTCCGAGAGGGAATATCTATCTCAATAATGTCTCCTTCCTCCACAATTGCAATTGGTCCTCCAGCCATAGCCTCAGGCGACACATGCCCGATAGCAGCGCCTGCTGTTGCCCCGGAAAACCTGCCATCGGTGACCAGTGCTACCTCTGCCTCCAACTCTACCGCCAGTATCGTGCTGGTAGCCATCAGCATTTCCCTGAATCCCGGACCTCCCTTGGGACCCTCATATCTAATTACTACCACATCACCGCTATGGATTTTGCCATCCAGCATTGCCGTTACCGCATCTTCTTCAAGGTCAAATACTCTGGCGGGACCAGAGTGCTTGAACATCTCAGGCTTTACCGCTGACTGCTTTACTACCGCACCATCGGGAGCCAGATTGCCATAAAGGATAGCGAGTCCACCTTCAGGAGAGTATGGCTCCTCTATGCTCCTGATTACTTCTGGCCGCGTGCTCTGGGCTCCTTCGATAATTTCCCCTAATGTCTGGCCGCTAAGCGTAAGTGCATCCAGATGGAGTAGATTCTTCTTAGATAGTTCCGCCATTACCGCCTGTAATCCCCCAGCCTCATATAAATCTTCCAGGAAGTAGGCTCCAGCAGGATTTAGGTCACACAGCCGTGGAGTCCGATGTCCTATTTGAGCAAAGAGCTCCAGGTCGATGTTTATTCCCGCCTCATCGGCGAGAGCCATGAGGTGCAGGATGGTGTTAGAGGAACCACCGATAGCCATGTCAACCGTTATGACATTTTCGAAGGCTTCTCGAGTTAAAATCTGTCTCGGAATCGTCCCTTCCCTTAAAAGTCCCATAATCCTTACGCCGGTTCGTCTTGCCAATTGTCTCCGGGCACCATGTGCGGCAGGGATGCAACTGTTCCAGGGTAAAGCAAGACCGAGCACTTCAGCCACACAGGCCATGCTGTTGGCAGTATACAAACCGGGACAACTGCCACACCCTATCAGAGGAACTTTGCTCGCGGCCCTTGGCGCCAACATCGGTCCTCCGTTGATTACGATGGCTGGAATGTCTAAACGAGCTGCTGCCATCATCATTCCCGGTGTAATTTTGTCACAGCCAGTGACCAACACCATGGCATCCAGGTTATGCGCTAATATCATGGCCTCAATTGAATCAGCTATCAGCTCTCTGCTAGCCAGTGGGTAGCACATTCCGGCATGTCCCATGGCAAGACCATCACAGATAGCGATAGTGGAAAATTCAAAAGGAGTGCCCCCTGCTGATACAATTCCATCTCGAACAGCAGATGCAATGTCATCGAGATGGATATGCCCCGGAACAAGCTCATTCTGCGAGTTGACAATAGCAATTCCTGGCCTGGCTATCTCCTCTGGCGTTCTGCCCATAGCGTAGAGAAGCAACTCAGCAAACGCAGAAAACCCTTTTACCGGCATCTCATCCAACAGCTTCATTGATATTCACCCCCTTCTTACTAACCTCCTGATTTTTATTAGTCAGGTTAAACAAATTATATTCTAATGCTGTAGTTTTACCTATACTGGATTTCATCTTTGAGCAAGGTCAGTGATATAATGGATGGCTACGCATTATCGCCATATATGCTTAAATTTAAATTCGAAAGGGGGAAGAGGCAATGGAAATAATACCGCCACAGGTTAAGAGTTTCATGAAGAAAGCTGAGGAGGATTATGAGGGTTTCTGGGAAGACGCCGCTCTCAAAGCTGCAAATGATATTCACTGGTTTAAGAAGTGGGATAAGGTCTTTGAGTGGGAATATCCCACCTTCAAATGGTATAAGGGCGGCATTACCAATGTAAGTTATAATTGTGTGGACTACAAAGTAAAGCAGGGGAAAGGCAGCAAGGCTGCCTTCATTTATGAATGCGGCGATACCGGTGAGACAAGGACTATCACATATATCCAACTTCTTGACCTGGTAAAGAATTATGCCTCTGCTTTGAGAGCCATTGGTGTGCAGAAAGGTGACCGGGTAGCCCTCTACCTGCCGATGAATGTTGAGGCAGTGGTGGCTACGCTGGCTTGCGCCAGGATAGGTGCTATCCATGTGGCAATATATGCCGGCTTCTCCCCAGGGGCAATAGCGGACAGGCTTGATATGTCCGGTGCCAAGTATATCCTCACTCAAGATAAGGGCTCGAGGAGAGGAAAGCCAATACCACTGAAAGATATGGTAGACGAGGCGATAAGGTTACTTCCGCCAGAGAAACAAATCAAAACAGTGGTCGTTCTCAGGAAACATGAAGATGAGGATATTTTCATGCAGGAAGGCAGGGATATATTCTGGGATAAGTTCCTGGAGAGAGGAAAGGGAGTTAGCTCTGAGTATGTTACTGTTGAATCAAACGAACCATTATTCTTAATGCCTACCTCAGGGACTACTGCAAGGCCGAAAGTTACCGTACACAATCATGGAGGATACCAAGTATATATTTACTGTCAAGGTAAATGGATATATGGCTTAAAAGCTGATGATATTTGGTTTTCTACCTCGGACATCGGCTGGGTAGTGGGTCATAGCTACAATGTCTATGCCCCCCTCCTCTTTGGGTGCACTTCTATTTTATATGAGGGGACGCCTGACTATCCCAGGAAAGATATGTGGTGGGACCTTATTGAGAGAAATAAAGTGACCGGCGCCTGGTTCTCCCCTACCGGCATAAGGGGCTTAATGAGGTTGGGAATAGAACATGCAAAGAAGCACGACCTGAGCTCAGTGGAAAGAGTTGTTTGTGCTGGAGAGGTACTAAATCCTGCAGCATGGGAATGGCTACAAAAGAAGGTCTTCGAGGATAGGATACCAGTGATAGACCACATGTGGCAGACTGAAACCGGAGGTCCCATAGTGGGGAATACCTATGGTTTAGGGCTGACTCCGATAAAACCTGGCTCGGCATCTTTTCCCGTACCTGGAGTGATAGTGGATATCGTTGATGAGAAGGATGGTCATTCAGTTCCCAGCGGGGAGAAAGGTACTTTTGTGATCAGGAAACCATTCCCCGGTCTGACTCCAACACTTTGGGGAGAGCCTGAGAGATATAAAAAGGATTATTGGGAAGCCACACCGGGCACACAGGGGAGTTATTATGCTGGAGACGCTGCATATAAGGATGATGACGGATATATCTGGTTTGCCGGAAGAGCTGATGAAGTGATAAAAATCGCTGCTCACAGGGTGGGAACCATAGAGATTGAAAATGTCCTGGTCTCTCATCCGGCGATAATCGAGGCAGGAGTATCAGGAGTTCCTGATGAGCTCAGAGGGGAAGTTGCCAGCGCATTCGTTGTGCTCGCCGAAGGTTACGAACCCAGCGAAGAATTGAAAAAAGAGCTTATAGGGCATATAAGGAAAACTATGGGGCCTATTGTGGTGATGAAGGACATCCAGTTCATTAACACGTTGCCCAAGACCAGAAGCGGCAAAATTATGAGAAGGGTGATGAAATCTTTAATGATGGGTAAAGAGCTTGGAGACCTATCTACGATAGAGGAAGAGGCTTCTGTAGATGAGATAAGAGAGGCGGTGGGAAAAATGAACAGCGGCAGCACACAAGAAAATAAGGGAGATAAGGATAATTGATGAGCTTCCATTAAGCCCGGGTGGCAAAATAGCAAAAGAAAGAGCTGGAAAAGATGCTCTAAAACCACCAATCACCTGGCTATCTTGCCCCTGTGGAGTATATTGAAGGGGAACTTGCTAAAATCAGTAGCCCGGTGTTACCTATGTGGTCAGCCAGCACAAACGATTGACTTTTTTAGGGGGGGGTGATATATAATTAAATTAATTGAGGGGCTGAATAGTTACGTAAATTTCAAAGAAAAGGAGGAGATGTCATGAAATCGGTACGCAAGAGATTTAACCATGTTTTTGTGATCAGCTTGTTATTGGTCCTGTCGATGCTGATAATCCCGTTCACATCGGTATCGGCCGCGCAAGAAGAACCCAAAATCAACGCCATGACGTACAATCTGTACCTGGGGGCCGATATTTTCAAAGTGGTCGAAGCGGCCCAGATAGACCCGGCATTGGTGCCCTATGCGGTTGCGGAAGCATACCAGACCGTGCTGTTTACCAACTTCGGGGCAAGGGCCGAAGCCATTGCCGATGAAATCGCCGCCAATAAACCCCAGGTGGTCGGCCTGCAGGAAGTGACCACTTTTTATAAACAGACTCCGGGGGATTTTTTAAACGGCAACCCGACGCCAGCAACGGATCTCGTCATTGATTTTTACGCGGTTCTTGATGCGGCGCTAAAAGCACGCGGCATGTATTACGATGCGTATACGGTGACCGATTCGGATGTGGAAGTGCCCATGATAGACGCGACGTCTCCCTCATATTTATCGGATGTGCGCATGGTGGATCATAATGTGGTCCTGGTGCGCAAGGGGTATGCCGCCTGGCCGGTACTGGCCGCTAACTATGCGACGAACGTGGGAATGGATATCGCGGGGACTTACATTGAATTCACCCGGGGATATCTGGTGGTGGATGTGGACGTGAAAGGCCAGGTATTCCGTTTCGTCAATACCCACCTGGAAGTGCGCGGTTCAACGGACAGCGTCTTCAGGTTCGTCCAGTCGGCCCAGATGCAGGAACTCATCGCCACGCTGGATTGGTTTTCATCCATTGATACCAAGCCGATCGTCATGGTAGGGGATTTCAACAGCTGCCCGGAGGATGTCCCGGGCCTTGGCTATCATCCGGTTTACGGGTGGCTGCCCTATACGCCACCGTATATGCAGGCCGTGAATGCCGGCTACCTGGATGCCTGGCTGCTGCAGAGCAAATATGATGAGGGGTTCACCAGCGGCTTTGACGAATATGTCAGCGACCCCGGGGCTGTTCTTGATACGCGCATTGATCTGATCTTTGTCGATCCGAAAGATCTTCTAGTCGACAAAGTCAGCTGCGATGTCGTCGGGGATGAGGTCTTAGATATGATCGCCAATCCGAACTATCCCGGCCAATATCTCTGGCCCTCCGATCATGCCGGTGTGGTCGGGAAGATCAAGTTTTTTAGACCGTAAAAGAGGTTTGCGGAGGCTGAGATACATGGGTAACACTCATGGTATGGTTAGTAATGATATTAACTTACCATGAGGAGTTACCAGGATGAGAAAGTCAACCAGCACAACCTCTTGACAAACTTATAACAATGTGATACAGTAAATAATTAGTTCCAAGCAACCGAGCTGGAAGGCGGGTGGTGAGGAGCCAAACACTGGAAGGCCGAAACTGAAAGGCGCAGGGAACTAAAAGAACCGGGCGCAAGGTAGGTAGAAGCTGGAGGTGGGAAGGTGAGGAACCAAAGCGAAAGGTGAGGTTGCTTGGGGCTTTTTTATTTCCCTGATTCCCCTTCCTCAGCCGATTCAGGGTGAAAAGTGCCGATAAAGGGAAGGTTGCGATATTCTCCTCTATAGTCTAACCCATAACCAACTATGAACTCATCAGGAATTTCGAAACCCACATAATCAAGAGGAACATCCACCAGCCGGCGTGCTCGTTTATCAAGCAAGGTGCATACACGGAGACTCGCTGGTTCGCGAGCCAGTAAATATTTCAGAACATAATTTAACGTCATGCCAGTGTCTACAATATCCTCAACCATCAATACATGCCGCCCTGTTATGCTATCATCAAGGTCTTTGGTTATTTTAACCAACTGACTTTCCCCTCCACCATAATAGGAAATAGCCATAAAATCCACACTAACTGGCAAAGAAAGATGTTGCATCAGGTCAGTCATGAAGCAGACAACTCCCTTCAAAACTCCTACTAAGACAAGTTTTTCCCCCTCATAATCACGGGAGATTTGCCTTGCTAATGCTTTCACTCTTCGCTGAATTTGATTATGGGTGAAGAGAACGCGGTCAATGCCGGGCACTTTGGCTTCGCCCAGGGAGCCATAGCCATATTTAGCCAGAAGCCTGAGGAAATCGTTTTTATTAAGGAGCTTGATGTTAACTTCAGGATAAAGTTCCTTAAGCCGCCGCACCTTGCGGTTCTTTTCCGTCACCAAACCTTGCTTCAAGGTGGTAAGCTCGATGTAGAGGTCAAACTCGGGTAAATAAAAATCAGGGGTGAACATCTTTGCTATTCCACCGTTCTCCCAGCGAAGTGGGAAGGAACGAGGTTCATAGAGCCATTCAATTTGATAGAAATCCAGAAGCTTGGCAAACTCCTCCTCGCTGGGGTGAGCAAATTCGGTTGGTCTTAACGATGTAGTAGGCAATTGAGGCAATTTTGATTGCCCTTGAAGGCCCTTATAGCCACTTCCCAATAAGCGCTGAAGCTCATCTTTCTCCAACAGAGCAGCGCTTAGATTGGCAACAGTGAGAAGGAAACTTTTATCACCCTCCGAAAATTGATGGGGTTCATGGGTATAAAGCCTGATCTCGCCACTCACCTCGTCTTTTTCCGTTACGGGAGCTGCCAGTATAGAAGATATTCTTTGTGTCTTTGCTATCTGAGTATGTTGAATCCGCTCATCCTTGGTGGCATCGGCAATATATACCACTTCACCATTAAGCACCTCAGGTATGCTTTTACGAGCTTCAAGCGGCGCCTTCTTGAGGTAAACGTCACTGAGACCGTGAGCACCAACGTTGATTAAATATTCCTTTTGCGCATCAAGAAAACAAATACGGCAGCCATTAGCACCCACCGCTTTAGCAGCACTCTTAGCAACGGAATTGAAAATTCTCCTGGTGCTCAAATCTGAATTGGCAACTTTGGCTATCTGCTTCAAAGCTAAATAGTAATTATCCTTCCTTCTCTTACTCACTTTAATAACTTACCCACACTTGGTGAAGCCACAATTAAGGCAAATATTACACCCTTCCTGGTAAATAAGAGGCCCTCCACACTCAGGACACTGCCCCAGTCCGCTCCTAATCACTTCAGACTTGCCAGACTGTGACGTTTCCGCACTGTCAATAACTTCGCTGCTCTGAGCATCAAAACCGTTACCACCATCACTTTTGATATATTTCTGTAGTACACTGGCAATAGCATCCGCACAGGAGGTGATAGCATGTCCTTGCTCCCAGGCAATGGAGGGACAACGAATGCCTCGCAATTGCTTTACAACGGAGGATAAATCCAGCCCGGACCTTAGAGATAAAGAGATGAGACGACTTATGGCTTCAAGCTGAGCAGCAGCACAGCCCCCAGCTTTGCCTAAAGTGGAGAACACCTCAACCACCCCATGCTCATCGAAATTTAAAGTTACGTAGATATAGCCGCATCCTGTGCTCACCCTCTCGGTTATGCCCCGGGTAATTTTAGGCCTTTTCCGGGGTATAAGTTTTTCTTTAGCCCCCTTCACCACCTCACCTATAGTGAGAACCTGGCTTTCTCTGCTCCTATCTCGATAAATGGTTATCCCCTTCAACTTCTGTTCATAAGCCAGCATATATACATTAGCTACATCCTCCGGCGTTGCCTTGTAGGGAAAATTAACCGTTTTGGAAACAGCGCTATCGCAAAATCTCTGAAAAGCTGCCTGCATCTTAACATGCCATTCGGGAGCTATATCATATGCGGTAACAAAAATCCGCTTTGTATCTTCAGGAATACCTTCTATATCCCGTAGCTTCTTCCCAAGGGCTAAATCCTTCATCAACTCCGGAGAATAAAATCCCCCATCCTTAGCCGCTTGCTCAAAATAAGGATTTACCTCTACGAGTTCCTCACCGTCGAGGATATGGCGCACATAACTCAGGGCGAAGATTGGCTCGATACCGCTGGAGCAATTGGCAATTATGCTTAAACTACCGGTGGGAGCTATGGTGGTTCGAGTGGCATTTCGAAATCGCGGACCATCAGGGACATCATAAACGCTCCCTTTGAAAACAGGGAAAACACCTCTCTGCTCTGCTAGCTCCAGCGAGGCTTTGTTCGCCTCTTCGGAGAGGAAATGGGCAACTTCCTCAGCAATGGCTAATCCTTGCTCACTATCATAAGAAATACCAAGCTGGATGAGCATATCGGCAAATCCCATAATCCCTAAGCCTATTTTCCTGGTAGCCTTAGTCATTTCCTCTATCTGGGGTAGGGGGAAGCGGTTAACATCAATGACGTCATCAAGAAAGCGAACCGCCAGCCTTACTATGTGAGATAATTTGCCATAGTCAATCTCCGCTTTCCCATCCTGATAAGTAACCACCCGGGATAAATTTATCGAGCCTAAATTACAGGACTCAAAGGGAAGCAGAGGCTGTTCCCCGCAGGGATTGGTGCTTTCTATTTTGCCCAATTCAGGTGTGGGATTATGCCTATTTATCTCATCCACAAACACAACGCCAGGGTCGCCAGTGCGCCATGCCATTTCCACCATTTTGTCGAATACTTCCGTAGCATTAAGTTTCCCCGCTACCTCACCACTTTGCGGATTTATCAAGTCATAATCAGCTCCCTTCTTCACTGCCTCCATAAATTCATCAGTTACCGCTACTGATAGGTTAAAATTGGTCAAGGCATTGGGGTCTCCTTTGACAGTGATGAACTTCGAGATGTCAGGATGGCTAACATTAAGAATTGCCATATTAGCCCCACGCCGCATCCCCCCTTGCTTTATCACGTCTGTAGTTACATCAAAAGTCCGCATGAAGGAAATGGGACCACTGGCAACGCCACCGGTAGAACCGACTCTATCCTTTTCAGGTCTAAGCCGGGAAAATGAGAAACCAGTGCCACCACCGCTCTTATGAATTAAGGCGGTGTATTTCACAGCATCGAAGATGGACTCCATGGAATCGTCAACGGGAATAACAAAACAAGCTGAAAGTTGCCCTAGCTCTCTTCCAGCATTCATCAACGTGGGAGAATTAGGCAGGAATTCCAGGTCTGCCACTACTTTGTAAAACTCCTTCTCCCAGGAGGAGACATCTACCCTGGAATCATAAATCAGCTCTGCTTTAGCAACATGCTTTGCCACGCGGCGAAATAGCACCTTAGGAGTCTCAGTGACTTTCCCCTCTTTATCCTTCACCAAATATCTCTTTTCCAGAACCCTCAGGGCATTTTGGCTTAGCTTGATTCCCGAAACGACCTTACCTCTAGCCTGAGGGGAAAATTCGTCAGCGGTAATAACTTCGCTGATTACAGCCTGGAGCTGAGACTCAGTTAGATGCTTAATTCGTAAAGGAACAAATTCCTCCATACCGGGCAGAGGTTGAGGCATCTGGAGGCGTTGTGCCACTTGCTCAGTGAATTTCTCCAACATCCCCCTGTCGGTTATGCCCATTGCCTCTCCAGCAGCGAAAACAGCCTTGACTATCTTATTCTGGTCAATAGGTTTAGTTCGGGTAGATTTCCTTCCGGGATTAGCCATCCCTACCTTCCTCGACGCTGCATCAGAGAATTCACCACTTCAGGAGGTAGTAGCGGCAGCTGATTTGATGGTGCTACTTCCCCCCCCGCCAAATTGTCAATTTCCTGTTTCAATTCACTAATATCGGTGAATTCCCGGTATATGCTGGCAAAGCGGATATAGGCAATGTGGTCAAGCTTCTCCAACCCTTGTATGACTAAATCGCCAATAGAAGAACTGGTAACCTCAGCCTTGCCCATTTTATAAATCTCAGCTTCAATGCTATCTACAAGTTTATCAATAGCCCCCGTGGGCAAAGGGCGTTTTTCACAGGCTTTGCGAATGCCAGCGTAGAGTTTGTCACGACTATATTCCTCCCGCCGTCCATCTTTTTTGACTATGAAGATATTGCGAGGTTGCAACCGTTCATAAGTGGTAAAGCGAGCACCACAGTTAGCGCATTTCCTTCGCCGCCTCACCCCTTCGCCTACAGGGCGTGAGTCAATCACCCTTGATTCCATCTCGCCACAATAAGGACACCTCATAATCACCCCCTAAAGTTGTGCTACAGAATAATTTTACTACTATATGTTGTGAAAACGCAAATAAAAAGCACCAAAAAGCCGTTAAATTTTTTACTCGTTCGGTGAAGTTTGAGGATAGCTTGAAGCTTTACCGGAGGCTTGAGACTCTAGCTAAAGGTTAATAGGGTATAGATTATATCTGAGGGGCACAAGTTTTAGGGTTATATAACAGCAAGTTGGTTTATATTAGGACTTACCAAATTTGAAGGCATCTAACGACGCCTTTTTCATCATGGTATGAAAGCCATATTTCTCTAAACCAATGTTTCGGTGGGAAACTCGCCTGTAAAAGTTCTCGTTTATTTATGTTTTTTAACGTTTCGTTTCTTTGAAGCCGATGCTTTTTATAGATTTCCGGGTCAGATATTCTTATGTGTCGGAAGCCCCTACCATCGATTAGGAGATACTTGGAACAGACCACCCTGCTTAAAGCATCTATCTCTATAGGGTCAATAATCCCTTCCACTATTCGTGACCAGCCTACCTCTTTTACATCTTCTTCCCTCCCATGTAGTTCTATCACCTCTATTATCAAGCGTTTTTGAAGACGCAGCAAAACCATCAAATCAGTAACGATATGGGTCCGTTTCTTTCCCTCCGTAAATGCCACCTGATAAATCTTAAAAGCTGGAATTTTATACTCTGGAATGCTGAACATACTCCTTCTCAGACATTCAAATTCGTAGTGTGTCCCTTTTGTATGATTGTATTCCTCAAGAAAAAGCTGTGCTATCTCTTCGTGCCTTTCATCCACGGGTGAATTACCCCCTCGTTTAATCATACCCCCAACCAACTTCAAATAGAAGACCTACTAAGTTCGAGGATAGCTTGAAGGCCTTATTAATGGGCTGTCATGGTAAATTATACCGAGGAAAGCTAAAATACGATGACAGTTTGATTTACCTGGCAAAGACCAAATAGAATATGAGGAAAGGAGGTCTAGATGAAGAACACCCGGTGGTTGATTCTGTGCTTGGTAGTGGTGCTGGCATTTAGTGCTGCTGGTTGCGCCCGGGGAGGTAGCGTTTCTGTTACGCCACAGCAGCAAACTGGAATATGGGTTACTGGCCAGGGTGAAGTGATGGCGGTCCCTGACATAGCTGAGTTACGCCTTGGTGTTGAGGTTCAGGCGGATACCGTGGCTGAGGCTCAAACACAGGCAAGCGCCGCAATGGACAAAGTGCAGCAGGCATTGGAAGACAACGGTGTAGCTGAGAAAGACATCCAGACACAGCGATACAGCATCTATCCCGTCACGAGATGGATTAACGACA
>DAOUZA010000042.1 GCA_030665785.1 Dehalococcoidia bacterium
GGAGTATACTCCGCCCCTAGCAGGAAGCGTAGCTCCAGCACAGGGCAGCTCTTTATCCTCCAGGACAGCAGCCGACCCATAACCAACGCTAAACTCTGTGCACCCATATGCATCCATTACTACGACCTGAGGTAAGAATTCACAAAGTTCCCTTTTAGTGCGAGGTGACCACCCTACTCCTGAAGATGCTATACTTCGGCACGATGAGAGGTCATATGTTCTACCCTCCTCCTTCGCCTTCTTCAATTCATCCAGAATTGGCAGAGCGAAGGCATCTCCATTTATCATGACACCATCCACCTTCTCCCTCTCTATTGTTTCTAAAAGTTCCCTGGCATTGAACGGATAGGGAGTGGGAAGGAAGACTGTAGTAGCTCCAATTGCAGCAACCATACCAAAAGTCTGCATATAGGCACTTGCGTGGAATAAAGGGGGAACGGGAACATACTTAACCCCCTCCTTCTTGAGGAGCCTGCTTACGTTGGCCATCAAACCAGATCCCCATGTCATCCTAAAGAACCTGATTACCACCACACGAATAAAGCCAAAACGACGGCTCAAACGGGATAATGTTCTAAGTCCTGGTAGAGGATATAAATTAAACAGAACCTCGAAAATTTTCTTATCACCATACCTGTCAAATGGCGGTAACAAAACATTGTAGATAAGTTGCTCAGCGCCCTTCACCCTCTGTTCACTATCCCACACCACCCCTCTGGGATATCCAGTCTTTTCACTAGTGTACATTAGATAGCAAAAGTCCTCGTTTGTCACCCTCTAACCTAGCTTTGGCTTTCTAGCCCGATACTTTGCCATCAAGACGTCATAGTCAAGTGCCCCACGGGGCACACACTGTGGCGACCTAGCCATGCCATAAACTATGAAATACCTTAACGACGCTATTCCTTCAATTACCCTTTCTATAACGCGGGCATACTCATCTTCCACTATCATCGCCACCGCATCGGCATCCTTAATTATGTATGCTATCTCATCAAGGGTAGCCAGGGGGTTTAAGTTGAACGGAACAGCACCAATCCTGGATATGGCAAAGTAGGACTCCATCCACTCTATGGAGTTGAACCCAGCAATACCTACTCGCTCTCCTTTCTTAATCCCCAAGTTAAACAGCCCGTTAGCTAATTTGTTTACCCGCTCATCAAATTGCTTCCAGGTAAGCTTTCTATCGCCTTGAACAAAGGCTAATTTGTCAGGGATAACTTGAACTATCCTTTCCAGTCTGGCTCCCCAGGTGTTGTTGGATCTTCCCCCAGCAAAGTAGCTCCGGCGGTAACTAGCAAAACTATCCTTCGCTAGCCTCTCATCTTCCCCCAATTCATTAACACTCATTTCTCTCTATTCCATACTTCAATTCCTTGCATCACTTCAATAATTGATAGCAACAACTATATATACTGTACCATAAAATTAACGAGGAATAAATTCATTCAGGAACTGACGAAGGTTAAAATACCCTTCATTCATCGAAAGGATACCAAGAGGCGGCACTCATTTGGTTTTTGCCATCATATCTTGCATCAAGGTATTGCTCAAATAGGAAGTTACCTTCTCTAGCAATTTGGTTATGCCCCAGCCATTAACAGCGGAGATGAGAGCAATATTTTTACTTGGTAGTCCGATTTCCCCTTCAAGAAAAGGAACAGTAGTCACATATTCTAATTCCTCCTCGCTGCCCAGGGCTAAATCTAACTTATTGAACACCGTAACTCTTGGCTTATCATCAAGGTTTAGTTCCTTTAGTATTTTCTCCACCACGAGGCATTGATAGGAAGCATTCTTATGCATTATGTCAACCACATGTAGAAGCAGGTTAGCTTCGCTAAGCTCCTCAAGAGTAGCCCGAAATGCAGCAATTAACAATGTTGGCAATTTGTGAATAAAGCCAACAGTATCAGTAATTAGAAACTGCTGCCCACCAGGTAGTGTCAAACGACGGGTTACCGGGTCTAAAGTAGAAAAGAGGTCTTCTTTCACCACCATGCTTGCCTTGCTTAAAGAATTGAATAAGGTGCTTTTACCGGCATTGGTATAGCCTACAAGAGCCACTACAGGCATACCCCTTGTCCTACGATGCTTTCGATAGAGGTCTCGATGCTGCCTTATTTCCTCTATCTCGTGTTTAAGACGGTTAATACGTTTGTAGACAAGACGCCGATCAGTCTCCAACTGCGATTCACCAGGTCCTCTAGTACCAATCCCACCGCCAAGTCGCTCCAGGTGACTCCATTGACCAACAAGCCGTGGTAACAGATATTGATGCTGAGCTAATTCGACTTGAAGCTGCCCTTCCCGAGTCTGAGCATGCTTGGCAAATATATCCAAGATGAGTGCGGTGCGGTCAACAATCTTAACCTCGAGAACCTCCTCAAGATTTCTCTGCTGTCTCGGGGATAAGTCATCATCAAAAATCACTGTATCATACTGAATTTCCTCCTTAAGATTGCGTAGCTCATCAATCTTGCCTTTGCCGATATAGTGAGCCGGCGAAGGCATATCTAGCTTTTGAATAAGCTTACCCACCACAGCAGCATTAGCCGTCTTGGCTAAATAAGATAATTCTTCCAATGAATCAGTTGTAGACCAGCCATCACTAGAGGCTCTGCTTTCGACCCCAACTAGAAATACACGTTCTTGCTCAGCTTGCGTAGCAAAAGTCTTCCGCTTTATTTTTGCCTCCCTTGCCAGGATAATAACCGCTCTGCTCCTTGCTCCAATTTGCCATCAGGAAGAGTCAAGGAGAACCTGACATAGCCTTCCCCCTCCTTTCCGTAACCAATACCCGGAGTTACCGCTACCCCAGCTTCATTAAGCAACTTATCAGCAAAATCTATAGAGGTGCAACCTTGAGGAACTCTCGCCCAAATATAAAAAGTAGCTTGAGGAACTCTCGCTTTCAGCCCTATCTGATTAATAACTTGCATTAACTTATCCCGGCGGCGTTGCAAAATAGCATTGTGCTCTAAAATATGCTCCTGAGAGCTGTTTAGAGCCTTTATGGCAGCATGCTGGATTGCCTGGGGAATACCTGAATCCAGATTGGACTTCACTCGAAACAACGCATTTATCATTTCAGCATTGCCCACCACCATTCCTATGCGCCAGCCAGTCATATGATAAGTTTTTGATAAAGAGTGAAACTCCACGCCTACTTCCTTAGCTCCAGAGGCTTGCATAAAACTTGGTGGTTTATAGCCATCAAAGGCAACCTCAGTGTAGGCAGCATCGTGACATATTGCCAGATTATGCTTTCTGGCAAAATAAACCGCTTTTTCAAAGAAATCAAGCTCAGCAGTGGCACCGGTGGGATTATTGGGATAGCTCAGCCACATGAGCTTTGCTCTCCTGGCTATATCCTCGGGGATAGTTTCAAAATCAGGCAGGAAATCATTCTCCGCCCTCAAAGGCATAAAGTAAGGTTCGCCACCAGCCAGCAGGGTCCCCATAGCATAAACGGGATAGCCCGGGTCAGGCACTAAAGCTACATCCCCTGGCTCGATAAAAACAAAAGCTATATGTCCAATCCCTTCTTTGGAGCCGATGAGTGGCAATACTTCTCTATTCGGGTCCAGAACAACACTGAACCGCCTTTGATACCATCCAGCAATAGCTTCACGAAGTTGAGGCAAGCCAGCAGTTTCAGGATAACGATGGTTAACAGGGTCATGTGCTGCCTCACACATATACTCAATGATATGAGATGGGGTGGGTAAGTCAGGATCGCCGATGGCAAAGTTGACCACATCCACCCCCTCAGCCCTTTTCTCGGCAATCTTTCGGTTGATTTCTACGAAAAGATACCGGGGTAACCTATCAAGCCGCTTCGCCACTTGCATCAGCTTTTCCCTCAGCTAAAGTGCGTGCCGTGAAATTCTTTCCTTTGAATCCATCTCGCACTCCTCGCAATGAATTAAATTCCTTCATCTCAGCCACTCCCCGGTGAATACCTCTTCCACAGGACCACCAAGCACCACCTCACTCTTCCCATCCCAGGACACCGTTAAGGTTCCTCCTGGAAATATTATGTCAACATCGCTATCAACATAATTAAGCAAACGAGCAGCTACAGCGATGGCACAAGCACCACTGCCACAAGCGAGGGTCTCACCAACACCTCGCTCCCACACCCTAGCTTCTATCCTGCTTTTATCTAAAATCCTTGCTATTTCAAAATTCGTCCCTTGTGGAAACATACAATGCCTCTCCACCTGGGGACCCACTTCAGCTAAAGGAAACTTAACAACCGGCTCAAAGACGAAGTACACCGCGTGAGGATTTCCCATAGATAGAAGAGATAAACTCAATTTCCTTTCGCCCAAGGTCAAAGGATAGTTTAATACTGGCATTATATCAACTTCCTCCTTAATGGGAATCTGCTCAGGCTCAAATCGAGGCATGCCCATGTTTACCTCAACCCATGTTACTTTATCCACCATATAGGCTTTGGCCTTTTCTGTACCTGCTAAAGTTTCTATAGCTAAACAGGGGTTGTTTTGCTGCCCCTTCGCCTTGCTCAGGGGTTCAGCTTGCAATGCCACTTTGTCAACTATCCCTCCTTCAATAGCATATTTAACAAAACATCTCAGTCCATTACCACATACTTCAGCCTCAGAACCATCGGGGTTGAAAACACGCATCTTTAAGTCAGCGACATTAGACCTTTCCACCACCAGTAATCCATCAGCTCCTACCCCGAAACGGCGTTGACACATAGCCCGAGCTAGCTTTGCCCAATCTCGTTCCATATCTCTACCATCCACCAAAATGAAGTCGTTTCCTGTAGCCTGTAGCTTTGAAAATTTCATGGTAAAAAGCTTTGTATTAGATTCTTCGTTTCCCTTGGAATGACAAAAGGGTGAGTGACATCAAACCAATTGATTCTGGCATCGCTGGGGCGAAACCAGGCGTATTGATGGCGAGCCAAACGGTGAGTTTCATACTTCATTTTCTCTACTGCTTTAGGCAAGGCCATCTTGCCAGAAAGAAAATCACTAATTTGTTTATAGCCTATACCAGACATCGAAGGCAAGGAAAGGCTATAACCTTTATGTAATAGCTCTTTCACCTCCTCGATTAACCCTTTACTAATCATTTTATCCACCCGCTGGTCAATTTTGTGGTACAGTTCGCTTCTTTCCGCAGTCAATCCAATAATTCGGAGGGGGAAATCGGGTGCCTCTTTTCGCCTAACCAGCGAAGGGAACTGACCAGACAACTGGTAAATCTCCAAAGCTCTTATGATACGACGTGTATTATGAGGGTCTATTTTCGCTGTTGCTACGGGGTCAATTTCACGCAATTGCTGATAAAGAACATGATTGCCTTGCTCCCTTGCTTTAATTTCCAGCTCTCGCCTCAAGTCTCGGTTGGGGGGAACGTTAGGAATTTCCCAACCTTCAATTATCGACCAGACATAAAGGCCGCTACCCCCCACCAGCAAGGGCAACTTACCCCTTTGTTGGATATCCCCGATAACCTTGCGAGCCATATGGAGATAGTTAGCCAGGTTAAAATCTTCGTCTGGATTCACCATGTCAATGAGATGATGAGGAATTGATTTTTGTTCCTCCAGCGTAGGTTTGCTGGTGCCGATATCCATATACCGGTAAACCTGGCGGCTATCGGCACTTATTATCTCCCCTCCAAAATCGGAAGCTAATCGAAGGGCAAGCTTGCTTTTGCCTATCGCTGTGGGACCAACAATAGCAACAAGACATTTCATCTCCCCGAAGTTCTTTAGCTAAGTTCCCTGCCTTTTAATCGCAACCGATTGACCTACAATGCTTGAAAACTCATTGGTCTTAAGACTCGCACCACCAACTAAAGCACCATCAATTTCAGGTTGGGAAACAAACTCAGCAATGTTGTTGCCAGTAACACTACCACCGTAGAGGAGACGTACCTTTTGAGCTGCATCGCTATCCCAAAGGTTAGCAAGGGTATCGCGAATAAACTTGATGGTGGTGGCTGCTGTTATGCCATCAGCTGCCTTGCCTGTGCCGATAGCCCATATTGGCTCATAGGCAATAACTAAATCGATGCCGGGCTCTATATTAGCTAGACTTCCCTTTAATTGCCTGGTGATAACCTGTTCTGTCTTACCAGCTTCATTCTCTTCAAGCCTCTCACCAACACATAAAATAGGCTTGAGCCCGAAATCCAGAGCAACTTGCACCTTTTTATTGACCAGCTCATCTGTCTCACCAAAATATGACCGCCTCTCGGAATGCCCCAGAATAACGAATTCTACGAGCCCTTTAAGCATCAACGGGGATATTTCCCCAGTGTAAGCCCCCCTGGCTTCAAAATACATATTTTGAGCCCCTAACTTCACAGAGGAACCCTGCAGCACCTCGCTCAATGTTGTTAAAGAGATAAACGGTGGACAGAGCACTTTCTCTATCCCTTCTATTTTATCCAAGATGTCTCGCAGTGAAGAGGCAAGCTTCTCAGCCTCAGCTACTGTGGTGTTCATCTTCCAATTGCCAGCAATTAAAGGAATACGCATGACAAGCTTCTATCGTTCTTCGCGATCCAATAGGACTTCCACTCCAGGCAAAGGAGTACCCTCCAGAAACCTCAAACTTGCCCCACCACCTGTGGAGACATGAGTCACTTTATCCCCCAAACCCATCTCCTGAATCACCTCAGCACTGGAACCACCCCCGACAATGGTAGTGGCATTACTGAGAGTGGAAAGAACACTGACCAATGACCTGGTGCCATGGTCAAAAGGAGGCACCTCGCAAACACCTACAGGACCATTCCACATAACCGTGTGGCATCTTCTCAGCTCATTTGAAAAAAGCTCAATGGTGTTTGGTCCGATGTCTACGATTAAACTGTCAGACGGAATGCCGTCTATAGGCACAAGCTGGCTACTAATACCAGGGGTAATTACTGGCGCTACCACAACATCCACAGGCAATAAAATCTTGGCAATCCGCTCCCCACCCGACTCCTGCAATAATTCCTTAGCTAGTTCCAGCTTATCCTCCTCCAAAGGGGAATTGCCCACCTCATATCCCATTGTTTTTAAAAAAGTAGCCACCATGCCACCACCGATAAGTAAAACATCCACCCACCGCAACATGTTCTGCAACAACCCCATTTTATCGCTCACTTTGGCACCACCTATCACGCAAGCAAATGGGCGTTGTGGCTCACCTAATAATCGTCCTAATGCTTTTAATTCCTTCTCCAACAGAAAACCAGCCACCGCTGGCAAATATCGAGCCACACCAACAGTGGAAGCATGCGCCCTATGGCTGGTTCCAAAAGCATCGTCAACATATAAATCAGCTAACTCAGCCAGCTCTTTAGCGAAGGAAGGGTCATTTGCCTCTTCTTCAGGGTGAAAGCGAAGATTTTCCAGCAAGAGAATATCTCCGCCTCCAAGCATTTTCACCTTGGTTTTCACCTCCTCCCCTATGCAATCATCCGCAGTTTCAACTGGTAATTCCAGAAGTTCTGACAACCGTTGTGCTACCGGTGCCATCCGTAATCCCTCGACAACTTTACCCTTAGGACGCCCCAAATGAGAACAAAGTATCACCTTCGCTCCATGGGCAACAAGATACCTGATGGTAGGCAGCGAGGCACGAATACGGCTATCATCGGTAATGATGCCTGCTTCCATATTTATAGGCACATTAAAATCAACCCTAACTAAAACCCTCTTTCCTTCGACCGGGATATCTCTAACAGTCTTTTTCTGCATCTTTCTACACCTAGTAATCGCGTTCTAACAAAAAGCTTGCTATCTCCTTTAACGGAGCCTGTCGTGATAAATCTAAACCGCTTACCCCCAACTTCGCCAAGGCTTGGCGATGATATTGCTGTATCAACTTTTGACCATACCTACGCGCCCCCGAGCGGTCCAGGATTTTTATCACCATGGCGACATCCTCACTTGAAATAACTTCCTGTGAATAAAGCTCTTCTAGTTTTTTACGGTCACTATTCTTACAATTCTCAAAGGCGTAGACTACCGGCAACGTTTTCTTCCCCTGCGAAATATCATCTTTCACCGGCTTCCCGATTTCCTCCTCTTTTCCCCAGATACCCAATACATCGTCTTGAATCTGATAGGCCATACCCAGCTCTTCCCCAAATTCATAGAGAGAATCCACCATCTTATCATTATCCACAGCCAAACATATCCCTATGGCAGTTGATGCTGCCATTAATGCTGCTGTCTTTTTAGCTATCATATCAAGATAGTCCTTTATAGTAACATCAAGACGGCTCTGATAAGCAATATCCAGATATTGCCCTTCACAAAGCTTCAGGCAAGCCTCATTTAATAACTGAGCTGCAGCCATAACCCTTTGCTCTTTTATGCCATTATACTTTAATTTGAACACGGCTGAGAAGGCTAAGGCAAACATATCATCGCCAGCGTTTATCGCCTGTGATTGACCCCATATCTTCCACACAGTGGGGCGGTGATGGCGTTCGCAGCTAGCATCTTGAATGTCATCGTGAATTAACGAGAAATTATGAATAAGCTCCAATGCTGCTGCAGCAGGCATTATCCGCACTGCATCCCCTTCTACTGCCTGGCAACTAAACAAGCAAAGGAGAGGACGAACAAACTTCCCTGATTCCCCATGGTAAGGACAACCCTGCTCATCCTGCCACCCCATGTGGTACCGCAATATACCGTAAAAAGTCAGAGGATTGCTACCGATAATCTCCTTCAGCTCCTTTTCTATCCGTTGCTGATAAGATTGGAAATCTTGAACTAACCTTTTGCTGCTTTCCATCAACTCACCTTGGTGGGGAAGGGGGGACTCGAACCCCCACGCCTTGCGGCACATGATCCTAAATCATGCTCGTCTGCCAATTCCGACACTCCCCCTCATACGAAATACAGAATACAACAATATTTTACCAAACTTGCCTCAACCTTCATAACTCATATCCTACCACACCCCACAGTCCCCGCAAGATTATACAATTCCCTCTACATTGTATGTTGACACTGAAGGTATCTGGGGGATATATTTGCCAGTAGGTTGGGGCCAAACCGATACTAAGAAATTTAAAAGGATAAAAAATGATTATAGATGCGCATTGTCATGTTTGGACATGGGACATTATATCGGATAATTACTGGAACGAACTGGCTGAAATCGCGATAGATTTTTTCAGGAAGAATAAACTGGGTTCTCCTACAGTAGATGAAGTAAAGAACAACATCATGGACCCAATGATGGATGCTGATGGCTCGAAGCTGATAGCAAACATGGACACATCAGGCGTGGACAAGACCTTTATTATGGCCCTTGATTGGGGATACGGGATAGGAGAGGCAGAGAAAACAGTGGACGAGATCAATCAATTCTATGGCTCTCTGGCCAAGAAGTACCCCGATAGAGTTGTCGCATTTGCCGGGGTTGACCCCCGCAGGGCTGCCGCGGTTGATATCCTGGACAGAGCGGTGAACGACTATGGATGCC
>DAOUZA010000009.1 GCA_030665785.1 Dehalococcoidia bacterium
AGAGGACTTCAACAAAAGGTTTAATGCGGGGAATCCTATTTCCCTGGCTGAAATGCTCTATCCCTTACTCCAGGCTTACGATTCAGTGGTTATTCAAGCCGATGTTGAACTTGGCGGCACTGACCAGAAGTTTAACTGCCTGTTGGGTCGAGAACTACAGCAGATGAGCGGACAGCCCCCTCAGCAAGTTCTCCTCGTGCCTCTCCTGGTTGGAACCGATGGCAAACTTAAGATGAGCAACAGTTTCAATAATCACATAGGTATCGACGAGTCCCCCCAAGAAATGTACGGCAAAGTAATGTCAATTCCTGACCACCTCATTATCGACTATTTCCAATTAATAACCGATACTCCTGATGAGGAAATTGCCGGATTTACCAAGCAGTTGGGCTCCCATTCCATTAACCCGATGATGCTCAAGAAACGATTGGCATATGAGATTGCGGCTCAATTCCACGGTGCTAAATCTGCCAAGGAAGCAGAAAAATATTTTTCCACGGTATTTCAACAAAGAAAGCTGCCGGAGGAAATTCCGGAATACGTCTTCACCGCTAGCCGTGCTGAAGATGAGCTTTATCGTATTGACATTGCCTCTACTTTAGTTAAGGAAGGAATAGTTAAAAGCAACAGTGAGCTCAAGCGCCTTCTTGCACAAGGAGCAATCGAGCTGGACGGCAATAAAATAAGCAGCAATATCATCGATGCCCACCATGGCGCCGTTCTCAAAGTAGGAAAACACAGCTTTGTCAGGATAGCTATTGAATTATCTTCAGGAGGTTTGTAACATGCAGCTACGTATACCAGGACCGACACCATGCCCGCCAGAAGCTCTTCAAGCAATGAGCCGTCAGATGATAAATCACCGCGGCAAGGAATTTGGCCAGCTTCTCCAATCTGTAACAGCAAGGTTAAGACAGACATTCCAGACTAAAGAAGATGTTCTTTTACTTAGCTGTGCTGGAACTGGTGGTTTAGAAGCAGCTATCGTCAATACGCTGTCTCCAGGTGATGATATACTGGCTTGCTCTTGTGGTGTGTTTGGCGACCGCTTCGCTGACATCGCTGAGCAATATGGCGCCAAAGTAAATCGCCTTAATTTCGAATGGGGAACCCCGGCAAAGCCGGAAACAATACGCCAAGCTTTAAGGGCAAATACCAACATCAAAGCAGTACTGGTCACACATAACGAAACTTCCACCGGGGTAACCAATGACTTAGCCAGCATAAGCTCAGTGGTCAACGAATTTGACAAGCTGCTTCTCGTTGATGCTGTAAGCAGCCTTGGGTGCATCGACTTACCCACAGACGACTGGCATTGTGATGTAGTAGTAACCGCTTCCCAAAAAGGATGGATGGTTCCCCCTGGCCTGGCAATGATTAGCGTAAATGAGAAAGCATGGGAAGCTTGTTCACATGCTAGAATGCCACGATTTTACCTCGACTTCGCTAAAGCCAAGGATTACCTCCAGAAAGGACAAAACCCGTGGACACCAGCCATTTCTATCTGCTACGCTCTGGATGCCACCCTAGATTTAATGCTGAATGAAGGATTACAAAATGTATTTGCCCGGCACAAGAGAGTAGGCCAGATGACTAGAAATGGCATAAAATCCCTGGGATTATCTCTTCTCCCTGACGAAAGTTGCGCCTCTAATACAGTTACCGCGGTCAACGCCTCAGACAAGCTTGATGTGCCTAAATTGGTCCAAATCCTGAGAGAGGAATATGATGTAGTTATTGCTGGAGGTCAGCGTAAATTATCGGGCAAAATCTTCCGCATCGGTCACATGGGCTTGGTCAATGAGGATGATATTAAAGTAACATTACAAGCAATAGAAAAAGTTTTGCCGAAAGTGAGGTATTAACCTAGATGAAAGTTTTAGTCGCAGACCCTATTGCTGAAGAAGGAATAAAATTTCTCGCTGAGCACGCTCAAGTTGACGTCAAGCTCAAATCGAAACCTGAGCAACTTAAGGAGATAATCGGTGATTATGATGCCCTGATTGTGCGGAGTGAAACAAAAGTATCCGCGGATATAATTGAACGCGGGGAAAAACTAAAAGTAATTGGTCGAGCCGGAATAGGGATAGATAACATCGATGTTGATGCCGCCACCAGGAAAGGCATAGTGGTACTAAATGCCCCTACAGGAAACACCGTGTCTGCTGCTGAGCATACCATTGGTCTTATGCTCGCCCTAGCACGCAATATACCAAAAGCCAATGCTCAACTGAAATCGGGAATATGGCAGCGAAGCAAACTAGTGGGCACTGAGCTCAGAAACAAGACTTTAGGAATTATCGGTTTAGGTAACGTTGGCTCCGAGGTAGCCAAACGGGCTCAAGGATTTGAAATGCGGGTTATTGCTTACGACCCTTTTATCTCGGAACATTATGCCAAAACTATAAATGTCAGCCCTGTTCCTTTAAAGGAATTACTTGAAAAAGCCGACTTTATTACTCTTCATACGCCATTGACTAAAGCCACTAAGAAATTAATTGGTACCGAAGAAATAGCAAAAATGAAACCTACAACCTATGTTATTAATTGCGCTCGAGGTGGCTTGGTCGACGAAGAAGCATTATTCAAAGCGATTGAAGAGGGGAAGCTAGCCGGCGCCGCCTTTGATGTCTTTAGCACTGAGCCAGCGACAGATAGCATGCTTCTTAAAAGTGACAAAATAATCGTCACTCCTCATCTCGGTGCCTCAACCGTTGAAGCTCAAGTAAATGTTGCTAAAGATGTTGCCGAGCAAGTCTTAACAGTCCTTCGCGGAGAATTCAGCAAATATGCCGTCAATATGCCTCACATCTCCCCCGAATTGCTGCCATTGTTAAAAGCAGGTTCATTAATTGGCATCTTTGCCAGCCAATTAATGGAGGGGCAAATAACCGACATACGTATCAAATACTGCGGAGGAATCGCCAATTATGATTTAAGCCCGGTAAAAGTGTCTGTTATCAGCGGTTTACTGGGACAGGTGACCGAGGAAAAAATAAATTTGGTCAATGCTAACTTCCTTGCTGCCCAGCGTGGCTTGAAAATTAGCGAGGAAAAAGAGTTAATCTGTCCAAACTACTCTAACTTACTCACCGTAAGTGTTAACACAAATTCAGGCACTACTACCATATCAGGAACAGCTAGAGATAGCGAGACCCATATTGTTCAAATTAATGAGTTCTGGATGGACATAGTACCTACCGAAGGCTATCTTTTACTTTGCGACCATCTTGATACCCCTGGGCGGGTTGGTGCTATCGGAACCATACTGGGCAAAGCTGGCATCAATATCAGCACAATGCACTCAAGCAGACAAAAACCGGGGGGAAAGGCGCTTATGATTCTAGCCCTGGATCAGCTACCCACCGAGGAACAGCGAAGAGAAATTACGGCACTGCCTGACGTTTATACCGCTAAAGTGGTGAAAATATAATCACCAAAGAGGATTGATAACTAATCCAGCAGGAACCTTGGGATAAAAGTAAGTTGATTTCCTCGGCATTCTATCACCAGCATTAGCAACAGCTTTGACCACCTCTAATTCAGGCAATTGAACAAGAAAGGCTAATTGATAATGCCCTTCCGTTATCTCTCGATAAGCTTCAGCAATATCACTAGTATAGCCAATATCATCTTTGTTAACAGCAATCCCCAAAATTTGCTTCAGTATAAGATGATTAAGAAAACTGGCACCAAGTTTCTTATAAGCTTGTGAACGAGCTTGAGGCATCGCTTTATCTAAAGGTACCCCCGAGCGAGGTGTTAACACCACCAACGATTCGCCCTCCAACCCTAAAACTCCTAAAACCATTTCTTCTTTCCCACCGTGTTTCAGCCTATCAGATATACCTTCAGCTAAATCGCCCGCAATATTCGACAAAGGAATTACCTCCGTAGTGAAGAAATCCCGAAGTTGCTGTTTCAGCTTAGCCCTGGTATCAAGCGATATTCCACGCACCAACCTGTGGATAGGCAAA
The DNA here is from genome assembly GCA_030665785.1 of Dehalococcoidia bacterium. Classification (GTDB taxonomy): domain Bacteria; phylum Chloroflexota; class Dehalococcoidia; order GIF9; family AB-539-J10; genus CG2-30-46-19. Next base: position 3,978 of record DAOUZA010000009.1, read on the forward strand.
ACAACAAGTCCAGGGTCGGAAAACTCAACCAAGGACATCATTATGTAATTAAAGGCTTCCTTCCCGGTTGGAGAAGAAAGCCGTCCCATTCTTTCACGTTGATATGCTAGCCCAATCTCATAGCGATGGTGACCATCAGCTATATAAAAGGGTAAATCAGATAAAAGCTTGCTGATTCGGTGTATTATGTCAGGCTCGGTTATTGCCCAGGTGAGATGACGTTCCCCAGAATCAACCAATTCCATCGGTGGGTTATACTGTGACACCGAGGAAAATATTCCAGCGAGCTCACCACCTCTATCCTGGCATAAGGCAAGAATGGGGCTGGAGGTAACCTGGCAAAGCCTCAATAGCTCAAGTCTATCTTGTTTAACTTTAGAAGACGTCTCTTCATGAGGATACACGCCTTCACCCCAGGGCACTAATTTGACTCGAGCTATCAGCTCACGTCGCCGCCTCCTCCCCTGATAGGCAAAATAATGGTCATGGAGATAAAAAGCAGGTGAGTCATCCGCTTGAAGAACTCCTTCTGCAAGCCAGGTTTTCAAGGTTCTTGCAGCACTACTATACTCAGCTTCGGCAGCACCTCCAGATTGGCGGGTAGGAAGCTCCAGACGAATTATATTGTAATCGCTTTTCCGGTAATAAAATCTCTGTTCTTCGGGAGTAATCACATCATATGGCGGACAAATAACCGCCCCTGGATTAGAAACTTTTTCCCTTCTATAACGTATACCACGAAACGAGCAAACTTGAGCCATTTCAGTATCACCCCGAGTTCTATCCAAGCTGGTTAGCTTGTTTATTACCAAAATCCTGATGTAATATTATGTAAAGAGCTAAGCTTGAGCAAGTAACTCAGAAACTATCTCGTTTACTTCCTTACCGCCAGCTTTACCTTTAAGCTGGGGCATAAGCTGAGACATAACTCTACCTTTATCTTTCTCCCCTTTTGCTCCAACTATGTCAATTGCTTGCCGCGCTGCGGCTATAATTTCTTCACGGCTCATTTGCTTGGGAAGATATTCTAAAATAATAGCTAACTCTGACTCTTCCTGAGCTACAAGGTCACTGCGATTTCCCTGCTTAAACGCATCGATGCTTTCCCGCCGCTGCCTCGCTTCCTTACTAAGGATATCAATAACTTTATTATCATCGATAGGCTTCCCTTGAGCAATTTCAGCGTTCTTTATTTCAGATAAGAGCAATCGCAATGTGGAGATTCGTATCTTATCCTGCTGCTTAATTGCCTGATAGAGGTTCTCTCTTAGTTTCTCCCCCAGTGTCACCTCATCCCTCTCAGGGTTTTTCGCCTCTTTGCCGCCGATTTCCTCTTCCTCGCCTCGCTCGGTTTCTCAAAAAACTTGCGGCGACGAACCTCAGCTAAAATACGGCCTTGCTGCACCTGCCTGTTAAATCTGCGCAGCAAGCTCTCAAAGCTCTCCCCAGAGCCAAGCTTTACTTCAGCCATATCTTATCCATATTCCCTCTCACAAATGCTACATTGTATCGGTTAGAACTTGCCTATGTCAATGGCTTTTGTCGGTTCTCCTACTTTAGGGTTTATCACGGCAATTCGCTCCTATATTTAATAAATCCTTGCCAGCTTTTGTGCCGTATTTCACTACTTTGGGTGATTGGCAGAATTTACAATTCATCTTCCTCCAGTCTTTTCACATTAATCGGTGTAAATTGAGAGTGTTTTACTTCTATAAGCCACTTTGATTTGGCAATAAGCTTTTTCTTAGAACTTAATTCAACATAGGCTAGAACATCTATAGGAAACGCTAACCTATAAGGGGGATTTGCTGAACTGGCTGTGGTTATTGGCGTTCCTGCTAAATGGATTTCTCTTTTGGCATCCTCAAAAACTAATGGAAATTCATGAGGCTTTGAGCCTACTTCCAAAGTTTCACCAACCGGCGAATCATCCCACCATAGTGCATAGTTATAGATTAGTTTGCCATCAACTTTAGTAAATCTCACCTTCACACGGCAATCAACCGCAGCTTCACGCTTAAAGATATGTCCCCACCACCTATCATTTCTAAGATTTTGCACTCGAATATACCAACAAAAATCAGAATCTAATCCAAATCCTATCTTAGGTTTCCTAGAGTTAAAATCTATAATGAAAAAGGCAATTAAACCAGCAACTCCTAAGGCAAAGAAGCAATACGAAACTGCTTGGTCAAACACCTTCGCACCCCCTATCCCTATAAAGAAGCCGAGAAAAATAAGAATTACTTCTCTCACAATTAGGAATATATCTCTCTATTGCTTGCTCGTCAACCCTAACGCAGGGGAACCCTTTTGTCACCGCTCTGCATTCACCCATAGCTTTTCCCCATCGGTAATAAATTCAATGGTGCCATTCTCCGGCGTTAGGTAAACGCTATCTTCCCCCAGCCTCTCCCTCAGCCTTTCTACTACCTCCTCGCTGGGATGACCAAAGGTATTGTTTGTCCCCACTGAGATTACTGCTATTTGAGGGTCAACTACCACTAGAAACTGGGGCATGGTAGATGTCTTGCTGCCGTGATGGGCTACCTTCAGAATTGTGCTTCTCAAATTAGCTCGCTGCTTAATAAGCTCAAATTCACCTTCCCACCTGATATCTGCAGTGAGCAAAAAACTGACCTCACCCCAGCTTAGTCTTAATACCACCCCGTTGTTGTCCACATCGGCGCTGGTCCCTTTAAAAAACTCCTCGGGAGGATTAAGCACTTCTATCTTAATTCCACTGCCTAAATCGATTCCCTGCCCCGCTTTAGCCACATCGTGCTTGATTTCTTTCTCCTCAATCAGCTTGAGCCATTCTTGATAAATGCAGGAATTATAAGAAACACCGGGCTCAAGCACTTGCTTCACTTTATACCTTTGCAGCACTTCTACCAATCCAGTGATATGGTCAGCTTGAGGTTGCGTGGATATCATGAGGTCTATTGTTCTATCCCAGAAGGGGAGTTTCTCACCCAGCTCTAAATTTATCACTTGAGAACTGGGACCACCGTCAATGAGTATATTTTGATGATTAGGTGTTTGTACCAAAATGGCATCCCCTTGTCCCACATCGAGGAAACTTACATGAAGATTATCATCAGGCATGGTGAGAACTGCAGCCCAAACCAGGATAGCTGCTAATAAAAGGGGAGGAATGAGCCATTTTAAAAGTGAATGTCGGGAGAATTTAGCCATCGTCAACCAGTTTCCTTCGCTTCAAAAGCTAACCCGGGGAAGATATTGCTTAACTGCTTTCTATGATTAAGCAACGCCACAACTATTGCAAGCATGATGTAATATGTCCACACTAACCACACAGGGATACTAGATACTTGGAAAGAGGAGAATGGCAAGGCGTCAAAACCCTGGACCACCAAAAGCAAGTAACTCAAGAATAGCCAGGCAACCCAGCCTAAAATTTGAGAGGCAAATATAGCAAATAATCCTACAAAAGCGACCAAGGCAGAAGTAACTATGATAGCTGGCAAGGCAGGCAAAGAAAGGAATGTTGCTGGAACACCAACCAGTGAAAGAATGTTGAAATAGTAGGCTACAAGTGGCCAGATCGCGATGATAGCCGCTAGAGTCACTGTAAAGCCATCCACAAAAACATTGCCGATAGCTATGGCCCTATCCCGGTATTCAAATAGCCTGGCAACGCCCTTTCTTCCCCAACTTTGAAAATAAGGATAGAACAAAATAAGCCCAAGCATTGCCATGAAGCTAAGTTGGAAGGAGATGCTCCATAGAATTTGAGGCTGAATGCCCACCATTACTGCAGCAGCAAAAGCCAGGGCAGTAATAGCACTTCGCTGCCTTCCTAAATATTCAGCTAACAAGAATAAGCTGCCCATTATGGCGGCACGAATTACCGGCGGATGCATTCCGGTAAGCAAGGTATAAATCCAGATAGCGATAAGGGTAAGCCAAATATATATAGAATGCTGTCTGCCAAAAACCAAAATCAAAAAACTGAGGAGAATGCCAATGATAATGCTGATATGCAACCCAGAAATGGCTAATATATGCGCCGTCCCTGTTCTTGAGAAAGCTTGTGTCACAGAATAAGGTACATTGCTCCTTATGCCAAGCAGGATACCTTGAGCTAATGAGCCCTGCGGCTCAGGCAAAGCTCCAGCCAGGGAATCCGAAAGGCTCTCCCTGAAGGAATAAAGCCATTGCAACGGCTTAAAACCTTTACCTTTATCTAAAACCACTATCCTGGGATAATAACTGATGGAGTAAATTCCTTGATGCTCCAGATAGCTTCTATAGTCAAAATCTTCAAACGTGGGTGGTGTCTCTAATTCTCCGGTTACCTTGAGCACATCTCCATAATGATACTCAGGATACCGAGACACTCGAATTAAGACGTCTCCTGAGACTTCCTTCTTGTCTCCTTCTATGGTTATTTCACTTGCTGAAATGGTTAACAAGCAATATCTATCCCTCACATCAGGCTCTTCTTTTAGCATTCCCTGGATTTCTACTGTCCCCCGGTCATTCCGGTCATTGTAGAAACAAACGGAATGCTCATCTATCTGAGGCAAGCTTGTCGGAAAATGAATACCACCGCCGATAAAGGCAAAGAAACACAATCCCACCACTATTAAGTTCTTCTTTCTGTCAGGGAAAAGAGGGATAAACAAGAATGGAGCAAGCCCGAGAGGGATAACAATTAACGGCAGGCTAACTTGTGAGCTTAGAAATATACCCGCTACCCAGGCACAGCTAATATAAAGTAGCCACATTAAAAAGTTTTGCTATCCGATACAGTGATATAATCTTTTATCTTGTCAAATGTTCCTTGCCCGATACCTTTGACTTGAAGCAAATCTTCAATTCGCTTGAACTGACCATTTTCATTGCGGTAATCCACGATAGCCTGGGCTCTGGTTTCACCTATCCCCGACAGGGCTTCAAGAAGCCAAGATTCCGCCCGGTTGATGTCTATCTTTTGAGGAGATTGTTCCTCACCTTCTTCAGGAATGTAAATCCCGATATAGCTAAGGTCAGCACTGGATTCAATGCCAATATTTGAGAGAAGAGCCTGTATCGTGTCGCCTTCCCTGAGGGGATAGATGCCAGTATTAACCACAGCACCACTAATGTAAACTTCACCACTCTGCTGCGGAAGCGCAGCCTGAGATAATACCAGCTCAGCAGGCTGGATTTTACTGCGATTGAACAGCAGCATAACCCCACCAATCACCAGGGCAATAACCAAGAAAACTGTGATAAAGATGTAAAATCTATCTGCTTGACTCATTTCGGTTAAACTCCTTTCCTGGACATTGTTTTAGCAACCTCACCTTTCGCCATTCTAAGCCATAGGCGAAGAATTTTAGAGATTCTTCATTCCGCTTTGCTCCATTCAGAATGACAACCTTGCATTTCAATGGTAAAATTTTCATATGGCGAAAAGCTCAGGGATATCAATCGTTAATCGCAAAGCTTATCACGACTATTATATTGAGGAAAGCCTTGAGGCTGGTATCGTGCTTAAGGGCTCCGAGATTAAATCAATAAGGGAGGGAAAGGTAAGTTTACGGGATGCTTATGCCAAACCAGAAAATGGAGAACTGTGGCTATTTCACAGCCACATCGCCTCTTATGATGCTGCCAGCTACAACACTCATCAGCCAACCCGTCCTCGCAAGCTCTTGCTCCACAAAGAGGAAATCAATAGGCTCACCAAGAGAGTAGCACAGCGAGGTTTGACTTTAGTTCCTCTTAAGCTATATATTAAACATGGAATTGCCAAGATGGAGATTGGTGTTGGCAAGGGAAAAAAGGTTTACGATAAGCGGGAAGTCATTATTCGCCGTGAAACCGAAAGAGAGATGAGACGAGCGCTCAAATTGAGCAGGAGGTAGAAATGCCAGCCAAGGAAAAGTATAGTGTATCTGGAGACCGATTAGCTGAGAGAGTCAAGGAGTTGGCACGCCAGGGAGGCATCAGGAGAATTCGGATACTACATGAAGATCGACCTTTAGTAGATATCCCGGTAATTTCCCCGACAACCGCAGCTAAAGCTTTAGCCGCTCCGGTAGTGGCTGCAGTATCAGAGCTGGGGAAACTAATCAAGGAGTGCACCATCGAGGTTGAGAAGAAAGAACCGAAGGAACGCAAAACAGGAAAAGGAGGATAGAGCTTGCAGAGATAAGGGGGCGCGTGGATTCGACATGGGATGGCCTACAGAATTGCAAGCTGAGGTGCCATTAACCTCACAAAACAAATGGCAAAAAAATAAATGCCGAACCTATTGCAGCTTAATTAAAGCTACACATCCACCTCAACCTCTCCTCGAAGGTTGGGACTGGGTGTCAAAAAATCGAGGTGCTCCAATCTCGATGTCGATAAGGATTGGATAAGAAAATCGACTGGCTTAACTGGATTCGGTCAGCAGATGAAAGTTAGGCGAGACAAATGGAGCTGGCTAAGCTTGTAGGATATTCTGGCAACCCCCCTATGGACGGGGAGTTCGACCCTCCCCCGCCTCCACCAATCGAAATTTTGGCAGCGCTACTCTTAAATAATTTTTTTGATTGTGCTAGCTTACAAGGTAAATTACATGGTGGTCATTAATTTTTGTGGTCACCAAATATAAAATAGGAGACAGTAATGAAGGAAGCTGTTATAGTCAGTGGGACAAGAACGCCGATAGGCACTTTCGGTGGCACCTTGAGGGATATCCCCGTTGCCAATTTAGGCTACCTGGTGATCAGGGAAGCGCTTAAGCGAGCTGGCTTAAGACCAACAACCAGCAAGAAACTTCTAGGCTACAGACCTTCTGCCTTTAAAGGCGAAGAAATTTCTGAGTTAGAAGCAAAGTACTATAATTGGGACCCTTCCTTGCAAGAAATTCAAGTCGACGAAGTAATCATGGGTAATGTCCTTCAAGGGGGGCAGGGGCAAAACACCGCGCGTCAGGCTGCTATCCATGCTGGCATCCCCAAGGAAACACCTTCTTATACGGTAAATAAAGTTTGCGCCTCAGGCTTAAAAGCCATTACATTGGGAGCGGAGGCGATAATGCTCGGCGAAGCAGATGTTGTGGTTGCTGGAGGAATGGAGAGCATGAGTCATTGCCCCTATATCCTTCCTAAAGCTCGTTGGGGCTACAGGATGAGCATCAACGCCAAGGCAGACATTATAGACCTCCTGGTGCTTGATGGACTGTGGGATGCGTTCTATGGATATCATATGGGGAACACCGCAGAAAATATCGCCGGCAAATACAGTATAACTCGGACCGAGCAAGATGAAGTAGGATTTCTGAGCCATCAGCGAGCTAAAGCAGCTATAAGGGAAGGAATTTTCAAACAGGAAATCGTTCCTGTGCCCGTCCCACAAAGAAAGGGAGGTCCACCAATCCACTTCGATACCGATGAACGCCCTATGGACACAAGCCTTGAAAGAATGGCTCTCCTCCCCCCGGTATTCCGAAGAGATGGAACGGTTACCGCCGGTAACTCCTCAGGCATTAATGATGCCGCAGCGGCGGTTGTACTTATGTCAAGTGCTAAAGCTAAATCGTTAGCACTCGAACCCTGGGTAACTATCAAATCCTATGCCTCTGGAGCTGTAGACCCAGCTTATATGGGACTGGGCGCTGTACCAGCAATAAAAAACGCCCTCAGAAAGGCAAGGCTTACCATTAAAGACATGGACCTCATTGAACTTAATGAAGCTTTCGCCGCCCAAACCATCGCCTGTATGAGAGAGCTTGATATGAGTTGGGATAGCACCAATCCCCATGGAGGCGGTATCGCCCTGGGACATCCCCTCGGCGCAACAGGAGCAAGGTTACTAGTTACCGCTATACACGATATGAAACGAAGGAATCTACATTATGCCCTGGTAGCTATGCCTGTTGGTGGCGGACAGGGCATGGCAGCAGTGTTGGAAAGGAAAGCATAATCATTTGCCCTTCTTACAATAATCAGGGCACCAAATAGCATTGGGACGCTCAGGACGATTACAAGCACTCCGCCAGTTCCACATGCAACTATCACATAGAATAATATCCCTGCCCAATGCCTTTTTAACTCTGACTTTGATTCTGTATGCCCAGCTTGGTCCCTTGGCACTCATGGTGGAATTGAGATTCCTCACATCTCCTTGGACAAAGTGGCTAAAAATTCAGCGTTATTCCGCGTCTTAGATAATCTCGCCAATAACCTCTCTGTAGCTTCAGCGGGATTAGGAGAATCGTCAGCTAACATAGAAACTACACGCCTGAGCAGCCATACTTGCTTTACAGTGTCCTCATCTAGAAGAAGCTCTTCTCGCCTCGTTCCACTGGGAATTATGTTTATTGCCGGGAAAATCCTCTTCTCCGATAATTTTCTATCTAAATGAAGCTCCATATTCCCCGTCCCCTTAAACTCTTCGTATATAAGCTCATCCATACGACTGCCAGTATCCACCAAACAGGTAGCAATGACTGTTAAGCTACCACCTTCCTCAGTATTGCGAGCAGTACCGAAGAATCGTTTCGGAGGATACAAAGCTGCCGAGTCAAGACCACCAGATAAAGTGCGCCCGCTGACAGGCATCGCTAAATTGTAAGCTCTAGTAAGACGAGTGATGCCATCGAGGAGAATAACCACATCTTTGCTCAGTTCCACCAATCTTTTCGCCCTTTCTAATGCCAACTCCGCCACACGAGTTTGACTCTCCACTGGTTCATCAAAGGTAGCAGCAACAACCTCAGCTTTCACAGACCTTCTCATATCGGTTACTTCTTCAGGCCTTTCTCCAATCAAGCAAACCATAAGGTGAATATCATTGTAATTGGTGATGATAGCATTAGCCATTTTCTTCAAGAGCACTGTCTTACCCGCTTTAGGAGGTGAGACTATCAAGCCTCTCTGCCCCCTACCTATAGGAGTTACTAAATTAATCAGCCGAGTAGATAGCTCATCTTGAGTAGTTTCCAAATTAATCATCTTGTCGGGAAAAGTAGGTATTAAAGAACCAAAATGGGGGCGCTCCCTGACCGCTTCAGGGTCGAGCCCGTTAACGCTTTCCACACGAAGCAACCCATAATATTTTTCGCTATCCTTAGGGGCTCTAGCTTCTCCGCAAATATAATCGCCATTCCTTAAATTGAACCGACGAACTTGAGAATTAGATACATAGATGTCATTGGCACCACGCAAAAAGCTATCTTGCCGTAAGAACCCATAACCTTCATTCATAATCTCCAGCACACCACTCACGAACAAATTACCCTGCTGCGTTGCTTGAGATTGTAGGATATGCTGAATAAGCTCCGCCTTTTTCAGCGAAGAGTATCCGGTGACGCCACGTTCCTTGGCCATCGCCTCCAATTCGTCACGAGTTTTATCTTCAAGTTCAGTCATGCTTACCATGGCAACCTCCTTAATCCTTCATCACCTTCGTCCAGTCATCAATAAAGCGCTTAACTCCAATGTCAGTCAAAGGATGCTGTATCATTTGAAGCAACACCTTATAGGGTACAGTAGCAATATGCGCACCGACTTTCGCCGCCACCACGCAATGCTGAGGATGCCTGATGCTCGCTGCTATTACCTGAGTGGGGAGTTGATAAAGGCATAAGAATTTAACAATATCCTCCACCACCTTCATGCCATCCTCGCCAATATCATCAAGCCTGCCCACAAAAGGGCTTACAAAGCTAGCTCCTGCAGCCGCCCCTAATAAAGCCTGATTTAAGGAAAAACATAAGGTGAAGTTCACCTTAATACCCTCTTTAGATAACACTGAGGTAGCTTCTACTCCTTCAAGGGTAGCTGGTATTTTCACTACGATGTTGTCTGCCCACCTAGCTACCTCCCGGGCTTCATCAATCATACCAGAAGCATCCTGGCTTAATACTTCAGTAGATACCGGTCCAGGAACAATGGCGCATATCTCCTTGACCAACTTTTGATAATCAACCTTCCCTTCCCTGGATATTAAGCTAGGATTGGTAGTTACTCCACTAACTACTCCTAATCTTACGCCGTGGCGAATATGCTCTATATTAGCGGTGTCTAAAAATAAACGCATTGTCTACCTCGAAGGCAAGCTTATTTGAGCACCCTCAACAAGCGTCTCATTAGCTACCCTGATAAAGTCCACAAAAAGCGGATGAGGACTGTCAGGACGAGATTTAAATTCAGGATGGAACTGACAGGCAACCATCCAGGGATGGTTCTTCAGCTCCACGATTTCCACCAATTTCCCGTCCGGTGAAAGCCCACTAAGTATAAGCCCCGCTTCCTCCAACGGTTGGCGAAAGCGATTATTAAACTCAAAACGATGGCGATGTCTCTCATAAGTTATCTCCCTATTATAAGCCTGAGCTGCCTTCGTCCCGGGTACTAAGCAGCAAGGGTAAGTTCCTAAACGCATTGTTCCCCCCTTCTCAGTAATATCGCGCTGCTCAGGGAGTAAATCAATCACAGGATAAGAGGTATCAGCATCGAACTCTGTAGAGTTGACCTGTGTATTATGAAACACATATCGGCCAAATTCAATCACCATAACCTGCATGCCAAGACACAAGCCTAGATAAGGAATTTCCTTCTCCCTGGCAAACTTGGCCGTTTCTATCATACCTTCGATGCCTCTATAGCCAAAACCACCGGGCACCACTACTCCCTGAATTTGCCTCAGCTTCTCATCGTTGCTACCATCCAATCCTTCTGAGCTAAGCCATTCTATCTTCACATCCAGATTGTGCGCTAAAGCGGCATGGCGTAATGCCTCACGTACTGAGTAATAGGCATCATGAAGTTCAACATACTTCCCCACTAAACCAATGACCACGGGGGCTTTAGGAGCTTTCAGCCTGGCGACCATTTCACTCCAATCATTCAAATTAGCTTCCTTAGCCTCCAGTCCCAAACGATTGACGATGAAGTTTCCCAACCTATATTCCTCCAGCATCAAGGGCACTTCATAAATAGTCTCACTGGTAACCAGGGGGATAATTGCTTCTTTTGGCACATCACAGAAAAGCGATATCTTATCCTTTATCCCTTCCGATATCTCCCTATCACTGCGACATAAGATAACATCGGGCTGAATACCAATCCTCCTTAGTTCATTGACACTATGCTGTGTAGGCTTGGTCTTTAATTCGTCCGTAACAGCAATGTAAGGTAAAAAAGTAACATGAATATACAGTACATTATCTCTTCCTTCCTCCCCTCTCATCTGGCGAATGGCTTCAAGAAATGGCTGACCCTCGATATCACCAACTGTGCCACCAACCTCAACTATGACTACATCAGCATTAGATATTTCAGCTACCTGCCTGATACGCCTTTTTATTTCGTTTGTTACATGAGGTACTATTTGAATAGTGCCACCCAAAAAATCACCTCTCCTTTCATTGGTAATAATTGTGGAGTATATTTCACCCGAGGTAACGTTTGAGGCTCGGGTTAATTCCACGCCGATAAATCTTTCATAATGCCCCAAATCTAAGTCAGTTTCAGCTCCATCCTGAGTAACAAATACCTCACCATGCTGATATGGAGACATCGTGCCAGGGTCAACATTAAGATACGGGTCAAGCTTCTGCGCTAAAACAGAAATAGAGCGACTTTTCAATACCCTGCCAATGGAAGCTACCGATATCCCCTTACCAACAGAACTAATTACACCACCGGTAACAAAGATATACTTAGCCACTATTTATTTACAAGCTTAACTAAATCAAGAAACAAGGTATGGTCACGCGATTACGAGGCAAATTGAATCTTATTCATTATAAAAAACAAAGAGCAAATTTGTCAAGAAATACAGTCTATATCAAGTTCCTTAAGAACGGTTTAAGAAAGTGATGAGCTAGTGATAACACCACAACACTTGTTGCCACCGCGATTATAGCATGTGGGGTAAAACCCATAATAGCAACTCCTAAAGCGGTAGCTGCTGCAGGTGGATGCCCCGTATTTGTAATTATCATTATGAATATAGAGAGCCCAACAGCAAGTGAATAAGCAATAATCGAACACAATGGGGATGGCTGCGGGATTAAAGCACAAAGAGAGCCAATAAAGAAGCCGATTAAATGTCCACATATAATATTTCGTGAACGAGCAGTTACATTGTCCGGCATTACAAATACAATAAATGCACTAGCACCTATCGCTGCTATTACTACAGCATGCTCTATATTCAAGAATAAAAGCACTAAAAATATACTCAAGGTAGCGAGAAAACTCTGGAAAACATAGTTTTTCCAAGACAACCTAAATCTTGCAAGCATGAATCTGGCCCTCTTTGAAGTTCTTAAGGCTTAGTTTGGCAAAAATCACAGTAAGCTTTTGCTATATAACTATGGCAGTATTCTAATAGTGGAGACGAGGTTTATCAATTTCACAGTTGAAACAAGTACTGAAATGCGGTAAAATGCTAATGCTGAGTAGGAATGCGAGTAACTGGCGGTAAAGCCAAGGGAATACAATTAAAGACACTGCAGAAACAATCTCTTCGACCTACCACAGATTCAGTGAGGCAGGCAATTTTTTCTATCTTACAGAACATACCCAATGACTGGCGACGCATTGCTGACCTATATGCTGGCACGGGGGCTTTAGGTATTGAGGCCCTAAGTCGCGATGCAGAGTGGGTCGATTTCGCTGACCAGAGCAAAAAGTGCTGCGACCTTATTAAACACAACCTGGAAAAGACGGGATTTTCGAACAACGCTCACATCTACTGCTGCAGCGTGAATAGAGCAATCACATTCCTGAGTAATAACTATGATGTTATTTTCCTTGACCCACCATACTCCCTTTCAAGCATAGATAATATATTAGCAAACATAGCTAAATCAGAGTTGATAGGAACCAACTCTATGGTAGTGCTTTGCCACACAAAACGCTTTTCACCAAATCCTGCGTATGATAAACTACATTTAGTTAAGAAGTTTCATTATGGCGATACATGTGTTTCTATTTATAGAAGGGTAAACAATGATAACAGCAGTATATCCCGGTAGCTTCGACCCCATAACCAATGGACACCTTGACATCATTCACAGAGCATCTGCCTTGTTCGATAAGTTAATCGTTGGCATCTATGATAGACCTGATAAACATATGCTCTTCTCTTTAGAAGAGAGAGTTGCTTTAGCCAAGGGAGCGACAGCCAGTTTGCGCAATGTCCACATTAAATCTTACTCCGGCCTTACCGTGGACTTCATCCGTAAGGAGGGTGGGAAAATAATGATACGCGGATTGAGGATGAACTCCGATTTTGAGGCAGAGTTTGAAATGGCATCGATGAATAAAAAACTAGCACCTGATATAGAATTAGTTTGCCTGATGGCAAGCTGTGAATACCAATGCTTAAGTGCAAAATTGATTAAGGAGGTGGCAAAACTTGAAGGCTCCCTTAAAGGATTGGTTCCCAAACATGTTGCTATTGCCCTAAAAAAGAAATTGAGCCAGGGATACCTTGAAGCTCCAACAGAAGAGGCTTCACATCGAAACAAAATTTCATTGTGATTAAGGAGGTGATAAAGGAATGGCATATAAAATTAACGATGAATGCATCAGTTGCGGCGCCTGCGAATCAGAATGCAAAAATGAGGCGATAAGCGAAGGTGAATCAATCTATGTCGTTGACCCAGATAAATGCACTGAGTGTGTAGGGTGGTTTGAATCATCCAAATGTGTCGAAATATGCCCTGTAGATGCCTGTGTTCTCGACCCAGAATATAAGGAAACCCATGAGCAACTTCTGGAAAAGTGGAAAGGGTTACATCCCGGCGAGACTCCGACTGTTACTTAAGGTAAAGCTTATCAAAGATTTTAAGCGAAAAGCCGCTTGCCATAATTTGGAGCTTCCTTCAATTGGCTCCAGAGTGACCTTTCGCTGTAAGCCCTTATACTAACGTAACAATCACTACATCGATTAGAGCGCGAGAACTTTTCTATCATCTCTTTTTGGCTGGAGTATTTGTTACGCCATAGTGAACACGGGACAAAGGCTCCGTCAGGCATCACCACGAAGAACCTTATACCTGCTTTACAATTAGGCATATATCCCTGCTCAAGGAATTTCAAAGTATCCAAAAGCTCTGCTTTAGGGTTAACTATATGATTGGTTCGCTTTTGTAATTCCAGAAGTTGTTTAATAGTTCTGCATAAAATTTCCCGCTCTTCTAAACTATCGATACAATAACTTCTATCACCCGTCCGTCTTGCAGTATAGGCACTATACGATATGAATACATTCCACTCTTCAGCCTTTCTCGCTATAGGCAAAATTTCCTTCAGGTTATCTCTGGTTATAGCTGTGTTCAAGATAATATTTCGATAACCAAACCTCGCTAACTGTGGAAGTGTCTTCTCCAAACGTTTATACAAACCTGAATGCCGACGGAAATCATCATGCCGCTCATCAGGAAAATCTAGTGACACCGAAAATTGATTTACCCCGGCTTCATACAACTGAAGATAATTGCTTTCGCTTAATAGCACTCCATTAGTAACAAAGATTAAATAGGGTAGCCCGTCAGGTTGCTTAATAGCCTTCACCACCTCGATTATATCTTTACGCAGAAACGGCTCCCCACCCGAGATCTGTGCCACAGGTGGATTTAACAATCTAGTTAGCTCACCATACTCATGTGGCTGAAGTTGCTTTTCGTCCTTTATCACGCCGCCCAAGTCACAATGCCGACAGTTGCAATTACAAGAAAGGGTTACTTCATAAGAAACCACTAAGGGGCGATTTGTCATATAGTTACGTATTCCCTTCCTGGCAAGCTTAAGCCCTTGTAATACCGAAAAATTCGTCATTCGCTAGCAGCAGCCTGAGTTTCCTATTTGAAACCAATTACTACACAGTTATCGAGTCTTGAAGGGTATAGCAATGTTATATTATTCATAATCCTTCCCCGAGTAGAGCCAGGTTGAAGTAACACCCTTACCTGCTTATGCGCCTTAAACCATTTCAACAATGGTATAACCAGCATAAGTAAACTTATGGATTCCTTGTAGTTGACCGAAGATAAATTCTTAAACCCGGCATTCCTCAGAATGTTCTTAAGAGTTTTGGTGCTAAATTGATTGATGTGAATTCTCCTTATATTCCACCATCTTTTTCCCATGATTCTTGCTGGTATCCCTCCAAAGTCTGGCGTTGATATTGCCAGCAAGCCTCCAGGCTTAAGCACCCTCTGAGCTTCCTTAAGAACTGTAAGCGGTTGTGACAGATGCTCCAGAACCTGCCATAAAGTAACCACATCAAAATAGTTTTCTGGAAATTGCATCTTCTCAAAGAGTCCTACCTCTACATCCAAGCCAAACTCCCTCCTGGCATACTCCACAGCATTCTGCGATAATTCAACCCCCTTGGTAATATATCCTGCCTTGGAAGCATTAAACAGGAAAAAACCTTCCCCACAACCTATATCTAAAAGCTTGGTATTGCCCTTATATTTTTTGGCTAATTCCACCTGCGCTTTAGTGGCACGCAAGCGATTTCTCCGAACGATAGATACAGCGCTATTCTTCATTTCAGAGTAGTTACCGTTGATTCGGTTTGCTTTTTCAATTGGATTTACATATACAAGATGGCACTTTCGACACTTAACATGCCTGCCATATTTATCCCCGGGAAGCATATAGACAGTATCTATACCACCTTGAAGGTCACCTCTCTTTATATTGGAGTCGAACAGCACTTCAAAGTCATTCCCTCCACAATTAGGGCAATTACGATGCTCAAATAATGAACCCATCTTACTTTGCTGCTTGCTTAAAGTTGCTTGGCTTTCTCGTGGGCAGCAGTAACAGCCTCAAGAATACTGGAACGAAAACCTCCCCTCTCCAATTGAGCCAGAGCTTCAGCAGTCGTCCCACCTGGAGAAGTAACCATGTTTCTCAGCTCAGCAGGGTGTTTTTCCGTCTTCTCCACCATGTAAGCAGAGCCAATTATCGTCTGTAGTGCTAATTCCTTAGCCGCTTTGTAAGATAAACCAATATGGACACCGGCATCGGTGAGTACTTCGATAAATAGAAATACATAAGCTGGTCCACTACCACTTAATGCCGTAGCCATATCAATATACTTCTCATCGGGAAAATATAGTTCCTTACCCAAAGCACTAAGGATAGAGCGAGCCATCTTTTTATGTTCCTGAGTAGCTTCGCTCGTCGTAGTCCATACCGTCATTCCCTCTCCAATCTGCGCAGGCATATTAGGCATAGCACGAATGATATAAGGATAAGCTAAACCATCACTCAGAGCAGATAAGCTAGCGCCAGCCACTATGGATAATACAGCTTGGCGGCTAAGTGAACCCTTTACTACCTCCATTACCTGTGCTAGATCACCAGGCTTAATTGCCAGGATAACCGCATCAGCATTCTCCACCGCTCTTCCACTATCAGCAGAGGTCTTCACTTTATATTCTCGGGCTAATAATTCACGCCTCAACTCATTCACATCGCTAACCACAATATCCGGAGGCGCAACGACCTTTTTAGCCAGAAGACATTTAATCAATGCTTCCCCCATCGTCCCGCCACCAATAAATGTTATTCTCATATTCCTCCTTTATCTCACCACAATATTCATCACCCGACCAGGAATGTAGATGATTCTATCAATCTTTTTACCATTAGTGTAGGCTTTAATTCGCTCGCGACTTAACGCCAGTTCCCTGGCTTCATCTTCAGTTATAGAAGCAGGCACAACCAGCTTATCGCGTAGCTTACCGTTTACCTCTATCGGCAGTGTAATTTCTGTCTCTTTGGCAAGCTCTTGGTCAAACTTCGGCCAGGATTGATTATGAATGCTGTAAGAATGACCACTCCTAACCCATAATTCCTCAGCAAGGTGAGGAGCGGTGGGAGCAAGAAGAAGCAAAAAATAGCTAATAGCTTCTTGCCACAGCGGAAGTGAGACATTCCTCACTTCCTGCACTTTGAGCAGGTAATTGGTTAACTCCATAAGGCTAGCTATCATAGTATTAAAGCGAAATTTTTCCAAATCCTCAGTCGCTTTCCTAATTGTCTTGTGAACAATTCGGCGAAGCTCTCTCTCTACTTTAGATTCAACTTCCAGGCTAACATAGTCTGTCGTTACCAGGCTCCATACTCTGTTCAGCCAGCGGCTTATGCCTACAATACCGCTATCACTCCATTCACCACCGAACTCCCATGGTCCAACAAACATTAAATAACCCCGAACAGCATCTGCACCTAACTCGGCTACATATTCATCTGGAGCAATTACATTTCCTTTAGACTTACTCATCTTGCCACCGCGGTAAATTATGGTGCCCTGATTAAATAGACGCGTAAATGGCTCGGCAAAATCAACCAGACCTATATCTCTCAATGCTTTGGTAAAAAAGCGAGCGTAAAGAAGATGCATCACAGCATGTTCGGCACCGCCAGTATACAGGTCAACCGGTAGCCAATACTTTATCTTTTCAGCATCAAACGGAGCATCGCTCGCCTTGGGACTGGTATATCGCATGAAATACCAATTAGAGCACATAAAGGTATCCATAGTATCAGTTTCCCTCTTCGCCGGACCAGAGCACTGAGGACATGTAGTGTTGACAAACGAGGGACAGTATTTAAGAGGAGACTCACCGGTGGGCTTAAATTCAGCATCAGGGGGAAGTAAAACAGGTAAATCCTCTTCAGGCACAGGAACTATGCCACATCTATCACAGTAAACCATAGGTATCGGCGCTCCCCAGTATCGCTGCCTCGAGATGAGCCAATCCCTGAGTCGATAACTAACAGTTGATTTACCCCACCCTTTTTCCGTTAACAAATCACAAATCGCCTTGCTTCCCTGCTCACTGGGCAATCCGGTAAATTCACCGGAATTTATCATCACACCCTGCTCAATATACGGCAGTGGAGTTTCCTCACCTGAGCAGCCAGGAGGAGCAATAACAGGGCGAACAGGCAAGCTAAATTCTCGGGCAAATTCCAGGTCTCGTTCATCATGAGCAGGTACCCCCATCACCGCTCCAGTGCCATAACCAAGCATCACATAATCAGTGATCCAGATAGGCACCTTCTCACCATTCAACCTATTGATGACATAGCTCCCTAAGAAAACCCCCGTCTTTTCTCGGCCTAAAGCTGTCCGCTCATATTCAGTTTGCCGTCGACACCAGGCAATATACTTCTCAACCTCAGCCTTATGTTCTGGAGTAGTCAACAAAGGAACCAAAGGATGCTCCGGTGCTAGCAGGAAGAAGGTTACTCCAAAAATAGTATCAGGGCGAGTGGTAAACACCCTTATTTCCTTTTGCTCTACGCCCTCGTGTTCTAACTCAAAGGAAATTTCAGCACCTTCGCTTTTACCAATCCAGTTTTTTTGCATTATCTCTATGCGTTCCGGCCAATCTATTTGACTGTGGTCAAGGAGTTCTTCAGCATATTTAGTGATTCTAAAGAACCACTGCTCCATATCCTTCTTGGTCACTTGAGCGCCGCAACGCTCACATAACCCTTCACCTACCACCTGTTCGTTAGCCAATACTGTCTGACACTTAGGACACCAGTTAACTGGCGCCTTACCCCGATAAGCCAATCCAGCATGGTAAAACTTTAAGAAGAACCATTGTGTCCATTTATAATATTCAGGAACACAGGTGATTACCTCACGATTCCAATCGTAGATTGCCCCCATGCTTTTTAACTGGCGGCGCATATTTTCGATATTTTTCATCGTCCATACATAAGGATGGATACCATGGCTAATAGCGGCGTTCTCGGCAGGAAGCCCAAAGGCATCAAAACCCATCGGATGAAGCACGTTATAACCCTGCATCCTCTTAAATCGGGCATACACATCCGAAGGAGCCATGGCATACCAATGTCCAATATGGAGGTCCCCCGAGGTATAGGGGAGCATGGTCAGGGCATAAAATTTAGGGCGGTCACTTTCTTCCTTTACTTCATAAATGCCATCAGCAGCCCATTTATCCTGCCATTTCTTCTCAATTTCCCGGGGATTGTATTTCAACGCCATAGCGCTAAAGTTTAGCCCATTTCAGAGGCAAATTAAAGAGCCAAGTTTCAACCATCTCTGAAAAAGCCGACCTTGTCATTGCGAGAAACGCCCTTTTCTGTCATTGCGAGGAATGTTAATGACGAAGCAATCTCAAAGCGAGATACCTCGCTTGCACCCATAACAACCTGCGTAACCTACAGCGTTGCTTCGCTTCTCCGTCAGTTGACGGATGAGATTGCCACGCTTCGCTCGCAATGACACAAAGAGTTGTCAGGCTTTAGTTTTTATGTATAATCACTATAGATTTGCAGCGAGAACTTTATGAAAAATAAGCCTGAATGGTATCCTTTACTGCTCTTCGGATTAGCTGTTCTATTGCTTGGCTCAATTGTAGCTTGCGGAGAGCCAGCCTCTATAGTTATTGAGCCGCCAAGCCTTAACTTCACTGCAGAGCAAGAGGGAACAAATCCACCAAGTCAAATATTAAGCATACGGAATTCAGGTGGCGGAACGCTAACCTGGGCAGCAAGCAGTGATGCCGATTGGCTTACTCTAAGCCCTGATAGCGGAAGCTCTACTAGCGAGGTAGACAATATAACCCTATCGGTAAATATTCCTGGCATGGATTCAGGTTACTATGTCGCCCTCGCCATCGTTTCAGCGCCAGGAGCCACCAATACCCCTCAAGCAGCGGTGGTAAGCCTGTCGATAGAGGCACCTCATGGGCAAGAAGAGGAAGTGCTTGATGCACTGGATACTGCAACACTCCTTGCTCATGCGGGCGAAGTTAGAATAGTCGAAGGAGTTATAGTTGGAACTTACTACGCTGAAGAATCTGGGGGGCGACCAACCTTCTTAGATTTTCACGACCCCTACAAAGGTTATTTCACTGCTGTTATCTGGGGAGATAACAGAGATAAATTCATACAGGCATTTCCACCCAATCCCGAAACCTATTTCAAAAATAAAAACGTGAGAATAGAAGGAACAATCACAGTTTATAAAGGAGAAACACCGGAAATAATCTTAAATGACCCGTCACAGATTTGGATTGTGCAATAGGTGGCTGCTATTCAGCCTCGTTTTGGTTTTAGCCATCCTAACCACAGGCTGTCATAAAACTGATAACCCTGTCCTGGTAACTCGTGTCATTGATGGCGACACCATAGAGATTGAGGGCGGTTACCATGTTCGCTACATCGGCATCGATACTCCGGAGATAGGCGAGCTCTACTACAGGGAAGCTGCCGAAGCTAACCGAAACCTGGTTGAGGGAAAGAAAGTTTACCTGGAAAAAGACATTGAAGATAAAGATGAATATGGTCGCCTGCTTAGATATGTGTGGGTTAATAATACTATGGTTAATGCTAAACTTGTCAGCTCAGGCTATGCCTATTCTTACTCTTATCCACCTAATGTCAAATACCAGGTATATTTCCTTCAATTGGAGAGAGAGGCACGAGAGCAAGAACTAGGATTGTGGAGCATCAATCCCTAGCAAATTGACGTCTAATAGCATATACTACCCCAATATTGCACGCTAATGGATGAAGTCATTATCTCTAAGGCGATAACTGAAAGCTACATAAAAGACCTTCTTGAGGCAATGGAGGTTGATGTTGCCATAGTAGGTGCTGGACCAGCGGGGTTGGTTGCTGCTTATTATCTGGCAAAGGAAAAAATAAACACCGCTATTTTCGAAAGGAAGCTGAGTATCGGTGGTGGCATATGGGGTGGTGGAATGATGTTCAACAAAATTGTAGTTCAGGACGAAGGCAAGGAAATACTCGATGAATTCGGCATCGCCACTACCAAATACCAGGAAGGCTACTATGTTGCTCACGCTATAGAGATGGCTTCTGCCCTCTGCTTGCAAGCTATTAAAGCTGGCGCCAGGATATTCAATCTGGTTAGCGTCGAAGACGTGGTTATCAGAGAAAACGACAAAGTTAGCGGACTGGTATTAAACTGGAGCCCTGTGTCTACAGCAAAGTTGCATATTGACCCTCTGGCTATAAAAGCTAAACTGGTAATTGATGCCACTGGGCATGATTGTGAGGTCTGTCATCTGGTCACCAGGAAAATAGGCGCTAATCTAAGGACGCCGACAGGAAACATAACCGGCGAAAAACCGATGTGGGCTGAGATGGCCGAGAAACAGGTTGTGGAAAACACTAAAGAGGTTTATCCCGGATTAATAGTTGCCGGCATGGCAGCAAGTGCTGTCTTTGGTTTGCCCAGAATGGGACCAATATTCGGAGGCATGCTTCTATCAGGCAGAAGGGCTGCTAAGCTGGCTATAGAATTACTGAAATAACGATGGCAAAAACAATCGCTGAGATTAACCAAAAAATCAAACAAGGAAAGGCAGTAGTGGTAACCGCTGAGGAGGTAATTGATATCGCCCGAGAAAAAGGCGTCAGCAAGGCAGCCGAGGAAATTGATGTCGTTACCACAGGCACCTTCAGCCCAATGTGTTCTTCCGGCCTATTTCTAAACATCGGGCACTCCACGCCGAGGATAAAGTTTGGCGGTGGCAAGGTTTATCTAAACGATGTCCCAGCCTACACCGGTCTGGCAGCCATGGATATCTTCCTTGGGGCAACTGCTTTGCCCGATGATGACCCCAGAAATAAAATCTATCCCGGCGAATTCAGATATGGCGGCGGACATATCATTGAGGAGCTGGCAGCCGGAAAAGACATCAGGTTAGAGGCTATTGCTTACGGCACTGACTGCTACCCCAGAAGAAAGCTGGAAACCTGGATTAACATCAACGACATCAATAACGCCATCCTGTTTAACATAAGGAACGCCTACCAGAACTATGAAGTCGGGGTAAACTTATCGGACCGAATGATTTATACCTATATGGGTGTGTTGAAACCAGAACTGGGCAACGCTAATTACTGCACCTCGGGACAGCTTTCCCCCCTGCTTAATGACCCCTATTATAAAGCTATAGGCATTGGAACTAAGATATTCCTGGGTGGTGGCGTGGGCTATGTTGCCTGGCATGGCACGCAACATAATCCCGATGTCCCCCGAGGGGATAATGGTGTACCCAAGGAGCCCGCCGGGGCCTTAGCAGTAATTGGCGATTTAAAACAGATGAACCCGGAATGGCTGGTGGGAACCAGCATGCTTGGCTATGGTTGCACCTTGACTGTAGGGATAGGCATCCCCATACCGGTACTCTCCGAAGAGATTCTACGCTATACCACCGTGACCGATGCTGAAATCTTCGCCCCTATCATCGACTATTCTGAAGCCTACCCTAAAATGAAAGCAGGCAATCTCGGCGAAGTGAGCTACGCTGAGCTGAAAAGCGGTCACATAAAAATTCAACGAAAGGATGTCCCCACCGCCTCTTTATCCAGCTACTATAAAGCTCAGGAAATTGCTAATATACTCAAAGGTTGGATAGAAAAGGGTGAATTTTTGCTTACCGAGCCGGCAGCGCCTTTACCCGGAGCAGAATCAGGCATAACTATTAAGCCACTTAAGGAAAGACCAGTAATGGAGTGATGAGATGGATGTTTCCCAAAGAATAGTGCTTCACTTCCCTCCCCGCATTACCAATCAATCCATAGTATGCCGCCTGGCCAAGGACTTCGACCTTAGCTTCAATATCCTCAAAGCCTCGGTTACACCAGGAGAGGAAGGGCTGATGGTTATGGAGTTGAGCGGTGACCAGAGAAATTACGACAAAGGTATCCAGTACCTTACTGAGGTTGGAGTGAAAATTCAATCCTTGAGCCAGGATGTAGTCCGTAATGAAGCCCGATGTACCCACTGTGGTGCCTGTGTCAACCTGTGCCCTAGCGGCGCTTTTTCCATAGACCCGGAAACAAGAAATGTGCTCTTTGACCATAATAAATGCGTGGGTTGTGGATTATGCGTTAAGGCTTGCCCCCCTCGAGCTATGGAACTATACTTCTAAATGCACGAGCCGTTTTGTCATTCTGAGGGAGTCCTTCGCCCCCCGGGTCATTCTGACCCTGAACCCTTCGCTCCCTGTCATTCTGAGCAGAGCGAAGAATCTCGTGGCACTCAGGGCAGGCTCCGTGAAGGGAAAGAATCTCACCGCTCAGGACAGGCTCAGCGACCGAAGAATCTCGCTCATGCCAGGCTCCGCGAAGAATCCCTGAGTCTTTCCCCTGTGTCTCGATTCTATCGCCTCGGGATTAAAGACACCGACTTAGTTTCCTTCAATGTTGTGATAAAACAGACCAACCTGTATATCCGAGCACAACACAACCTCAAGGATAAGGCAGTTAAATCTGTGATGAAACACCGCCGCTCTCTGGAAGGATATATCCAGCACCACCCCTTGTTCTTAACAACCCTTGAGCCATATCCAGTAGAACAAAGCGCTCCTGCCATTATCAAAGAAATGGCAATGGCGAGCAAAATAGCCGGCATTGGCCCTATGTCTGCCGTAGCTGGCACCATCGCTGAAGCTGTGGGCAAGGATTTACTGCCTTTTTCACCCGAGATAATCGTGGAAAATGGCGGCGATATATTCCTGAAAACATCGAAAAAAAGAGTGGTGGGTATTTATGCTGGAGAATCCCCCTTTAGTGGCAAAATCGCCCTGGAAATCAAGCCCCAAGAAACGCCCCTGGGCATATGCACCTCCTCAGCAACCGTGGGACATTCCTTAAGCCTGGGCTACGCTGACGCTGTAGTTATCCTATCGCCCTCCACAGCACTGGCAGATGCCATGGCCACCGCCATAGGCAACATGGTCAAAGACGCAGACGCTATCCCTCAAGCAATTGAGAAAGCCAAAGACATCCCGGGATTGTATGGCATAATCATCATCAAAGGTGAGCAGCTGGGAGTATGGGGCAAGATGAAAATTGTGCCCCAGGCTACAACGCGCAGCCACAGGTCACCACTCTGATGAACACTTCCTCACTGGCTACACCACCCTTGCCGTCCGAGACTGTTACCATAATGATGAATTTCCCTCCGCTTGGAGGCGCAGTCCACTCAACCTTAGACCCACTCCCGGAGACGCTCCCTCTTTCGATTGACCAGGCATAGCTTAGCTCATCACCATCGGGGTCCGAAGCAACACACTCAACGCTGCAACTTTTATTCTTCAGAATCTTGGCCTTCTCAGCACTCAAGCTCTCAATAACAGGGGGGTGATTAACCCCCACATCAATAGTCACCGAAGTGGTGCTCTTACCTCCCATGATATCTTCCACCAAGACGGTGATACTATAGCTGCCTTCTGCCTCAGGAGCAGTCCAGCTAATCGCTCTGCCCTCACC
>DAOUZA010000060.1 GCA_030665785.1 Dehalococcoidia bacterium
CAGGATGAATGGTTAAGCCAGCAGGTTTATCCACCACGATAATTTCACCATCTTCATAGACTATGTTTAGGGAAATCGGCTCAGCCTGCGGGGGGGTAGGCAAGGGAGGAAATTCAATGGTTATCCTGTCTTCTCCAGCCAATTTCCGACTCGCCTTAGCCCTCCGTTGATTAACCAAAATATAGCCTTGCTCAATCAATTTCTGTAAATAGGCTCGAGAAAATTGAGGAAGTGCCTGAGCTAAATAACTATCAAGGCGAATGCCCGGCATGGGAACAGTGAGATGAAGTATTTTACTCTTTGGCAGCGCGTTCATGGTGATATACCCTGGCGAATAATCCCGTACGATAAAGGGAATAAATGAACAAAATGATGCCAGCCACTATAGCAGCATCTCCGAAATTAAACGCTGGCCAGTGGAAGTCATCCCAGAGACGAAGGTCAATGAAATCAACAACGTAGCCGAGACGAAGGCGGTCTATCAAATTACCAGTGGCGCCACCAAAGAGCAATCCTAGCGATACATTGCTTAGCGCAGTCTTGGACGATAAATAATGCCGCACTAACAAAATGATAATTAACACCGCTATAGTAGTAGCGATAAGAAAAGAAACCTGTCCCGGCAGTAAGCCAAAAACTGCGCCATAGTTCTTAACGTAGACCAGATTAAGGAAATTTTCCCCCGGTGATGATGGTGGAGCTAAATTCCTGCTAACCCATAACTTAGTTACCTGGTCGAAGACGATTATTGAAGCGGCAGCAACCAAAAACAGCCTAAGTTGCCCTTTATCTTGCATCCCTCGTCTGGCGTGCCTTGCATCCCAAGCATAGGTTCGCTTGAGGTAGCGCTTCAAGGCGGGCTGGTTCTATAGGCTTGCCACAAGAGTCACATAATCCATAAGTCCCTGCTTCATTTTTCTCCAGAGCATGGTCTATTTCAGCAAGAGACTTCTTTAACCTATTCTCTAAATCCAGCCTCTTTTCTAACTCCAAAACCTGGCTTGCCTCCTCCCCTCTTTTGCCAAACGGACCGCCGGCCCTTCTTTCCTCTGTTTGCTGAGAAGTTTGTATCTGCTTCAACTCTTGTAACAACCGCGCCTTTTCAGCTTTCAAACGTTGTAGGAGTTTAGTAAATTCAGCCACTTTATCCACCTCGATGTAACCCCGTATTTAATACGGGGCTAAACTGCGCTAAAAACGTTTCTTATGTTAGGGGGTAAAGCGTTACCAAATTTCTCTACCGCCTCACACCTGATTTTATTGAGCTCCTTTTGCTTTTCCTCGAACTCCGTTCTAGAATAAAGTTTCTCAGGATGTAAGTATATATCGTCAACATGCCTTACCGCCCTGGGCACCTTAAATCCTGTAGGTGAATCTACCCAATCTTCAAGTCCACCTCTCAATAGAGAATCTAGTACCGCCATGGTAAATTCCAGCCTTATATCCTGATAATGTGCTTCCTCCCCTATTCCACCGGTATTTAACAAGTAATAATTCATGTGAGGAAGGGCTTCCATTATTTCGTAAAATCTGTTGGCATGCTCCGCTCTACCACCAGCTATAAATGGGTCATAGAAGAACTCGCTCCTTATCTTCCCCGCCTGAGTTGGGTCACCAGCGGACGACTCCATTGATTGCCCCAAAATCATCAATGAGGTTGCCTGCTCTAAGGTTAATCTCGATATCGCTGGAATCAACGGCCCCCTAGTGATAAGAACCAGGTTATCCACCCTATCAACATCAATATAAGGGCTGGCATGCATAAAATCTTTCCTGCGTATAACCGCTCTTCCGTTCGATGTTCTTTCGAAATTGTAAAAATCGAAATCCTTATCTTCAGTCACATAAACATTTTCACAGAGAGTTTCCGGTTTCAACAAACCATAGAATATCTCAATTTGATTTCCGGGATTTATACTCTCGGTTTTCACAAATACCCCTCCAGCTTCAAAACCATGGAAGGAACCATCCGGCATCAGAGTTCCACCGTCGTCCTGGACGAGCCAGGATTTTTCACTGCCTTTCCTGGCTAAAATTTTGCACGTGGTGGTTGTTTTTCCATTTGCGGTCAAGGCAACAAACAATGCCGTTACAGTTCTATAATCCCCATGTGCTGATTGAAGGTAATCTTCCCTACAACCAGCATGCAGGAAAATCCCGTCCCCAAAAGTTTTACGGGTCCAATCTTCAGCAGCAAAAACACCCTTTTTATACTCACCAATATAATTGCTGTTCCTGATTATCTTGATGACCCTGCCATCGCTAAGCATAGCCAATCTTATAGTAATGTCTTTTTGAGGAAGTGGTTTTGATTTATTAGCTTCAAAAGCTTCGTCAGTGAACATTACAATCTCGTATGTTGGCTGTTCAACTTTACCCTTCACGGGAATAAAAAGATTCCCGCCACCATAGGCAACATGAGCAAACCGTTCCGGAACAATTAACCTGACGGTAGTGTTACTACTTGTATTGCCCACAATTCTGTCAATGGAAATTAACCTTTCTTTGCTCAATGCCTGCTCACATTGAGCTAATAGTTGTAGTTCTTCTTCACCAAAGGGATGATCAGCGCTGTTTTGGGTAAACATCGCCGCCCTGGAACTAGGCTCACTTTGAGCAACAAAATTACCATAAATTGTCTTCTCTATCCCAGGTTCCTTTTCCACAAACACTCTCAATTCCTCGATAGAAGGGTTATCCAATAGCCTGTTTCCCTCTATTGCCTTCTGCCTAATCCTCTCGACAGTTAACGCAAATTGTTCTAACTCAATTCCTGACATTTCTCTCCTTAAGGGAAATCCTAAATTTCAATCTCTAAATTCTAAACAAATCCAGAATTCAAACTCTTAACGCCTATGAGATATTAGTGCTTAGTATTTTAGTGCTTATACCTCGCGGAATTCACCTTCAACAGGACCTTCTTCTCCACCAGGGCCTTGTTGCCCACCGGGAGGTTGTCCACCGGGAGGTTGTCCACCGGGAGGTTGCTCTCCGGGAGGTTGTCCACCGGGAGGTTGCTCACCGGGAGGTTGTCCGCCGGGAGGTTGTCCGCCAGGCTGTCCATAAACTGTAGCGCCAACCTTCTGCATAGCCTGTGATAGCTCTTGCACGGCATTACGAACAGCATTTATATCCTTGCCTTGAAGCGCTGAGCGAACTGCAGCTATCTTGCCCTCTATTTCCTGTTTTAGCTCTCCAGGTACTTTATCTCCATGCTCTCGAAGTGTTTTCTCAGCAGTATAAGCAAGGTTATCAGCAGAATTGCGAGTTTCGGTTTCTTCCTTACGTTTAACATCTTCAGCAGCATGCGTTTCCGCTTCCCTCTGCATCTTCTCCACCTCCTCCTTGCTGAGTCCACTGGAAGCAGTGATGGTGATTTTCTGCTCCTTCCCAGTGCCTTTGTCCCGAGCACTAACATTAAGGATTCCGTTAGCATCGATATCAAAAGTTACTTCAATTTGAGGCATACCTCTTGGCGATGGCAGAATGCCATCAAGCATAAAACGTCCTAAAGTTCGATTATCTGGCGCCATAGGACGTTCCCCCTGGAGAACATGTATTTCCACACTCGGTTGATTATCACTAGCAGTGCTGAAAATCTGGCTCTTTGAGGTGGGAATGGTGGTATTACGAGGAATAAGCGTCGTAGCCACTCCTCCCAGAGTCTCTATGCCCAGGGTAAGCGGGATAACATCGAGGAGGAGAATTTCTCCCACCTCACCTTTGAGCACTCCAGCTTGAATGGCAGCTCCCAAAGCCACTGCCTCATCAGGGTTGACTCCCTTCACCAGTTCCCGACTGAAAAACTGCCTTAAGCTGTCCTGAACCTTAGGCATCCTCGTCTGCCCACCAACTAAAATTACCTTGTTGACCTGACCTGGTTGCAGACCGGCGTCAGCCAGAGCTTGATGACAGGGACCAAGACTTCTCTCTATTAAGTCAGCCGATAGTTGCTCCAGCTTGGCTCGGCTAAGCGTCATGGTGAGATGCTTTGGACCAGAAGCATTAGCGGTAATGAATGGAAGATTTACCTCTGTTTGAACCACCGAGGATAGCTCTTTCTT
>DAOUZA010000050.1 GCA_030665785.1 Dehalococcoidia bacterium
TTGCCGGAATAGTCATAGGATGTTTGGTATTGCTGGGACTAACTCTGAGCGCAATATTTATGTTTCATACCATAGGAGCCTGGGCATAGCCTCCTGGGCTACGAATATGGCGACGAGGTTATTCACAGAAACAATATGGTAATCGTGTGACCAGTATGAAAAGAATTAGCTTCGAAAGAATGTTTACGGACGGTTGATGCAGAGAATTTAAAGGAATTTTCAAAAAGAGAGGCATGAAAGATGATTGCTAAAAAGGAAGCAAGAAGAAAGCGCTGCAAGAACTGCAATAGGATATTGGATCGTATTTGGTTTACAGCTCTGATGACGGAGGAATGGTCATGGAATGGGGAAGGCTACAACGAGTGCGATGCAAGGCATAGCCTCGTCACCGATGCGGAACAGCCTGTGCGGTGTCCATACTGTGGCAAGGTTGTCGGTACAGGCCTTGACTTCGGTTTCGGAGCAGGCTATACAAATGAAAAGCAGGAAAGCTCTATTAGCGATACCTGATTGGGTGCTGAGGGCCAACACTTTTAGGGAAAGGGCTGGATGTAATGAGTTGGAATTCATCGCAAGTAATTCAAAGCAGAAGTCAAATTAATTATAGCTATGCCACGATTGAGATAACACAAAGTCGCCTATCGGCGAACTTCTTTTATCCGCAAGACGTGATAACATTACCGTTAGTTTAAGGAGGAGGTAAATATGGCTACAAAACCAGTGGTAATTAAGTTTTTTGCTCCAGTTATTGATGTTACCGTCAACGCTTTAATGAATGCTGTCGAGCAGAAGATGAAGCAAGGGATAAATGAATTCACCATTGCTATCTCTTCACCTGGTGGCTCGGTTTTCCATGGCTTGAGCGCATACAATTATTTGAAAGGATTGCCTGTTAAAATAACCACACACAATTTTGGCAGCGTCGACTCAATAGGCATTGTGTTATATTGCTCCGGTTCAAAAAGGCTGTCAGTGCCTCAAGCGAGATTCTTGCTTCATGGTGTCAGTGCTCAGTTCAGAGGAGAGCAGAGTTTGGAGGAGAAGCAGTTGGAAGAAAGGCTGAAAGGGCTGGCGATTGATATTGAAAACATTGCCAAGGTGATTGCCGCAAATACGAATAAGACCGAAGCAGATATAGTAAACGCCATGCATGAAAGAACAACGCTAAATCCAGAGGAAGCTAAATCCTGGAGGCTTGTGCACGAGATAAAATCAGAGCTATTTGAAGCAGGCAGCGAGGTAATTTCCATCCAATTTCAGCAACCACAGAAACCATAACGTCGGATAACGGCGTGTTTGCAGTTCGCTTTGCAAACGTGCAAGACATCAGGCGAAATTGCCTTCAAAAACCGATGATGTGAAGAGATAAGGCAATATGCCGCAGAATAGCATGTACCAGTGGTCTAAGCGGGATAAATTTCTGTATTCTGCAATCCTAATCCCTTTCTTAGCAGCTTTCATAGTAGCCGCATATCTACTGGCGACTGTTTCAATCTATTTAACCATCATATTCCTGTTGCTCTATATTATCGCTAATTTCTTCCAGGCTGGCTGTTGTATTGGATGCCCTTATCAGGGCAAATACTGTCCTGCAGTATTTGGTATGTATCTTGCGAATTTTCTTTCAGCTACGATTTATAAAAAACGAAATTTCAAACCAGGATTTTTCAAGATGAATGCAACTTTAGCTGAAATTTCCGTTATTATTGCCCTTCTATTTCCTATTTATTGGCTGCTATCATTGAATTGGTATTATCTTGTTATTTTCCTGAGCCTTATAATAGTGCACATTGTTCTCTTTTACCCCATCATATGTCCAAAGTGCAGTTACAATGATACCTGCCCGGGAGGACAGGTTGTTCATAAGCTATTCAAGAAGTGAGGTGACAACCCCGGCTAACAGCGGATGAATGGGAAATCGAAGGTTTCCCCAAATTGGCCTCTCGGCGTCTTCCTTTATCCGCAAACCGTTAGGCGAAATAGTGAGTTGGAAAAAGATAGGAGGTAAATGATGGCAAATAACAAGAAACCTAAGGTGGAGGCTGATGCTTTTTACAGGTTCTATATATGGTACTGTAAGTTTGTAGACCTTATCTGGAAGCCACAACGGCGTTTGGAGAACTTTCCATTAAAAGAGGGAATGGCAGTGGTTGATTATGGATGTGGGCCAGGCCGATATACGCTGCCCATAGCCAGGTTAGTTGGCTCAGAAGGCAAAGTCTTTGCCGTGGACATCCATCCACTGGCCATTAGCACCGTAAGGAAGAAAGCGGCTCGTGAGTCTTTAACAAACATAGAGGCGCTCTTGGTTGATTCCTATAATACTGGAATTCAAAGTTCAAGTATCGACCTGGTTTTACTCGTTGATACCCTTCATTTGATGGGGGATTGCGATGCCCTGTTTCGGGAGATTCACCGAATGCTCAAGCAGGACGGCATTCTCTTTATGGACCCTGGGCACATGGAGATGTCAAGAGCAAGGGAAATTGTGGAAGGTACTGGCATTTTCGCAATAGCAGAGTGTCGAGGTCAGGACATGCTGGTTGTCCCAAAGGCTAAGCAATGAGGCTAGCAACCTCGGCTAACAGCATGTATGAAGTTTGCTACGTCACCCAGGTGCCTATGGCACTTCGCAAACAGGTAATACGCTAAACCAGACAGCGTGTCCGTGTAGTATAATTAAGCTCTTATGAAAAAAGAGAGGCATGGCATGCTTAAGCCGAATAATACCATCCTGAGTGTCATTGATGTTCAAGGGGAACTAGCTCATGCGATGTACAATAAGGAAACGCTTTTTGAAAACCTCCAGAAGCTCATTAAAGGGGTGAAGATTTTTGGAATACCGATTCTGTGGACAGAGCAAAATCCTGAAGGTTTAGGTCCGACAATACCAGAAGTCGCTATTCTGCTATCCGACCTTAAACCCGTAAGCAAGTTTAGTTTCAGTTGCTGTGGCAACGAGCGCTTTATGGAAGCTCTCAGGGCACTAAACCGAAATCAGGTTTTGCTTGCAGGCATTGAGGCACACGTCTGCATTTATCAGACGGCTGTGGATTTGGTAAATTTGGGATATGAGGTTCAGGTTGTTGTTGACGCCGTTTCTTCAAGAACAAAGGAGAATAAATTGATTGGTCTTGAGAAAATAAGAGAGGTAGGAGTATCCTTGACAAGCGTCGAGACCGTTCTATTTGAATTGCTGAAGGTGGCAAAAGGGTCGAAATTCAGGGAAATTCTCAAGATAGTAAAGTAGTCGAATCACCCATGGGCAACATGAAGCTAAAGGGTAAAGTTCATAAGTTTGGCGCTGATGTGAATACCGATGTCATCATTCCAGCACGGTATCTTAATGTTTCTGACACCAAGGAACTGGCAAAACATTGCATGGAGGATATTGACTCGGGGTTTGCTACTAAAGTTGAGAGGGGAGATATGATAGTTGCTACTACGAATTTTGGCTGTGGTTCCTCACGTGAGCATGCTCCTCTGGCTATAAAGGCTTGTGGCGTATCCTGTGTTATTGCCCGGAGCTTCGCCCGCATTTTCTTTCGCAATGCCATAAATATCGGCTTGCCTCTTCTGGAATGTCCTGAAGCGGTGAATGAAACTGAAGCTGGTGATATACTGGAGGTTAATTTATCCCGCGGTGAAATTACAAATATTTCCAAAAGCACGACATTTATCGCCAAGCCCTATCCTGAATTCATGATGGGCATAATTAGTGCCGGTGGGCTGGTAGAGTACACCAAAAGTAAGTTGAAGAAAAATCGTGTATAATTCACCCTCACCTCTCCCTTCAAGGGAGAGGTATATGAGATAAGGGAAGTAAGGAAGTAAATATGGAATTTGATATCGCGGTTTTACCGGGAGACGGTGTTGGTCCTGAGGTTATCACTCAGGCGATTAAGGTGTTGCAGGTCGTCGGTGAGAAATTCGGGCATAAGTTTCATTTTCATGCTGGTTTAGTTGGCGGCATCGCCATAGATAAAGAGGGCACAGCTTTGAGCGAAGAAACATTAACGCTGTGTAAGCAATGTGATGCGGTATTACTTGGTGCCGTTGGTGGACCGAGATGGGATGACCCTCAGGCTAAAGTTCACCCTGAGGATGGGCTTCTGGCGCTGAGGAAAGAGCTGGGATTGTTTGCCAATCTGCGTCCGGTGAAAGTTTTTCCCATGCTGGTGAATTCCACAAGGTTAAAGCCCGAGGTGATTGAAAATGTTGATTTGGTGATAGTGAGGGAACTTACCGGCGGACTTTACTTCGGGCAGCCTAAAAGACGGTGGCGAGATGATGGAGGAAGACAGGCTGTTGATACCTTGTTTTATTCTGAGGGGGAGATTGAGCGGATATTGCGGGTTGGCTTTGAACTGGCATGCAGCCGCTCTAAGAGATTAATTTCGGTGGATAAGGCTAATGTTCTGGAATCATCTCGGCTGTGGCGGCAGATAGCCACAGAACTATCTGCTGAATATCCTGATGTCGAACTGCAGCATATGCTGGTTGACGCCTGTGCCATGCGGCTGATTCAGCGTCCTGCCGACCTGGATGTTATGGTTATGGAAAATATGTTTGGTGACATACTCACCGACGAGGCTTCAATGCTTGCTGGCTCAATGGGCATGCTGCCCTCAGCGAGCCTGGCGGGAATTCCTAAGGGGAAAGCTTTTGGTATGTATGAGCCAATACATGGCAGCGCTCCACGCCGGGCAGGGAAGAACATGGCCAACCCCATCGCCACCATTCTAAGTGTGGCGATGATGCTTCGCTACTCCCTTGGATTGGAAAGTGAAGCTCAAGCGGTGGAAAACGCTGTGCTCGGTGTGCTTGAAGAAGGCTATCGCACTTACGATATAATGGAGGAAGGCAAACTCAGGACGGGGACAAGTGAGATGGGCGATTTAATCGCCCGGAGGGTAGAATGCCAATAGTGCAGCTTTATGACACTACCTTAAGAGACGGTGCTCAACAGGAAGGGATTTCTTTTTCGGTTGAGGACAAGCTCAAAATTGCCCAAAAATTGGATGAGCTGGGCGTTGAGTTTATTGAGGGTGGTTGGCCTGGCTCCAATCCCAAAGATACCCAATTCTTTTCCAGGGCGAAGGATTTGAACTTAAGCCATGCGGTTTTAGTTGCCTTTGGCAGCACAAGACGCCCAAATTGTAGCGTGGAGGATGATGCTAATCTTCAAGCATTGCTTGAGGCAGGAACTTCGGTAGTTACCATAGTGGGGAAAGCCTGGGATAAGCAGGTGACACAGGTTCTAGAAACCACTCTGGAAGAAAATTTGGGTATGGTCTCGGATTCTATAAATTATCTCAAGTCGAAGGGATTGAGGGTTTTCTTCGACGCCGAGCACTTTTTTGATGGCTATAACACAAATGCGGAATACGCCCTCAAGGTTGTTGGCAGCGCTGCTAAAGCTGGTGCTGAATGCATAATACTCTGCGATACCAATGGCGGCACTTTGCCGCAACAAGTAGTAGGAGCTGTTAAGGCTGCTCGAAAGGCGACTTCTGTCCCGTTAGGTATCCATGCTCATAACGATGGTGAGCTTGCTGTGGCTAATTCACTGGCTGCCGTTGAGGCAGGGGTCACACAAGTTCAAGGGACCATAAATGGCTACGGTGAGCGTTGTGGTAATGCCAACCTCTGCTCCATTGTCCCCAATCTAAAGCTCAAGATGGGAGTCGATTGTGTTACCGAGGAGCAATTGAGTATGCTAAGCAGCATTTCCCGCTATGTTTCTGAGCTAGCCAACCTGCCTCATCCTGGCTCTCTTCCCTATGTAGGTGCCAGTGCCTTCGCCCATAAGGGTGGACTCCATGTTGCTGGTTTGACCAGATGGCAGGATAGCTATCAACACGTCAATCCGAGTTTGGTGGGTAATCAGCCTAATGTTATTGTTTCTGAGCTATCGGGGAAGGCGAGCATTATTTATAAAGCTAAGCAAAAGGGACTGCCTCTCCCCGGGGATAAAGAAATACAGGATATATTACGGCAAATCAAGCTCCTGGAAAGCCAGGGCTTTCAATATGATAGTGCTGAGGCATCTTTCGACCTGATGCTTCATCGTGTTCAACCTGATTATCGTCCACCATTTGAGCTGGTTGATTTCATGGTGGTGGTGGAGAAAAGGCGACGCCTTCCCACCATTGGCAGTCAGGAGGAACCACTCTCAGAAGCTACTATTAAGGTGAAGGTGGATGACCGGATAGTGCACACTGCTGCTGAGGGCGATGGTCCGGTAAATGCCCTCGACCAGGCATTGCGCAAGGCGTTAGTTCAATTTTATCCTCACTTAACTGCTGTTGAGCTCACTGACTACAAGGTACGTATATTGGAGGAAACTGCGGGCACTGCGTCGCAGGTGCGCGTGCTCATTGAATCCAGCGATGGCAAAGAGCGCTGGAGGACGGTGGGTAGTTCAACCAACATCATCGAAGCCAGCTGGCTAGCCCTGGCAGATAGCATAGAGTATTGGCTGATAAAGCAGGGTGGCAAGGCAAAGAGCTGACTTAAGAGTACCCAGCAAAAAACACTACCTAGACAATTCTTTTGACAAATATTTTTTTAGAGGTAGAATAGTAACTAATAACCAGTTTTCCTCTCTTTCTGTAGTTTAGCTTTTTATTTAATTTAGGATGGAAGCAGTGGGGGCAGGGTGTACTGTTTACTATACATTAGAATAAGGGACAAGGAGGTGAGTAGGTATGGCAATTGAGCGATGGCGTCCCTGGGAAGAGTTCAGGGGAATGGAGAGGATGATGGATGAAATGTTAAGACACCTTGTTTGGAGGGTAGAGTAAAATGGAACAGAAGGAAGCAAAGAGAATGATGGAAATACTACAGTCCGCAATTCAAATGGAAGTGGATGGTAAGGAATTCTACCAGCAAGCAAGCCGGAGGAGCAGCAACAGGCTGGCTAAAGAGCTATTTCAAAGGTTGGCCATTGAAGAAGATGAGCACAGTAAGAAATTTGAGGAAATATTTCAAGCGCTTAAGGAAGGTCAGGATTGGCCTGTTATAGAACCACCTTCTTGGAGAGGGCAGCATCTTAAGTCTATATTTGCTGAAGCCACTAAAGAGTTGGGTAGTGAAATTAAGGTAGCCGAGTCTGAACTCGACACTATTAAGACAGCTATAGATGTGGAGGTCAAGACTTATGATTTCTACCGCTCCCGAAGCGAACAAAGCACCTTTCCCGTGGAAAAGCGGTTCTATCAAGCCCTGGCTGCCGAGGAGCGGGGACATCACCTTGCTCTCCTCGACTCCTATGAATACTTTACTGACCCGGCAGGATGGTTTGTTATGAAGGAGCATCGTCTGGATGGAGTGTGAGATTACAGGCTGAAATTGATGAAATAAGGATACAGTAGAATGGGAGGTAACAAATGAATTTATTGGCGTTACGCAAAATGAGGTATGGGTTGTATGTGGTTAGTTCAAAGAAGGATGATAAGCTTAATGGACTGATTGCCAATGGGGTTAGTCAGGTCAGCGCTGTGCCAGCTAATTTTGTCGTCTCTATAAATAAGGAAAACCTTACCCATGAATTTATCAAAGCAAGCAAGGTGTTATCGTTTTCAGTTCTCTCTAAAGACGCGTCATTGAGTTTCATTGGCCGTTTTGGCTTCAAGTCAGGAAGGGAG
>DAOUZA010000002.1 GCA_030665785.1 Dehalococcoidia bacterium
GTCCATTCCCAGAAGTCCTAATTCTTCTCTTGCCCCTTTCTTTTCTGCCGCCTTGAGTTCCTTAAGGGATTTTGTATAAACTGCCTCATTGCCCGCCGCAACACCATATTCATTGACACCTTCTTCATAACCCCAACACCAGTAAGGACTTGAGCCAAGGGTAGCATAGGTAACTTTTGTCTGAGGAATTTCTCTATATTCAAGTTTAAGCATATCCCCTTCTGGCCAGGTCTTCTTCGGCTGATAGACCAGAGGTTGACAATCATCCAGGGGCCGGTCGCTGTTTTTGGCAAGGATAACCGTCCCGGTTTTGGTAATATCCTTCATTGCTACCCAGGTATCACAGCCACACAAAGACATCTTCAATAACAATTCAAAGCGATCTGAAATTTCTTTTCTCACTTTAGCTACCACCGGATCACCCGGTAACCACAGTTTTTCTCCTTCCGTAAACTACTACTTTCTGAGTCGGAAGAATACCCCGCTTATTTAAGCGGTATTCTACGTGGTCGCTAATTCTTTCGTCAACCTGCCGGTGCCGCAAGATGGAAAATCAAAGGAACAAACAGGAGTTCTACCTATTAACACCCTGGTGGAGATAGGGGGATTCGAACCCCCAACCTCTGCGATGCGAACGCAGCGCTCTCCCAACTGAGCTATATCCCCTTACTTTAAATTCTAGCAGAGCTTAAAATCCAAGGTCAAGCTAGCCTTGGCTGCCGAGCCTAACTAGAGGAACACCAGCAGCGCAAAGAGGACATGCTTCAGCAGGATAAACTATTGTGGGAGCACGAAGACAACTAAATAGAGGAACATTAAACTCTATTTCCTCCGCGCTGCGGTCGACAAGGACTCCTATGCCGATGACAACGCCACCATGCTTATTTACCGCGTCGATTGTCCCCTTAATCGATCCACCTGTGGTCAGGATATCATCAACTATGAGAACACGCTCACCAGCATTGAGCTCAAAATCCCGGCGGAAGACTCTTGCTTCCCCTTGTTTTTCAGCAAAGATACATCTTATTCCCAGATGACGAGCTACTTCAAAAGCGAGGATAATTCCCCCGGTAGTTGGACCAGCAACCACATCTATTGACTGGTCCTTAAAGTGTTGGACAATAAGACGGCATACTTTTTCAGTGTAAGCAGGATATTGTAACAGACGAAACTTCTCCCAGTATACCGGCGAATGTAATCCGGAGGAGAGCAGAAAATGACCCTCTTCTATCGCCCCGACCTTTTTGAAGATATCCATTACTTCGCTATTCAAATTCTCCCCCAAATGTCTGCGAAACCACTATTATTTGCCCCTGCGCACCGGCTAACTCAGGATAATTGTAACTTCCCACCCATCTCCAATGCTGTGGCGGCCAATAGATAAACCAAACCTTGCCAATAATATTTTCTCCAGGAACTGTTCCCCATATATGCGAATCATCGGCATTATTGCGGTTATCGCCAAGCACAAAATATTCACCTTCAGGAATTTCCTGCGCTGGCACGGTGTAACGAGGGGATTGTGCTATATAAGGCTCATCTAACGCTGTGCCATTCAGGTAAACTTCACCATCCTTAATTCCCACAGTGTCACCAGGGATAGCAATGACGCGCTTGATGAAGGGAAATTCGGATTGGAACGGAGGGTCAAGGACAATGACATCGCCATGAGCAGGATCGGAGGAAAAATAAGAGGCCTTGCTGACCATCACCCAGTCATGATGCTCAATACCAGGCAACATACATGCTCCTCGCACCATATAGCCTTGGAAGCTAACCCGCAGAAAGGCAAAGATAGCAATTGCTATCAGGATGGTTATACCAACATCACGAAGGATTTTCATTAGCAAAACTAATCCAACATTGAAGAAGCCCTTGGTAAACTCAACTTAAGCTCGAGAATCTGCCCATTATACCATTTCATCCCAATTCTTACCTAGTTTTATATCAACCTTTAATGGTACGCAAAGGTTCACCGCTTGAGACATCACCTCCCTTACCATTTCCTTCATCTTACTCACCTCATTCTCAGGCACTTCAAACAGCAATTCATCATGAACTTGTAGCAGCATTTTGCTTCTGAGATTTCGCCTTTCTATCTCATGCTGCACATTAACCATGGCGATCTTAACGATGTCAGCAGAAGTCCCCTGCACCGGAGCATTTATAGCCATCCTTTCCGCAGCCTCTTTAATTTGCCTATTTGGAGAATTTATTTCAGGTATGAAACGTCTTCTCCCCATTAATGTTTGCACGTAACCCAACTTCCTAGCTTGTTCTTTGGTAGTTTCTATATATTTCCTTACTCCAAGATATTTCTCAAAATACGATGAGATAAATTGGGCTGCTTCTTCCCTGTTGAGTTCAGTTGCCTGTTCCAACCCATAGTCACTCATGCCATAAATGACACCAAAGTTGACTGTCTTTGCAACTCGCCGCATTTCCGCGTCCACCTCATTCTTAGAAACATCAAAAAGTTTGGAAGCAGTTGCGGCATGGATATCTTCATCATTGGCAAAGGCGGAGATAAGCCCAGGGTCACCGGAAAGGTGTGCCAGCACTCTGAGGTCAATTTGGGAATAATCAGCGCTTAATAAATATGACCCTGGCAGGACAATGATGGCTCTCCTTATCACCCTGCCTACTTCACCCCTTACCGGTATATTCTGCAAATTTGGCTCGCTGGAAGAGAGCCGTCCTGTAGCAGTGCCAGTCTGGTTAAAATTGGTATGTATCCTACCCGTCTCAACATTAACTAACGCTGGCAAGGCATCAGTATATGTCGATTTAACTTTGCTAAGTTGGCGATATTCCAGCACAAGCTCAATTATGGGATGAACACCCTTTAATGCCTCCAAAACCGATGCTTGAGTAGAGTATCCTTTCTTAGTCTTGCGAGGTTGAGCCAATCTGAGCTCTTCAAAAAGCACCTCGGCTAGCTGGTGAGGGGAATTTATGTTGAATTTATGCCCTATACTGTTATAAATCTCTGCTTCAAGCTTTGCTAATCTCTCAGCCAAGTGAGCAGAAAGCCCACCAAGCAAGCTAGTATCTAAAGCGATACCGTTTCTCTCCATTGCCACCAGCACCGGCACCAGAGGCATCTCCACCTGAGAAAAAAGCATCCACAGTCCCAATTGTTTCAATTCCTGTTCCAGGTTATCCCTTAATTTCCTTATAGCCTCAATACCAGCACAACTATGCTTAGCTACTTGCTCCACTTCTAATTCAGCTAGTGAAGCTTGATTCTTTCCCGTCCCAACCAGCTCTCCAGTAGACATCGTTTCCACGCCAAGTCGGTTAAAGGCAAGTGCTTTAAGCTCGAGATTTTTCTCACCAACAAGATGTGCAGCAACCATAACGTCGAAATTTACATTTTCTAACTTCACCCCGTGGTTGGCTAACACCATCATATCACGCTTACCATCGTAGCTAGTCTTTCCTATTCGGGTATCCTCCAAGATTGGGTTTAGCCTAACAAGGACTTGAGGCAAGGAAAGCTGCATTGGTTCAATTAAACCAGAGTGTCCTAAGGGTATGTAAAATGTCTTCCCAGAAGCTAGCGATATCGTTATTCCTACCAACTTTGCTGTCATAGCTCGCTTCCCATCAGCCTCAATATGGATAACAAAATCCCCTACTTTGCTTAGTTGGTTACCAAGCTCACTAAAGGTTGCCTCAGTATTTATCACTTGATAACTGGTTTCCACTAGAGCTTCGCTTTTGGCAACGATACCTTCCCCACCTATATATTGTGGTAGTCTAGGAAGCAATTTGGTGAACTCAAGTTCACGAAAAAGATTCACCACTTCGTTTCGGTTATAAGCACTCACGTGACAGCCCTCTAGAGCGAAGTCAATAGGAACATCTCTGACTATTGTGGTCAATTCCCTGTTCTTGAAAGTTTGAGGAAGGTATTGGCATAGCACTGCTCGTAGTTTCTCAGGCATTACTTCGTCAATATGAGCTTGTATCCCTTCCAAATTACCAAATTGCTGTAGCAGTTTAGCCGCCGTTTTCTCTCCCACGCTCGGTATGCCGGGAATATTATCGGAGGGGTCACCAACTAGCGCTTTAAAATCAGAAATCTGAGTTGACTTTACACCATACCTACCTTCAACCGCCTGTTCATCATAAAGGATGGTATCGCTGAAAGTCCGCCTGGGAATAAGTGCCTTCACACCGAGCGATATCAACTGGAGCATGTCATTATCGCCGGTAACAATCACGACCTCTATTCCCTGCTCGTCTGCTTTCCTTGCCAGAGTTCCTAAAACATCGTCTGCCTCAAATCCATCTATTTCAAAGATAGGGATATGGAGTGATTCCACAACCTGATGAACCAATTTCATTTGTCTTTTAAGTTCTTCGGGTATTTGAGGCCGCTGTGCTTTATATTCCTTGAACTCCTTATGCCGGAACGTAGGGGAGGGACGGTCAAAAGCACAAGCCCAATAAGCAGGCTTGAATTCACCAGTTACCTTGAGCAGCGTGTTGACAAAACCATAAACGGCATTTACCATCTCGCCTGTTTTGGATACCGTTAACGGAGGCAAAGCATGAAAAGCACGATGCACTATGGAATTGCCATCAAAAAGTAACAATAAGGGCTTGCTTTTGGCGTTCACCTCAGCCATTATAACATTTGACAATCGTGATATACTAAACTCCAATTTAGGGCTAATAATGAAAAAGGATTTCCTTTCAGTATCTGATTTTAGTCCTCAGGAAATTAAACAAGTCATAGAGCAAGCTATGACTTTGAAAGAGGAAGATTCACCACATCTACTATCGGGAAAGACCTTGGCTCTTCTGTTTGAAAAGCCTTCCCTGCGCACCAGAGTTAGCTTTGAGATAGCTATGCATCAGCTGGGTGGTTATGCCATCTATCTATCCCCTCAAGAAGTAGGATTAGACAAGCGAGAATCAGTTCCCGATGTCGCTAAGGTGCTGAGTCGCTACGTTGATTGCATCGCTGCTCGCACCTTCTCCCACAAGACATTGATTTCACTGGCCGGACATTCACAGGTACCAGTAATCAATGCGCTTTCCGATCTGGAACATCCTTGCCAGGCACTTTCTGATCTGCTCACCATTTATGAAAAGAAGGGGAGACTCGCTGGTTTAACCATGGCGTTCATTGGTGATGGCAATAATGTGGCTAACAGTCTTCTCCTTGCCACCTCAATCACCGGCATGAATTTTCACATCGCTTCACCCTCAGGCTATGAAATCAATCGAGAAATATTAAGCCAAGGCAGGAAATTTGCCTCTTCATCCCGGAGCAGGATTGAGCTGTTCACTAGTCCTGAAGAGGCTGTCACAAGCGCTGATATAGTATACACTGATGTATGGACCAGCATGGGACAGGATGCGGAAGCAGATAAACGTCGCTTAGCGTTTCACGATTATAAGGTGGATGAGAGGTTGTTGTCCTTCGCCAGACAGGATGTTTTATTCATGCACCCCTTGCCCGCTCATCATGATGAGGAAATCTCCCCAGGATTATTGGATGACCCAAAATCAGTGGTCTTTGACCAGGCAGAAAACAGGCTTCATCTACAAAAAGCGCTGTTAGCCAAAATCCTTCTACCTACTAAGTAAAAAGAAAACTGCTAAATGACAAAACCAGTTGTAGCAATTGTGGGACGACCTAACGTAGGCAAGTCTACCTTGCTTAATCGTCTGGCAGGTAGGCGCCTCGCCGTCATCAGTGATTACCCTGGAACTACCAGAGACCGAATATTTGTGTCCACCTCCTGGCAAGGACATGGACTGACCATAGTTGACACCGGTGGATGGCAAGTGGAGCCTCCCTCTTTGCTGGAACAAAAAGTCAAATACCAAGTAGAAGCAGCTATCACTCAGGCCAATGTCATTATATTCATGGTGGATGCCAGAGACGGTATTATTGCCGCTGATGACGAATTAGCTGATATGCTACGCACTATCAACAAACCGATAGTTTTGGCAGTAAACAAGGTTGATTCAGTGCGTCACGTAAATCAAGTGGCTGATTTTTATCGCCTTGGCATGGGAACGCCATTAGCAATCAGTGCCTATCATAACCGTGGAATAGACGAATTAATGAAAGCTGTATTAGCCTTTATTACCCCGGTGACCAGCAACATTACAGAATCGGAAGATAGTAAGTTAGCTATTGTGGGACGCCCTAATACGGGCAAATCAACGTTGTTAAATGCCTTGATTGGCCACGAAAGAGCCATCGTTCACGAAGCACCAGGAACAACTCGTGATGCTATCGACACCATAATTAATTGGAATAATAAGACTATCTTGCTTATCGATACTGCAGGGATTAAACGGAGAGGGCATGTAGATGCTGGAATTGATTACTACAGCTTGATTCGTGCTCTCCAGGCAATTAACCGCTGTGATGTGGCTCTATTGCTAATTGACGCTGCTGAATTTATTACTGCTCAGGATCTACATATTGTTAGCTATATCCTGGAAGCAGGCAAAGGAATAGCGCTTTTAGTCAATAAATGGGATATCATTCCACAGGCACAGAAGAGGGAATTCAAACAACAACTAGAAAAACGAATCAATTTTATGTATTATATACCTATGCTTTACCTCTCAGCTAAGTCAGGAGCAGGTGTGGACCATGTTTTACCTCTTGCCTGTCAAATATGGCAGGAAAGGCAAAAGCGTTTATCAGACTCGGCAGTTAACAAAGCCATCAAAGAGGCAGTGGATAGTCATTTACCTCCTCGGGTAGGCACAAAACGGTTGCAAATTATCCGCGCTTACCAAGACAAATCTAGACCAGCAAGCTTTGTTTTCCAGGTCAACGACCCCAAGTTGATTTATTCCCCATACCAGAGGTATTTAGAAAAAAAGCTCCGTATGAAGTTTGGCTTCCGTGGTGTGTCGCTACAGCTAAATTTCACCAAGTCCAGTCATAAAAGCAACAAAAAGGCGGAGGTGGCAAAATGATAATCGCTAAGCTTGTTGCTGTAATAATCATCGCTTATTTGCTTGGCTCCATTCCCTTCGGGCTGATAATTAGCAAGGTATCTAAAGGTATTGATGTCACAAAATATGGAAGTGGCAAGGTTGGTGGTAGTAATGTGATGCGTGCCGCAGGAACAAAGGCAGGGATTTTAACCATAGTTCTCGACATATGTAAAGCTGCCGGTGCAGTTGTTTTAGCCACGGTGATTGTTGGCCCAGGTATGTTAACTATCGTTGGAGCGAATATCCACTATTACCAGGCAGCTCAAGTGATGGCTGGGCTTGCCGTGATAGCAGGACACAACTGGTCGATATTCCTGAAATTCAAAGGCGGGAGTGGCGTAGCCTCGTTCTTTGGTACGCTAATACCTGTCTTTCCACCAGCAGCTATATTCGGCGGTGAGGTTTTAGCTGTAGTTGCCCTCAACAGCAAGTATATGTCGCTGGCATCAATAATGTCAGTCCTTGCCACATGGTGTTTATTAATACCTATGACCATTGCTTATAATCTCCCCCCCATTTACCTCGCTTATAGCCTGGCAGCTACAGCGCTGGTCATCTATCAGCATCGCGGGAATATAAGAAGACTACAGCAAGGCACAGAACGGCGGCTGGGTGAAAAAGGCAAAGAAATAAGCTAGAGCATGCCTAAAGCCGCCATCATAGGCAGTACCACCTGGGGCAATACTTTAGGAACTTTGTTAAGTAATAACGGCGTAACAGTAACGCTGTGGGCAAGAAGCGAAGACGAAGCTGAGCAGTTAAACCAGCAAAAACATGATTACGCCTCCACAAGTGACATTGCACAAGCCACTGCCGGAGCTGACCTGGTAATAGTGGCAGTGCCTTCACAGAAATTGAGGAAAAACGTCACCCAGATTAAACATCATCTGAACAACAGAACGATATTAATGAGCGCCGCCAAGGGATTGGAGATGGATAGTGGAAAAAGAATGTCCGAGGTAATGGAAGAAGAAGTTCCTTCCCTGAAGAAGCAGCTCTGCGTCCTCTCCGGTCCCAACCTGGCGAAGGAAATCGCCCAGGAGCTACCTGCCGCTTCAATAATTGCTGCGCAAGACATCACCATTGCCCAAAAGGCGAGGGATTTGCTCCAGTCACCAAAATTTATCATATTTACCACTGATGACGTTGTTGGCGTAGAGCTAGGCGGAGCATTAAAAAACATTATTGCTCTGGGCGCCGGGATGATCGATGGGTTGGAACTGGGTGATAACGCCAAGGCTGCTTTCGTTGCTTTGAGTTGGAATGAAGTTGTTTCCCTGGGATTAGCCTTAGGCTCTAAGAAGGACACTTTCTATGGGGTAGCTGGTTTGGGGGATTTAATAGCCACCTGTGTCAGCACTTTAAGCCGCAATCACTATGTTGGTTATCAGTTAGCTCAAGGACATTCCCTGGCTGAGATATCCGCCTCTATGCCACATGTTGCTGAAGGGGTTGCCACCACTATAGCAGTGCATCAGCTAACCAAAAAACTCAGCCTGGAA
Source organism: Dehalococcoidia bacterium (assembly GCA_030665785.1). GTDB lineage: Bacteria > Chloroflexota > Dehalococcoidia > GIF9 > AB-539-J10 > CG2-30-46-19. Next base: position 8,484 of record DAOUZA010000002.1, read on the forward strand.
GCCCCCATAGCAGGAATTATCTATGACATTCTGTTCCAAAATAAGCCGCCAACTGAGCTAATAGCTAGCTTCAGCGAAGTAATAAAAAATTAGCCAGGTATTCCATCAGCCTTCTTCTTAATTTCAGCAATCCCTTGGTGCAATTCTACAAACCTCCAGCTTTATTTATCTGGTTGACCTCTTTATTCAATCTATCTATTCCCTATCCAGTAAACGGGCTCCACTTTGAAGTAATTGGTGAAGTCCCATCGGGCCGCTGATTTGCATCATGGCTTCTTCTTGGGAAACTATGTTCCTTTTTACCAAGTCGGTCACCGCCTGTTCCATAGTTTGCATGCCGGCTCCGGTAGACATTTCGATACAAGGGGTTATTTCGAAGAGCTTCTCCTCACGGACGAGTGTCCTGATCACGCTGTTAGTAATCATAATTTCAACGGCAGCTATTCGCCCTCCCCCAATACGGGATAAGAGCCTCTGCGATAATACCGCCTCTAATACTTGTGACAACTGTAGCCTGATTTGCCGTTGCTGCGTTGCTGGGAATACATCAATTAAACGATCAACACTCTGAGCAGCGTCGATCGTATGTAGTGTGCCAAGCACCAGATGCCCCGTCTCGGCCGCTGTGATAGCTGTAGTTATCGTGGACAAGTCACGCATCTCTCCGATGACAATTACATCTGGGTCGTGCCGGAGGGCGTGTATTAATGCTGTGGAAAAGGACCTAGTGTCTGTCCCTAACTCCCGCTGATGTATGATACATTTTTGGTCACGGAATAAGTATTCAATCGGGTCTTCAATGGTAATGACATTCCGCATCTTATTTTCATTGAGATAATTGATCATCGCTGCTAGGGTAGTCGACTTGCCACTGCCAGAAGGGCCAGTAACCAAGATAAGCCCGTTTGGCTTGAGCATAAGCTCCTTACAAATTTGAGGCAGTCCTAATTCATCAATGGAAGGAACTTTAATTGAGACGAGCCGGAAGGCCAAGCTCACTGTGCCTCTTTGCCGCAGTGCGCTAACTCGGAATCGGGCTAAGCCAGGAACAGAGTAAGCAAAATCTAGCTCACGTTCTCTAACGAAAGCATCCCTCTGCTCTTGAATAGTAACTTGTTCAAATACGAATTCGATATCTTCAACTGTAAGTGGTGTCAAATCTTCTTGAAGGATAAGCATACCATCAATGCGTAGCACCGGTGGGCTTGGCACCTTGAGATGCAAATCAGTGGCACTTTTGTCTACCGTTAGTTTTAGGAGTTCATCTATTTGCATTCTATTACCCCTGCAGTTTTAACAACCATCAACTTTGAGCTAATCTGAGAGCTCTTAAGCCTAGATGCGATGACATTGAGCAAGAGTCTGAATTCATACATGGCATTCCTCCTATTGTTGAAATCCTACCGACCCTTCTAGTACGCTTCTTACAAGCAGATTAATCTCGTCAGCACCGAACGGCTTATGAAGAATCTCAAAACTTATTCCGTCTTCCGCGGCACTTCCGAGTTGATCCAAAAACTCTTTGTGAAAAGCTGTTGTGATGTAAACAGATACACCTGGGTCAAGTTCCCATAGCCTGCGCAAAGTTTCAACACCGTTTAAACCGGGCATCTTAAGGTCAAGAAATACCAAGTCATATCTAGTCTTTTGTTCCAACCCGATCCCTTGCTCACCCGAGCTGGCCGTATCTACTTCATATGGCGTGTCTTTAAGCGCTTCAACAAATAATTTCCTTATGGTTTCCTCATCGTCAATTACCAGTATGCGCTTGCTCATGTTGTTATCTCTTTTAGGTTACCTTCCCTGAATTTTATTTATATTTATCCGGTTGGCCTCTGCCTTCAATCTATGTATCTCAGCCTCATTAAACAGCCTCCATCCTCTCCTATCCCTGCGTTCAGCTTCGCTGAATATGCCCTCCTTTAGCCAACGAAAAAGAGTGTTTTTGCTTATAGAGACCATTTGACAAACTTCACTGGTTCTATAGTAGTTTTGGCCATTTATCGTTACAGCCATATTTGTGCACCCCCCATGCTAATCAGGTATACCTATAACAGCCTAAGGTATACTAGCTATTTTGTGAATCACGCATTGGTACTGTTTTGGCTGGCATTTTAGTACCCCGTACCACAGCCTGAGTCTTAGTGCTGTTACCTAGCCAGCTGTTTTTTTCATCAACCAGTTGTAGCCAGCAGCAGTTAACCCCACTAATTTTAGCGATTCATCAACTAACCAAAAAACTCAGCCTGGAAGCCCCGACAGCAGAAATTATCTATGACATTCTGTTCCAAAATAAGCCGCCAACTGAGCTAATAGCAAGCTTCAGCGAAGCAATAAAAGACTAGCCAGGTATTCCATCAGCCTTCTTTACATACCCTACCGATTCATCTTACCGGCAGTGAAAATCCGAAAGTGGCTCCTTTACCCTGCTGACCATCTCGAGAATAAAGCCACGGTGATTCTAAATTCTGTAGTTTGAAACGTAACCTAACATGCAAACTTAGTAATGCCTGGTCAGCAAGTGAGTTTTTCTCTTGCCGTTACCATCTAATCCCTATAATCATTTTGGCGAGGCTCGACTTTAGGCAACATTTCGGCCAGTTCCTGGAAAAGATGCTTTTGTCTTTTATCAAGGCGTTCCGGGGTAACTACACGAACGATGATAACTTCGTCTCCCTTGCCGCGTCTATTAGCATATGGTATCCCCTTTCCTTTCAAATGGAAAGCTCTTCCATTCTGAGTGCCCGGCGGTATGTTTAACTTTATTCCGCCATCCAAGGAAGGAACCTCCACCTCATCGCCCAGAGCAGCCTGGGCGAAATTAAGGGACAACTCGTAGAAGATATCGCTTCCTTCCCTGTGGAATATCCTGCTTGGCTTTACCGAGAGGTTGGCATAAAAGTCACCAGGTCTGCCACCATATAGGCCAACATCACCTTCGCCATCCAAAACCATGGTATAGCCATCATCCACGCCAGCAGGAATATTCACTGTCATTCTCCGGCTCACTTTTACCCGCCCTTTTCCACGGCAATGTGGACAAGGGTCAGTTATTATCGTCCCACTACCTGAACAGTGGGGACAAGTGGTCACGTGACTAAAACGGCCAAAGAAACTCTGGCGAACCCTTCTTATCTGTCCTGTTCCATGGCATTCAGGGCAAGTTTGAGGACTTGTTCCTGGCTTGGTGCCAAGACCATGGCATGAAGGGCAATTTTCAACACGCTCTACCTCAATTTCTTTACTACAGCCGAAAACTGCCTCTTCAAAGGAAAGGGCAATATGAGCTCTTAAATCACTCCCCCTTTGTGGAGCACGTTGAGCAGTGGCAGCTCCAAATGGGCTCCCACCAAAACCGAAGAATGATTCGAAGATATCACCAAGCCCACCAAAATCAAAATCAGGAAATCCCTGCACCCCCTCAACCCAACCATAACGGTCATAATTAGCTCTCCTTTCCGGGTCGGAAAGAACCTGGTATGCCTCGCTTATCTCCTTAAATCTCCCCTCAGCATCAGGGTCTTTGTTATGGTCGGGGTGATATTTGAAGGCCAATTTGCGAAACGCCCTCTTAATCTCCTCTCCAGTGGCATTTCGAGGCATTCCAAGCACTTCATAATAATCGCGCTTCTCTGTCATAAGTGTTTAATCCTCAAACTTTTAGTATAGCTCTTTAGCTTCTATATTAGCAAGCTTTACACATGATATAATCATAAAGCGGTGAAACAGAAAATCAAGCAAATTCTCAGTCATTATCACAACAAAAAGATTAACGACAAAGATTTGATTCCCTCCGCAGTGTTAGTGCCTCTATTCTATACCCAGGGAGAGTATCACCTTCTATTTACCGAGAGGAGTGGAGGGTTAAACTTTCATCAAGGGGAAGCTTGCTTCCCGGGAGGAATCCGCCAGCCCGGTGATGCCAGCCTTGCTGATGCCGCTTTAAGGGAAACTGAAGAGGAGATAGGCTTAGCCAGGAAAGACGTTGAAATTTTGGGCGAACTAGACGATGCTATCACTGTCACCAGTGGTTGCGTTATCTCCCCTTTTGTAGCCTTCATCCCCTATCCTTACCCGTTTAACATAAATCCTGACGAGGTAGAGCAAATTTTCTCCATTCCTCTATCAGTATTAATGGACAAGAAGAACTTTAAGCAGGAATATATAACTATCAATGGACAAACCTTCCCCGTTTACTTCTATGAATATCAAGGGCATATCGTCTGGGGGGCTACAGCTTATATCGTTAAACAATTTATAGAGTTATTGCAACAGCAGGGCTTATGAGATTATTTACTTCTTGCCTTTAGTTTCCTTGGCTTTGACTTTGTTTACTTTTTGATAAAAGCTCTACCTTTGGCTATAATTAAGTTGTATTTTTTAGCATAATGGGAGGAGATACTTAATGACGCCGGAAAGATTTACCGAGCAAGCACAGGAGGCTTTAGCAGCCTCACAGGAGCTAGTCCGCCGCTACAAGCACAGCCAATGGGATGTAGAGCACATCCTGCTAGCTCTGCTGGAGCAGGGAAAAGGGATAACCCAGGAGATATTGGAAGAGCTTGGTATAGATGTGGAGGAAGTCAAAAGCCGTGTAGATAAAACATTAAAAAGTTATCCCCAAATAAATTACGTAGGGGCACAAATTTATGCTACGCCTCGCATTCCCCAATTAATGGAAGACGCCGCTCGTGAAGCAGACAGATTAAAGGATGAGTTCACTAGCTGTGAACATCTGCTTATCGCCATCGCCGGTGAAGGCAAAGGTGATGCCAGCAGAATCCTGGGGGAGTTCGGCATCACCCAGGAGAAAATATATCAAGCATTACGCAAGATTCGTGGTGCCCATCGAGTTACCGACCGTCATGCTGAGAGCAAATACCGCTCCCTGGCAAAATACGGGCATGACCTCACCGAGTTAGCCCGACACGGCAAGCTCGACCCTGTGATTGGAAGAGAAAAGGAGATCAAGCGAGTAATGCAGATACTTTCCCGACGAACCAAGAACAATCCTGTGGTCATTGGCGATGCTGGTGTGGGCAAAACAGCCATTGCTGAAGGTCTCGCCCAGAGAATTGCCGCTGATGATGTCCCCAATTCACTTAAGGGGAAAAGGGTAGTCGCCTTAGACATGGGAGCATTAGTAGCTGGGAGTAAGTTCCGAGGTGAATTCGAGGAGAGGATGAAAGCAGTTCTCGACGAAATTCGCCAAGCAAGCGGAGAGGTGATTCTATTCATCGATGAACTTCACACCGTAGTAGGTGCTGGTGGTGCTGAAGGAGCAATTGATGCCAGTAATATGCTCAAACCAGCGTTGTCTCGAGGTGAGCTTCAGTGCATCGGAGCCACCACGCTGAACGAATATCGAGAGCATATTGAAAAAGACAAAGCCTTAGAGCGGCGTTTTCAACCTGTTTTCATCGATGAACCAAGTGCCGATGCTACTATAGAGATGCTAAAGGGTCTAAAGCCCAGATACGAAGCTCACCATAAGATTAAAATCGATGATTCAGCCTTAGTAGCTGCAGCAAAGCTCAGTCAACGCTATGTCACTGACAGATTTTTGCCCGATAAAGCCATTGACCTACTTGATGAGGCTGCCAGCAAGCTACGCATTGACCGAGAGAGCGCTCCACCAGAGGTCAATGAGCTGGAACAGAAGATAAAGCGTTTGCTTGATGAAGAACAGGCTGCTTCACAGCGAGGAGACTATCAACAAGCAGCCGAACTGAGAGCGGAAAGATTACGATTAGAGTCGAAATATAACGAATCCAAGACAAAATGGCTTCAAGGAATAAAGACCGACGCTGTAGTTAACGAAGAGGATATTGCCCAACTTATCTCACAATGGACAGGGATTCCCGTTTCCCGAATGCTTGAAACCGAAAGTGAGAAATTAGTTCACATGGAGGAGAGGGTTCACCAGAGGATAGTGAACCAGGAGGAAGCTGTGGCTTCTGTCTGTGAGGCAATAAGGCGAGGCAGAGCTGGCCTCAAAGACCCAAAACGCCCCATAGGCAGCTTCATCTTTCTGGGACCTACTGGGGTAGGTAAGACTGAGCTAGCCCGAGCCCTGGCTGAATTCCTCTTCGATGACGAGAACGCCATGGTAAGGCTTGATATGTCAGAGTATATGGAAAAGCATACCGTATCACGTCTCATCGGAGCACCCCCGGGGTATATAGGATATGAAGAAGGAGGACAGTTGACTGAGGCAGTGCGCCGCCGTCCTTATCGCGTGATTTTGCTGGATGAAGTGGAGAAGGCACATCCTGATGTATTTAATATCTTGTTGCAAATATTAGAGGATGGCAGGCTCACAGATGGACATGGCAGAACAGTAGACTTTAAAAATGCCATCATCATTATGACCAGCAACCTGGGAACAGAGGAATTTCGCCGCCAGGGTGTAGGATTTCTCCAGCGCGACAAAGATGAAGAACAACGGTTGAGAAGTAATATTGAGACTGCGCTCAGAAAAACCTTCCGCCCCGAGTTGCTTAATCGGGTAGACGACATCATCATCTTCCATACTTTGACCGAACAGCATCTGGCAAAAATTATTGACTTGCTGATTAGGGATGTGGAACATCGTCTCGCCGAACGCAATATCGCATTAAAGGTGGACAATGACGCCAAATCATGGCTAATAAGCAAAGGCTACAATCCTGAATATGGGGCACGACCGCTACGGCGCGCTATTCAACGCTATGTGGAAAATCCCCTATCAACAAAGATACTACGTAGCGATTTTAACGAGGGAGATACCATAGCTATCGGCGTTGAAGCCGAAGAGTTGAGCTTTACCAAAGCAGAGCCTGCAGAGACAAAGGCATAGCTCAGAGCCGGGCCAACAGTGGATTTAGCCTCAAAAATTAAGAGCTACTTTCCCAAGGAACTCCTTGAATTACTTCAAGATACCTCCACGGAGGCTAACAAGCTAGGACAAAGGGTTTACCTTGTTGGAGGCATAGTACGAGACCTACTCATAGACTATCCCAACTTCGACCTCGATTTGGTAACCGAGGGCAATGCCATGGAACTAGCTAATCGGATAGCCAGAATGAGCGAGGCGAAATTAGTGATACATCCACGCTTCAACACTGCTAAAATCAAGAGCGGTGACTTCGCCATAGATATCGCTACTGCCAGAAGCGAAACTTACGCTAGGCCTGGTGCACTGCCTATAGTTACGCCAAGCATCGTTGAAAAAGACCTCTTCCGCAGGGATTTCTCCATCAATGCCATGGCAATATCCCTCACCCCTGAGCACTATGGAGAGCTGCTTGACCCTTATCATGGCAAAGGTGACCTGGATTCACATCTCATTCGTATTCTGCACTCCGGGAGTTTTACCGATGATGCCACCAGGATTCTACGAGCGATACGCTACGAGCAACGATTGGGATTCAACCTCGAGCATGAGACTGCTCGATTACTCAAGCGAGATATTCAGATGTTGGATGCCATAAGTGGAGACCGAATAAGGCACGAATTGGAGTTAATTTTCCGAGAAAAATATCCCGCACACGTCCTTAAGCGGCTTGGTGAATTGGGAGCATTGCAAAGGATAAACCATTCCCTTAGAGGCAATGGATGGCTCGCTGGTAAATTTGATGACGCACGCCGATCAGGTAAACCCGGTGAACTTCCAGCACTTTATTTCTGCCTCCTTACCTACTCACTTGATAGGGAGCAAGTTAACCAACTGATAAGGCGCCTTAACCCACCAGCAAAGCTAACCAGGGTAATAAAGGATACTGCCAGACTTAAGCTACACCTTCCCCGATTAAACAATCCATCTTTAAAACCCAGCGAAATATATTACTTCCTCCACGAATATGAGCCATTAGCCATCAAAGCTAACATTATAGCCGATGATGAGCCTATGATTCGGCAGCATCTTGAACTTTTCCTTTCTAAATTGCGTTATGTAAAGCCTTATCTTAACGGAGATGAACTTCAAAGGTTAGGCATCCCCGCAGGAACAAAATTAGGAGAAATCCTCGAGATATTGCACAAGGCAAGACTGGACGGTGAGATTACCACTAAGGATGAGGAGGAAAAATTAGCCCGGCGGCTGAAACCATAAAGGAAGGAAATGAAGCAGTCCAAAACCAAAATAACAAAACACAATATACTTGGGGAATTTCCCCGCCCAGCACGGCAACAAGAATTTCCATAGCGGTAATCTTGATGCCCCAGCGGTAAGCCCGGCAATATCAAATGGTAGAATGGGCTGGAGGGAAAAAAGAAATATCGCCAGCACCCCATATCGATTAACCCAATCCACGAGTCTGTTATATCCCGGTATGTCCTTAGTGAGCGCTATTCTCTTTCCAAGGTAACCAGCATAGTAGCTACTTATTTCTCCCAGGGTTCCCGCGGCACTGGCGATAAAAGCCACCAAAATAGGGTCCCACTGCGAGGCTGCTGCTATCATAACCGAAATATGTAAGGCCACAGGCACCAGAATACTAGCGTTACACAGGAAACTAATAATAAAAACAGCAGAATAAGCACCAGGGGCAAACTCCCCTAAGGTGATATTAAAGTGAACTATCAAATACTGAAGAAGATAAACAAGCCCAATGCTAAGCCCGATAAGCCCAGCACCATAAATAGTTAATATAAGCCATCTTCTTCGTATCTTAGCCACCTGGTTCACCTCTGGGAAGCGAGGTTACCGCATAGCATTCCAATCCTCGTCTCTGCATAGATAGACACACCTCATTAGCCTTTTCTTCGCTCTGAACGGAAGTAAACAAGCAGGGACCTGAGCCAGTAAGGTGGACAGGCAAGCCCGCTGTTTGTTCAAATATTCCTTTATATTTATCAAGCTGGGGAAACATATCAAAAGCTACCGTCTCAAAAATATTTAACATCGAAGACGGAGGAAGTGTCTTTTCCCGTTCCAGAGTTTGCAAGGCGGCATGTATAAACTGTCCCCGAGTAAAGTTCGCGGCACTCAATTTGCCATAAAGCTTGCCGGTTTTACCTGGCATCTTTGGTAATGGTGGCACATGCAAAACGAAGTAAGTTGGTAACAAATCTGGCAACGGAGTCACTTCCTCCCCTCTCCCCTCCACTAAAGTTGTACCCCCGTAGACAAAAAGGGGGGCATCCGAACCTATCTTCGATGCTAAGCGAGCCAACCGCGATGGAGGAAAATTCACCTCCCAGAGAATATTGAGAGCCACAAGAGTGGAAGCAGCATCGCTGCTTCCCCCACCCAAACCCACCCCCCACGGTATATTCTTGCAAAGTCTGATTCGCACGCCTTTACGGCAATTGCTAACCTCCTGGAACAGCTTGGCTGCTTTCATCGCTAAATTCTCAGTTTGCAAGTTTGATTCGCTACATTCCAAGGATATTTCTTTTTCCAGTTCAAAGCTGAGAACATCGTATAGGGTTACCGTCTGGACAATACTCCTGACCCGATAGTAATTATCATCATATTTGCCCAAAACCTCGAGAACGAGGTTTATCTTCGCCGGCGCATAAACGGTTAGCATAATAATTATGTTCCAAGTGGGGCAAAAGTTTCCCACACCTTTCGCCACTCCTCCAGGCTGAGGGTTTCTGCTCGCCTGGTAGCATCTACCCCGATTTCCTCAAGTAACTGGGAAACTTGATTGGGCGATATTGCCAAACTGTGAGCCAGGGAATTGCGAAGTTGCTTACGACGTGAACTGAAACCACAATGAACCATGCCAAAAAAACCATCGACGTCGGATACTTTAACAGGTGGCTCAGAATAAACATCGAGACGCAAGACCGCAGAATCTACCTTAGGTGGGGGGCGGAAATCCTTAGCTGGCACATAAGTTATAATAGTTGGCTTAGTATAAAATTGGACACCGATGCTTAGCTGAGTCATCTTACCAGGTACAGCAGCTATAGCCTCGCCCACCTCTTTCTGCACCATTATCACCATTAGTGAGGGTTTCAGCCCAGCTTGCAGGAAATGCCGTAATATTGGCGAAGTAATATAATAAGGAAGATTACCCACCACTTTATAAGCTTGTCCGCTACCCACAGGAGCATTAACTTTTCCCCTCAAAAGCTCTTCAGGAGTGATTTTAAGTATATCAGCATGCACAATGTCGACATTTGGAAAAGAACCCAGCCTTTTAGTCAACATATTAACCAATCTAACATCAAGCTCCACGGCAATCACTTTAGCAGTTCGCTCAGCCAGCTTTTTAGTTAATACGCCCGTCCCTGGACCTATCTCTACAACAATATCTCCCTTATCCAGTTCGGCAGCAGAGAGGATGCATTCTGCCACATGCTCATTAATCAAGAAATGCTGGCCTAACCTTTTCTTCGCCCTGAGATACATCCAAATATCAATTTAGGTCGTGCACCTGCTCTCGGTTCCTATGGTGCAAATTACCCCTGCCAGCCAGCTCCATCCAGGCACTTCTATGTCACCCAGAGAAACCTACTTACCGCTGCTTCCTTCCGGACCTGACGGGGTTCGTAGTTCTCCGCCGCATAGAACCCAAACTTCATCGCCGCTTAGCACAAAGTAACCTTACACCTCGAAATCTCAAGCAGGAATTCAGCCCCGCTATAGCGGATTTCGGGTTCAGGGCACCGCTAGCTCCCCACCTAGCACGACCTACCATAAATGTTATCAGCAACAATTAATCTCATCAAGCTGGTTTGGCAGATTTTTACCATCACCTCACCTCCCTCGAAAATATATCATTGCTATTGGTACCGAATTTTTTTTACAATTAATGCGTTAGTTCCAGTATCAATAGGCGGAGGTAAAAAATGGAGACAATGATTAATCAAGTCAAACTTTCATTAATTCGAGGAGATATTACTCAGCAAGATACCGACGCCATAGTCAATGCTGCTAATCCCGGTTTGATGGGTGGTGGAGGAGTGGACGGAGCGATACATCGAGCTGGGGGACCGGCTATTTTAGAGGAATGCAAACAAATTGTGGCTAAACAAGGACGATTGCCAACAGGAAAAGCCGTAATTACTACAGGGGGAAACCTTAAAGCAAAGTATGTCATACACACCGTGGGTCCCATTTGGCATGGTGGCGAGAGAAATGAAGCTGAGCTTTTATCCAGCGCTTACCGCGAAAGCCTCAACTTGGCAGCCGAGAGAAATTTGACCAGCATCTCCTTTCCCTCTATAAGCACAGGTGCATATGGCTATCCTTTGGATAAGGCAGCGAGAGTAGCTCTTAGAGCGGTGGCTTCGTTCCTCAAAGAAAAACACACTTCCGTGAAAGAGGTGATCTTTGTCCTTTTTGATTCCTCAACCTATGAAAGTTACTGCTCCGCATTGAAAGAGCTAATACAAGAATAAAAACGAGACTAACGTGTTAACTCACCTCAGCATAGCAACATAGCTATTTAGCGGTATTCCCAGCGAGTTCGCTACCGGTCTACACTTCGCCATAAGGCAGTAAAACACCTTCCCTTGCCCGGGAAGCTCGCTCAATGACTCATAATGCCCCATCCCCTTAGCAAACACGAGGTCCGCCTCTTTAAATTCCTGTTTGAATTGATCTGAAGCCCAGTCAAGGATTACCCCCGGTGAGGCTATACCTGTAGTTATCACCATTCCAAATTCGCCCTCCAACCCAGCTTGTTTGATATCCTCCACCGTGGCATCATTCTGAACAGGTGAAGGCTTAACCACATATCTAACATCAACCAACTGCCTCATCTTTCTGACCAATGGCAAATCAAAGTAAATTTCGCCAACATTATCCGCTAAATACAAAACTTTAGACGCCTTTTTTAACTTTGCTTCAAACTGCTGCGAATCATCTATGATAAACTTCATTGGTCTCTGCATATCCTCGGCAACGGCGTCAAGGCTCCTGAAAAAATCTATGGCATTGGCTACAGCGGCAAGCTTGATACAACCATTAATAGTATTCTTATACTGAACCTTCACCCTGGAGAACAATTCCCCAGCAACTCTCAGCTCATCTTCCTTCACTGTTCGATAGGGGTCTGGATTACCAGTTATCTCCCGTATTACCTTATGGAGCTTAGTAGCAATTGCGATAGATATCTGCTCACCAGAGAATTCTTGGTCAAGGACATTTCGGGCTTTCTCCATCGCCTTCTGCCTGAGCAGTTCATCACTTGTAGCTAGCCTGGATGCCTGGCAAATTAGCCTTCCTAAGCAATCATAGCACTCCGGGGAAACTTTCATAGTAATGCTATCTCCCTAAACCTGTTTGAATAGCCTTCATAAGCTATATTATAATAGCTTTGAGGAATAAAAAAATTAATTAAGAGCTATGTTTGATAAACTGGCATTAATAGAAAAGCGTTATGAAGAACTGGAGCAGATGATTGCCCAGCCTGAGATTGCTACTAACCCAAAACAGCTACAAGAGCTGACGAGGGAAAGAGCTACCCTCAAGGATATCGTCACCCAATATCAACAATATAAAGCGCTTTCTAACGAGTTAGCTGACCTCGAAGCCTTGCTTACTGATGACCTTGACCCTGAAATGATTGCTCTAATCAAAGAAGAACGAAACAAGCTAGAACAACACCGAAATGACCTTATTGATAACCTAAAGCTTTCCTTGTTACCAAAAGACCCCAACGATGACAAAGATGTCATTGTTGAAATAAGAGCGGGCGCTGGTGGTGAGGAAGCAAGCCTTTTTGCCGCCGACCTATTCCGTATGTATAGTCACTACGCTCAGAATAAAGGATGGCAAACAAATATCATGAATAGTAATCAAAGTGATATCGGTGGTTTTAAGGAGGTGATATTCGAAGTTAACGGCAAAGGTGCCTTTAGCAAGCTTAAGTATGAACGCGGGGTACATAGAGTGCAACGAGTGCCTATTACCGAAGCCTCAGGGCGGATTCACACCTCAACAGCCACGGTAGCTGTCCTTCCCGAAGCAGAGGAAATCGAGCTAAACATCAAGCCGGATGACCTCAGGGTAGACCTCTTCCGTAGCAGCGGTGCAGGGGGACAAAATGTGAACAAGCTAACTACCGCGGTACGCATAACACACATCCCCACAGGGATAACAGCTACCTGCCAGGATGAACGTTCCCAGCTGAAAAATAAGACGAAAGCTATGGCAGTTCTTAGAGCAAGATTATTCGACATAGAACAACGTAAGCGATCAGAGACAATTGAAAGAGAGCGGCGAACGCAGGTAGGCAGAGGTGACCGAGCGGAAAAGATTCGCACTTATAATTTCCCTCAGGATCGAGTTACCGACCACCGCATTAACGTCGTTTTTCATAACTTACCTCAAGTCTTGAACGGTGAGCTTGATGAACTCATTGAAGCACTATCCACCACAGAGCAAGCTCAACAACTGAAAGCAGTCCTTTCATGACCTTGAGAGAAGCTTTGGTTCTAACCAGACAAACACTGGCAGCGGTAAACTTTGACGAGGCTGATATTGAATCTGAACTTTTGCTTTGCCATGTGCTGGGAATATCAAAAACAAAATTGTACAGTGAGCCAGGAAGAGTATTGACCTCAACAGAAATAAAAGAGCTACAGTGCTCGGTTAATCGCCGACTTCTTCACGAACCTATTGACTACATCCTGGGGCATTGCGACTTTTATGGTCACGATTTTTATGTTGACCAGCGTGTCTTTATTCCCAGACCGGAAACCGAACTCCTGGTAGAAAAAGCAATTGATTTCGCTCATCACCACAACAATTTACAAAATCAATTTATCCTCGCTGATATTGGCACTGGCAGTGGCGTCATTGCCATCAGCCTTGCCCTAGCACTGCCTAAAGCAAGAATTTACGCCACAGATATCGCTGCCTCAGCTCTCCAGGTAGCCTATGTAAATTGCCAGCGTTACCATGTTGCCCATCAAGTTACCCTTCTCCAGGGCAATCTGCTTGAACCACTGCCTGAGCCCGTGAATGTAATAATAGCTAATTTACCTTATGTCAAAGACCATGAACTGAGAACACTAATCCCGGAGATAATAGACTCCGAACCAACTATAGCTTTAGCAGGTGGCAAAGACGGCCTGAGTGCCATACGCAAGCTTTTAAATCAAGCCCAGGGGAAGATTTGCCCAAATGGCTGCCTGCTTTTAGAAATAGGCTATGGGCAAGATAAGGCAATAAATTCATTGATAAATAGCTGCTTTCCACAGGCTAGCATCAAGTTAATTCCTGATCTATCTGGCATCAATAGGATAGCCAGAATCATTTTATGATAGGTGTTCTCCCCTCCAGTAGATATTGACCCCCGTCAACATACGATATAAAATCTCCATCTGTTGCCTAAAGAGCTGGGCGCAAGTCCAAAAAAACTTTTGAAGGAGGGAAGGTGATTTGTATGCACTGGGAAGACATCTGTTACTAGAGTTAAAAAATTGTAATGAGGAGGTGCTAAATGACCTAAATTTCCTGAAAGATTGCCTTAATGAAGCTGCTACTCGATGTGGCGCTACTGTAGTTGGTGAATCCTTTTATCGGTTTTCTCCTTGTGGGGTAAGTGGCATAATCAATATCGCTGAATCACACATCTCTATCCATACCTGGCCTGAGTATGGTTATGCCGCCGTAGATGTATTCACTTGCGGAAGCAATGTAAATCCCGAGGAAATAGCCAAGCTAATAGTACAAGGCTTGGAGGCCAAAAATTGTTCCATAATCGAGGTGCGAAGAGGCATGGTAGAGAAAAGTAGGGTTAGGAGTGCTGTAAAATTATGAGAGACTCTGACCCTGATAAACATAGATGGTTTCATGATTATGTCAACCCCGACATTACCATATTATATCGTATTAAGGAGTTGATATATTCAGGGCAGACCAAATTTCAATCTATAGCTATCATTGATAATGATCGCTTTGGCAAATGCCTGGTGCTTGATGGCAAGATTCAATCAAGCGAAGCGGATGAATTCATCTACCATGAAGCTTTAGTGCACCCCGCTATGGTCACCCATCCTAATCCCGAGAAGGTATTTATCGCCGGGGGTGGTGAGGGTGCTACCTTAAGAGAAGTGCTAGCACATAACACAGTCAAGAAAGCCGTCATGGTAGACATTGATGAAGAAGTGGTAGATATTTGCCGCCGCTTTCTACCTTCATGGCATCAAAATTCCTTTGATGACCAGCGGGCAGAACTTCATTTCACTGACGCCAGAGCATACCTCGAAAAAAACGACGCTAAATTTGATGTCATTATTATTGACTTGCCTGACCCTTTGGAAAAAGGACCAGCTCGCCTGCTATATACTCAAGAGTTTTATGAGCTGGTTAACCGAAGGCTACATCCAGATGGAATCATCTCAGTTCAAGCCGAATCCGCTGACTGGACAGAAATAGAAAACTTCGTGGACATCGTTAATACCCTAGCAACCGTCTTCCCTGTAGTTCGCCCCTACCAAGCTCATGTACCTTCCTTTAATAGCTTGTGGGGATTCACCACCGCCTCTCAAAAGCTTGACCCCGCTAAGTTAACACCTGAAGAGGTCGAACCTAAAATATCAACGAGGATATCAAGAGAGCTGAAATTTTATGATGGACTTACCCATCACACTATGTTCACTATGCCAAAGCATATCAGGCTTCGACTCTCAAGGGCTAAAAAAGTCATTACCGATAAAGAGCCTATCTCTATTTACTGATATTGCTTTCTGAGAACCTTCTTATCTACCTTGCCAACAACTGTGTGAGGAAGTTGAGCGACAAACTCAATTCGGTCAGGAACAGCCCATTTTGAAATTGTTCCGTCATCGACAAACTTCTGTAAGAATTTCTTGATATCATCTGGAGAAATTTTGTCCTTATACTCCGGCTTGGGGACAACCACAGCCATAGGTCTCTCTCCCCATCTCTCGTCTGGCATAGCTACAACCCCGGCCTCCGCAACTGCTTCATGTTCGCTAACAAGGTCCTCTAACTTCAACGAAGATATCCACTCACCCCCAGATTTAACGACATCTTTAATTCTGTCTGTTAAGTACAGATATCCTCCTTCATCAATATAGCCAATATCACCTGTGTGTAGCCAGCCATCTCGCCACAACTCCTCTGACCGCTCGGGCTCCTTAAAATAGCCCTCAGTGAGCCAGGGTGTCCTGCACACCACTTCGCCTGTGGATTTACCATCATGAGGGAGTTTGTTGCCTGATGTATCCATAACCTCTATCTGCGCCAGTGGTACAGGGAGTCCCGGTCGTTTCAAGACGCTACCTTTCCGGTCAATGTCCCAATCCAACATATCTTCCTTTAAATCACATACCGCAACAGCGGGGCAAGTTTCCGACAAACCATAAGCACCAAAGAATTGGACCCCCGCCTTTAATGCCCTTTGAGCTACCCCTCCGGGCAAAGCAGCCCCACCGACGGCTGCCTTCAACTTAGACAAGTCACCTCCCTCCATCTCAGCACCAAGCAGCAGTATATCCAGGATGGTAGGAACACAATGAGTATATGTTACCCCTTCTTCCTTAATTAGCTTAAGCAACATCGGGATGTCATATTTTCCTGAGTAAACCTGTTTCATACCGAGCAGTGTAGCTAAATACGGGTTGCCCCAAGCATGGACATGGAACATCGGGGTAAGTGGCATATAGACCTCCTCGCTGAATACAAATCTGGGACAATTGTGTAGCGTGCCCACCATCCCGATACCAAGGGTATGGAGAACAATCTGGCGATGCGTGAAATAAACGCCTTTAGGAGCTCCTTCAGTGCCTGTGGTATAAAATATCGACGCTTGTGTATCCTCATCGAAATCGGGAAAATCATAACTCGCTGAACCAGCTCGCAGCATCTCCTCATATTCAACTTCTATGTTCAACTTGGTATCAGGCTTTTTGTTATCATCGGTCAGTAAAATAAACTTTTCTACCGTAGTTAATTTATCGCCAAAGCTCTCCAGCACTGGCAGGAAATCAGAATGGACAAGGACGATTTTATCCCCGGCATGGTTCATAGTGTAAAGCATTTGCTCGGGGGGAAGCCTCCAGTTGACTGTGTGCAGCACCGCTCCCAACATAGGAATGGCAAAGAAACTCTCCAAATAACGGTGGCTATCATAATCAACAACAGCAACGGTGTCGCCTTGTTTAACCCCCAGCTTCTCTAAGCTGCTGCCAAGTCGATTGATACGCTCGAATAGCGTTCGATAATCAAACCTCACTAAATCTCGGTAAACTATTTCCTTATTTGGTGTCCGAACTGATGGCGTGAGTAATAATTGTTTAATAAGCAACGGATATTTGTAAGCTGGCATTGTAAACCTCCCTTTTTAATTTATTCTCTACCTGGTCGCTAATATCGCTATTTTGGTGCTTATTCTATCATAGTGTTCTGGAAATTACTAGCCTTTGTATCTCATTTGTGCCTTCATATATTTGAGTTATCTTGGCATCCCTCATACGTTGCTCCAGAGGATAATCACGACAATATCCAAAGCCGCCGACAATCTGCACCGCCTCAGTAGTCACTTTCATCGCTGTATCGCTGGCAAAAGTCTTGCACATTGATGAATATCTAACTTGCTCTGGTGATAGCCTGGTCATATCCTTAGGGCATTCTTGCAGGATGGAACAGGTCTTGTATAAAAGTTGCCTTGCCGCTTCGGTAAGTATGCACATGTCCGCCAGCTTGAACCCCACCCCTTCATGCTGGATAATAGGCACACCAAATACAACTCTCTCCTTAGCATAAGTTATACAATAGTCCAAAGCGCCCTGAGCTATACCTAAAGCCTGGGCCGCTATTGCTGGTCTGGCAAAATCCAGGGTCTTCATGGAAATGGCAAATCCCCTCCCCTCTTCCCCCACAAGATTTTCAACAGGCACACAACAATCCTCAAACACAAGCTCCACAGTGTCAGAACTCCTGATGCCCATCTTTATTTCGTGTTTGCCCACAGAGAACCCGGGTGTTCCTTTGGTAACCGCTAATACGCTGGCGCCTTTAGAAGCACCTTTCTCAGGGTCTGTTACCACATATACAGTGACCACGTCGGCGACACCGCCATTGGTAATAAATATCTTATTGCCATTAACAATGTATCCACACTCTTTTTTCTCAGCCCGACAATTAAAGTCAGCCACATCAGAACCACCTGACGTCTCCGTAAGCGCAAAGGCAGCTAAATGCTCACCTGTGCTTAGCTTAGGAAGAAATCTATCCCTTACTTCTTTGTTACCAGCCAACATTATTGGCAACGCACCAAGTGCCTGGTCAGCAACAAGAAGTCCAACTGAGGCATCCACTCGAGAGAGTTCTTCTATCACGATAGTTTCAGCCAACATCCCAGCATCACCTCCCCCATACTCTGCGGGAAAATCTATGCCTAAATAACCGCCATCCCGCAAAAGCTTCACCATCTCCCAGCTAAATTCCTCCTTCTCATCCCTCTCATGGGCTCCTGGCCCAATTTGCTCCTCAGCTAAATTCCTAACCGCATCCTTCAGCATTTTTTGCTCTTCAGTTAACTCGTATTGCACTTCTACCTCCTGTGGTTAAAATCTAGATAAAACGACATCAACGAAATCCTAAAACAACGATATTACATCCTGGATTAGTAGCTTGCCAAGACCAATAGGGTATTATAAGGTACAAAAACCAAAAAACTGGGAGCCTAAAAACAATGCAAAGCCATAAAGATTGAAATCTCTTAGCTCGAAAACCTCCCAAAAGCGACAAGGACATCTTAAGCATCAATTTTTAAACAGCCTCTTTAACTCTTTTGTGCCTACTCTATAACTTTGCTATTGCGGGAGGCATTAATGCTACCCTTCTTTGCGGGAAAAGCGCTGAATCGTATTGTTCATAACCCAGCTCTGGATTAACTGTACATCTTGGATATAAACCCAATAAGCATCTTCCGATGCATATACAATCCCGTCTGCACCTTCTTATCTTGTCAACTTTCCCCTCCTTCACCTTGTTAGGCCAGTCTGGATCTGCCAGGGCTTGCCTGCCAAGCGAAATCATATCTGTCTCTCCTTCATTAATAGCTCGTTCTGCAACAGACGGGTCATGCACAGACGGCGTAATTACCGGAATATCTATTGCTTCTCTTATACTCTTAGCTTCCTTCAGAAGATGCTGCTCAACCTCTTCTACAGAGTTCGGGAAGAAGTACTTCAACGCTTCATAAGACCCATCTGATAAGTGTAGGTATGCTATCCCCAACTTTGCTAACGTTTTAGCAGCCTGTTTTACCTCATCAAGAGTGAATCCCTCTGGCATATGTTCAGCAGCGCTCATTCTGACGCCTACCGGAATGGCTCCTTTAACCGCCTCCAAGGTGCTTTGCGTAACCTCAACCAGAAATCTCATGCGGTTCTCCAATGATCCGCCATACAGGTCAGTTCTCTTATTCGAGCGGGGTGAAAGGAACTGGTGCTCCAGATAGCCATGAGGCGCATGTATTTCTATACCATCAAATCCAGCGATTACTGCTCTTCGGCATGCCTTAGCATACTCCTTCTCCTCACTTAGTATTTCTTCAATAGTCATTTCCCTTGGAATGGGATAACCAGGTTCTGCTATTATCGGGTATTGCGCAACAAAATCCAGTATTCCCTTAGGCACCATATCAGGGTTTATGTACACGGGGATTGCTGAAGCCGCATAGGGTTGCGTCCCATCAAGTGCGTGCCCCTGTCTTCCAAAGCCAATGCTAAGTTGTATGAATACTTTTGCTCCAAATGCATGACATGCATCTGCTACCATATTCAATCCAGGGATAAATGATTCATCGTACAGATATAAGTTTCTTTGCCATACATGCGGGGCAGCGAGCCTTGTTGCTATTACAGCACCGCTCACGATTAAACCAAAACCACCCTTGGCTCTACGTGCCAGATGTGCCATATCTTGCGGTGTCACATACCCGCCTTGCGTCGAGTATGTCATGTTCATTGGTGCCATTACTACTCTGTTCTTTATCTTGACATCCTTAATTTTGATTGGTTCGAGAACTTTTTCAAAAGGCATATTTTTTGTACCTCCTATACTTTTTTTCTGCCTTGATATTCAGTATTTTCGCTATATTGGTCCTCCTTTCATACACCTCACTCACTTTTCAAGAAATTCAAAGCCGCTTCCAAGAAGAGGTCAGGATTTGTCATATGGCGGAGATGGCCGCCTCTAGGGATCTCAAGGCGAAGAGTTCAGTTATTCCGTCCATACCCGGGATGATCACAATAGAGAAACCCTCACCGAAAACTTTATATCTGAAGGGCCTTGCGCCCTGTTTCATTCTTTTTCTCCTAATCATAACTAAGATGGATTCGACGTGTCATGTCTTCACCCGTCTTTTAGATGTGTCGATGCCAAGTAGTTTCCCGAGATTCTCACCAAAGATCTTCCGCCTGTCATCATCGGTTATCTCCGGATAGCCGTATTGCTCCTGCACGTCCTTGGGGATCTGGAAATCCCGCAGTCCCATCACGGCACCCCTTATCTGAGCTGCAAACCCGGCATAATCAGTACCCCATATAATCCTATCAGGGCCCACCCACCGCATGGCTTCACCAAGGATCTTTGCAAACTTGCGGGGTGCTGTTGCTGCCCACGGAACCAGCAGGCTGAGGCAGACGTATACATTGGGATGCCCCATGGCGACCATGTTGAGGTCATCACAGTAGGGGTATCCCATGTGGAAGGCATTAATCTTTAATTCAGGAAAATCTCTGGCAACATCGTCAAGCTGAATCGGCAGGGCATACTTGCTCTTCCCAGGCGGCACCCAGCAGAAACCAGTGTGAATATCCAGCAATATTCTCAATTCCTGGGCCTTCTCGTAGAAGGGCCAGATATCCGGGTCATTTATATAGGTATCCTCAGGTGGGTAGAACTTGAAGATCTTTGCACCCTTTTCTTTTACCCAGTACTCGAGTTCCCAGATGGTATTTTTCACGCCCTTGTATTTTATTGGGGAAACATTGGGCTCATATATGAATCGATTGGGATTTGATTCAACCACCTTTGCCATTTCACCGTTTGACACCCATCGGCTGGTGTACCCTGTGGAGTCCATCATCGATTCGGGTAAAAGACAGGCGATATCCACTCCGTATTTGTCCATCGCCCATATAATATTTTCCGGATCCGGATTTTTCTGCATTTCCTTCTCTTCCATTCCCGCGATTAAAGGAGCCAGCATTTGCGGAGGAGCACCGGTCATCAGCGCTCTGGCTATGTTATCGATTGCTTTCCACCACATCTGCACGCCGGGAAAATAATTGATGTGTTCCATATCACCTATGAGATGACACTCCGGGTCAATCTTGAAAAAATCGTCTTTCTTCTCTGTCACTTTTGCACCTCCTCTTAATAGTATATTGCACAGTATCAAACAATGAAACCTGAGGTTGTTCGCTTGGTGTTAGCCCTTTACCTCAGCTTCAGCCCCGTTTTGACGATACCAGCATAGGAAATCACTTCATAAGATTAACCATAGCCACATCACTAGCCAAGTGGAAATGGACGAACAGAAATTGCAAGGTATGGCAGCGCACTAACGGAAAAAGCTGAATTAGATTATTGGATGTTCGAAGGTTTGGTTATCTTGCGAAGTTATTTTCCATAGTTTGTCGGGGGTTTCTACATGGTCGATATATAGAACGCCATTGAGATGGTCCGTTTCGTGCTCCAAAGCTTGCGCCAAAAGTTCCTCGCCTGTGAGACGAAATTCCTTTCCTCGTCTATTCTGCGCCTTCACCTTGACCACTTCTGAGCGTTTAATTTCCCCATAATAACCAGGAACGCTTAAGCAAGCTTCTTCGACCACACGCTCGCCCCGCCTCCTTATTACCTCAGGGTTAATCAAAGTGATGACCTCCCTTTCGGGGATTTCGATGACCGCTATGCGCAGCGACACCCCTATTTGAGGAGCAGCTAACCCTACACCATGGACAGCATGCATAGTATCAATCATGTCATCAATTAACTTCTGAAGCGAGCCATTGATAGTAGTTACCCTCTTTGCCTTTTGCCGCAATACCGGGGCAGGCAGGGTGCGAACCTTTAAAACTGCCATGCCTGAATTATAACCCAGCTTTTTTACACCGTAAAGCTAGACCATCCCTACAGGGTCAACATCCACAGTCCAGCCCTGGGGTAAAGTTATATTTAATAAAGCTTGAGCAGGATTAGAACCACGAATGATAATCTGCCAGCGATATCTCCCCCTAACTCTGGAAGCAAAAGCAGGGATGGGACCAATTAAGTTCCAATCAGGCATCTTCTCCCGTTTCTTCTCCAAGAGCAAACTACTCACCCTATCCGCCTCTTCCTGACACAATTTACCATTGGTATGAGTATAAACAAGGCGAATGAACCGACTGAAAGGAGGATAGCTATATTGCTGCCGGTAATTTATTTCTTGATTATAGAAACCCACATAATCGTGTTTGGCTGCAGCTCGAACAGCATAGTTCTCTGGAGAATATGTTTGAACGATAACTCTTCCCGCCTTAACTCCACGTCCAGCCCTACCAGCTACCTGACAAAGAAGCTGGAAGGTGCGTTCACCAGCACGAAAATCAGGAAAGTTAAGTCCGGTATCAGCGTTAATTATTCCCGCCAGAGTTACCCAGGGCAAATCTAGCCCCTTGGCTATCATCTGTGTGCCAATAAGTATATCAGCCTTACGCTCACGAAAAGTCCTTAATAGTTCCTCATGCGCATATTTCTTCGTTATTACATCCCTATCCCAACGAAGCACCGTTGCCTTTGGGAAAAATCGCTTCACTTCATCTTCCACCCTCTGCGTGCCGATGCCAAGAAACCTGAGGCGAGACCCTAAACAATTTGGACAATTTCGGGGAATTGGCAAAGCATAGTGACAACGATGGCAAACTAACTTTCTCTCCATTGAATGATAGGTAAGCGCTATTGAACAACGTGGACAGCGAAAAACAAACCCACAACGACGGCACTGGATAAAAGTAGCTGTGCCACGCCGGTTAAGGAAAAGGATTATTTGTTCTCCTTGAACCAAAGCTTCTCTCATCGCACTTAGCAAAGAACGGCTAAACATACTGGTATTTCCTACTTTAAGTTCCTCTTTTAAGTCCACTATGTTTACTTCAGGAAGTGGTGAATAACCATGAGGAGTAATTCTTTCCTTCAGTTCCACTAGTTGATATTGTCCCAACTGTGCTCTGTGAAAGCTATCAACATCGGGGGTGGCACTGCCTAAGATAACGGTAGCACCACTCAATTCTGCCAATTTAACAGCTACATCTCGGGCATGATAGCGAGGTGATTTATCTTCCTGCTTGTATGTCCATTCATGCTCCTCATCAATAATGATGAGTCCAAGGTTCGGTTGAGGAGCAAATAAAGCGCTTCGAGGACCAATAACCACATCGCATTCTCCCTCCTTTATTCGCTGCCATTCATCAAATTGCTCACCTAAAGAAAGGGCACTATGCAATACCGCTACTTGACCTGGGAAACGGCTAGCAAAGCGTTCTACTGTCTGCGCAGTGAGGGCAATTTCGGGGACAAGACAAATACCACGCTTGCCTTCAGTGACGATTTTAGCCAGAGTACGCAGGTAAATCTCTGTCTTTCCACTCCCGGTAACTCCGAAAAGGAGAAAAACAGGTGATTTGCCCCAATTATGCTCTATTATGCTCCGGGCAACTTCCTGGGATGAGGTAAGAAGTGGCGGTGACATTGGCTTGATATCGAAATGCGACAGTGGGTCACGTCTAACATTAACCAACTCCACAGAAAACAAGTGCCGAGCTTCCAGAACCTTGACCGTTTTAAGCGAGCAACTAACTCTCTTCCTTACCTCGCTAATGGGAAGTGGCTCGGGATGCTCAGTCAGAAATTGTAACAATGCAACCTGCTTATAGGCTCTGGTTTTTTTTAGCCGAGCTATTTCAGCCGCAATATTGTCCTTGCTGGCAATGAGCTTAATATAAGGAATTACCTTTGGTTTTACCCTCGCCTTTTGCAATTCTGAAAACCTGACTACCAGACTAAGATTAGCAAGCCTGTCAGTGATTCGCCTAGCCTTACTTACCCCAAATTTTCGCTCCAATTCCTTGAGGCTTACCCTTCTCTTCTCCTCCACAAAGTGAAAAACATGAGCTTGGTCTGGAGTAAGCGATGATAAATTACTTTGATCACCTGATAGACGGAGGTAAGTGGCGAGTTTGCGTTCAAAGCCTGGTGGCAGCATTAGAGCTATGGCATCAAATAAAGGGGAAAGATAATGCCTGCTTATCCATTGGGCAAGCTGGATTTGAGTGGGGGAAAGCAAAGGGTAACCAGTAGTAACATCAACTATCTCCTTAACCACATCAACAGAAGGAGCCTCACTCAGCCTCACAACAATGCCTTGAACAGTTCGGGGACCAAAAGGAACCCAGATTGCCTGACCCACATCCACTTTTAAATGAGCCGGAATGGCATAACAAAAAGGGGAGTAGCTTGGACAGTCAACTGCTACATGGGCATAGCTCATTTAAGGTGCTTGAATTTTCTCTTGTCTCTCTGCTAATCGAGCCTGTTTAGCACTAAGTTTCCGTATGTAATAAAGCTTGGCGCGACGCACCTTACCATGCTTGAGCACCTCTACACGTTGTATAAGCGGAGATTGCAAGGGAAAAGTACATTCCACTCCAACCCCGTAACTTACTCGCCTCACCGTAAAATTGCCGCCATCAACACCTTTCCTCAGCCTGAGTATTACTCCCTGAAATTGTTGAACTCGCTCCTTACCAACATCTATCACCCTTAATTTAACCTTCACCGTATCACCAGGGGAAAGTTGAGGGATATTTGAGTTTACACTTGGCTTAACTACCGATTTGATATCCACTTTTACTCCTTAGCAGATAAATTTGCTTGTTTAGCAAGATCAGGACGGCGCTTCAGAGTCCGCAAGATAGCCTGCTGCCGTCGCCACCGAGCAATCTCTCCATGGTTTCCAGAAAGCAAAACCGCAGGCACCGCCCAACCTCGATATACTTCAGGCCTCGTATATTGAGGATATTCCAGAAGTCCGTTGCTATGAGAGTCACTATGAAACGATAGCGGTGATCCCAGCACTCCCGGTATTAATCTAACTACAGCATCAACAACAACCATGGCAGCTAATTCTCCGCCACTGAGCACATAATCACCAATGCTAATTTCATCGGTAATCAGATGTTCCCGCACTCTTTCATCCACACCTTCATAATGACCACAAACTAGCATCATATTTTGATGTAGGGCTAACTCTCTAGCAACCTGTTGCGTGAAAAGCCTACCTTGGGGCGTAAGTAAAATAATTGGCAAACCACTGTAATCAACCTGCTTTTTTATTGATTCCATTGCTTCAAAAATTGGTTCGGGTTTGAGCACCATTCCCGGACCACCCCCATAGGCATAATCATCCACGGTGCGATGTTTGTCATGCGTGTAGTCCCGAATATTATGAACTACAACCTCCACTAATCCACGCTCTCTAGCCCGCTTAATAATACTACAATCAAACGGCGATATAAACATCTCAGGGAAAAGACATAATATATCAATTCTCATTTCCGCTGTTTTATCTTATCACATATCCATTCAACAGAACCATTTCTTTATTTTCCAGGGTTGTGTGCTTTTCGAGAATAACTTCAAACATCCTCCGTGCAAAAATGAGAAAATTAGCCAAAAAGATGAAAAAGGTATTGACAAAGTAATGGGGGGGGAATGTATAATGATTGTGGGAGATTGTGGCAGATTGTGGGGAATAATCCAGGAGGAGGCCATTATGAAGGTAGTTGAAGTAAAACCATCCACCTTTCTAGAACCATCCACCTTTCTAGAACCATCCACTTATACTTTTATAGAACAGAGAGTCCTACTTTTTTGCACCAAGCATCCCAAAATGAAGTTTACCCCCGAATGCCTTTTAAATGACCATGAAGGAGATAAACTTGAGCTAGATCTAGATAAAGAGATACAAGCCCTGGTAAATAATGGAATTCTCGAAAAGCAAATAAGCGATGTAGGTACTGCTTGGTATTACCTGCTAAATTAACATGAAAGAAAGTCTCTTCTACAGTACATATCGGTATAAGGTTGACGAAAAGGGAAGGATGCCCCTGCCCCGAAAGTTCAGGGAGCAGCTAAAGGATTTAAAAGGTGGCAAGTTAGCCAAGGGGATAGATAAATGCATCGTCATTTACCCTTTAGGGGAATGGATAAAACAAGTAGATGAGCTAGAAAAAGCAGTAAGGCCCTCAGATATACAAAGAAAGTTAAGACGCCTTTTCAGCGCCAGCATTTTTGACTTTGGCTTCGATGGACAAGGAAGGATAGCACTCCCCGTGGAGCTACGCAACTACGCTGAAATTACCGATAGTGCTGTCGTTATCGGTGCTGCGAAATATGTGGAAATCTGGAATCCGGAACTTTGGGAAGAGCAAATGAGCGAGTGGGGACAACTAGATACACTTTGGAACATGAAGGAGAGTAAGTGATAGCCTTGGATATTCCCTCACCTACTCATATCCCTGTCCTGGTTAACCAAATAATAACAGGACTTCAACCTCAGCCAGGGGGACATTTCATCGATTGCACCGTGGGGTTGGGAGGACATGCTTCAGCAATCCTAGAGAGGATTTTACCTAATGGGAAACTCCTCGGCATTGATGCCGACCCCGAGGCTATCCATCTAACCAATGCCAAACTGGCACATTACGGTGAGGCCCTCATCCTGGTTAACGACAACTTCACTAATGTTGAGAATATTTGCAAGGAATATGACTTTCATCCCGTTGATGGTATCCTGTTCGACCTTGGTGTTTCTTCCTTGCAGCTGGATACCGCACAACGTGGCTTTAGTTTTCAACGCGAGGCGCCTCTGGACATGCGTTTCAACACCAACCAAGGGTTAACCGCAGCTGATTTGGTTAATACCCTCTATGAACAAGAATTAGCGCGGATTCTTCGAGAATATGGTGAAGAGCACCATAGCCGAAAAATAGCCCAATGCATTGTCCAGAACCGCCCCATTCACACTACCTTGAAACTTGCTCGGGTAGTAAAGCAAGTTCTGGGTGGCAAGCATGCCAGAATTCATCCTGCCACCAGGACTTTCATGGCACTTCGGATTGCTGTTAACAGTGAGTTAGAAAATCTGGAGACAGCTCTTGGACAAACCATCAACCTCCTTCGCCCTGAAGGTAGGTTAGTAGTCATCAGCTATCATTCTCTGGAAGATCGCATAGTCAAACGATTCATGCGCCAGGAATCCAGCACTGAAACACCTACCTTAAGGCTCATATCAAGGAAGGTCATTAGGCCTACTTCGTTGGAGATAAAATCCAACCCACGCAGTCGCAGCGCTAAATTAAGGGTAGCCGAGCGACTCAGCTGATACAGGAAGAATCTCAAAAAACAAAGGAGGTGAAAATGGCAAGAACGAAGGTCATTTCAGCTATTGATGTAGGCACAACTAAAATAGCCACCATTATGGCTAACGCTAAAGCAGAAAATGACATCGAAATCCTAGGAGTGGGAGTCGTTCCTTCCCATGGTTTACACAAAGGTATAGTAGTTAACATGGATGAAGCTAGGGGATCCATCGCTGCTTCAGTGAGAGATGCTGAAAGAATTAGCGGTATACGCATGGATTCTGCCTATATCGGTGTTACTGGTAGGCACATAAGCTGCCTGAACAATCAGGGAGTGGTATCCATTCCACGCTCTGACCGACTAGTGCGTCCTGAAGATCTTAAACGCGCGTTATCGGTAGCCCGCAGCGTTTTCGTCCCTGAAGGAAAGAAATTGCTCCATGCTATCCCTCGCTATTATGCCCTGGATGGACAAGAGGGAGTAAAGCAACCTGTAGGCATGCATGGGACCAGGCTTGATGTGGAAACACATATCATCACTGCCTCAGCAACCGCAGTGCAAAACTTGGTTAAATGTGTCCGCAGCACCGGTATCGAGGTTGAAGACCTGATTCTAGAGCCACTGGCCAGCAGTGAAGCTGTGTTAACACAAGAGGAAAGAGAGGCTGGCGTGATAATGGCTGACATTGGTGGTGGCACAACAGATATAGCAGTATTTAAGGGTGGTAATATTTATCACACCGCTATCATTCCGGTAGCTGGGTACCAAGTAACCAGTGATATATCGATTGGATTGGGCTTACCTTTCAGCATTGCTGAAAAAATGAAGAAGAGCTATGGTAATGTCACCCCAGACTTGGAGATTGACCAAGAAGATCAAGTAGGCATCGAAAATGGTCATAGTGCTTCTTATCGTGACCTGTGCGATGTCATCCGCTCCCGTATGGAAGAATTACTTCAACTCATCCTACTGGAAATGCCTGCCACCGATTATCGGTCACTAGCGCCATTCGGGCTTGTGCTCACCGGTGGAACTGCCAATTTAGCCGGGCTTGAGGAATTAGGACGTTCACTGCTGCGAATGCCTGTGCGCATAGGGCGCCCTGTTAATTCGGGAATCTATGGCATCTCTGATATTTTACATGATTCGGCCTACGCCACTACCCTTGGACTGGTCCTGTGGCCGATTAATGGGAAAGAGGGAGCTGCCTTCCGAGTGAAAAGGGCTGGAATCTTGGGTGGCTTCGTGAGTCTTATCAGAAGAATACTCCGCAGCTAACAATGAATTAGAAAGGAGGTTAAAATGGCAAAACAAATTTATACCCCATCACCAGCAAGAGTTAAAGCTATAGGCATTGGCGGGGGTGGCTGTAATGCCATTACCCGAATGGTCCGCCAAGGAATAAAAGGCGTTGAATTTATAGCCATGAATACAGATGGCCAAGCATTGGCTTTAGCTGAAGCACCGGCCAAAATCCAATTAGGGGAGAAATTGACCCGAGGTTTAGGTGTCGGTGGCGACCACAAGGTTGGGGCTAAAGCAACAGAAGAAAGCCGTCAAATTATCGAAGAGCTTGTTGAGGGTACCGATATGGTATTTGTTACCGCTGGAATGGGTGGTGGCACAGGAACTGGAGGTATACCTATAGTAGCTGAAATAGCCAAACAATCCGGCGCTCTGACCATCGGTGTGGTAACCAAACCCTTTAGTTTTGAAGGAGCACATCGCTCCCAAGTAGCTGAAGAAGGATTGATTGCCTTATCAGGCAAGGTCGATACGCTCATCATCATTCCCAATGATCGCCTTCTCCAACTTTGCGATGCCAAGACAAATGTTGATAGTGCTTTTACGCTTGCGGATGACGCTCTTCGGTCAGGAGTAAAGGCTATCTCCGAAGTAGTCACTGTTCCAGGCTTAATTAACTTGGATTTTGCCGATATTAAATCAGTGATGAAAGACGCCGGCCCAGCCTGGATGTCCGTGGGAAAAGGTAGTGGACAAAATCGAGCTGCTGAAGCTGCTAAAGCTGCTTTAGCCAGTCCACTATTAGACGTATCCATAACTGGGACTAAAGGTGTGCTGTTTAACATCACAGGCGGTTCCAGTCTCACCCTCTTCGAGTGCAACGAGGCTGCCGAGGTGATTGGTCGCGCAGTAGATCCCGGCGCCAACATAATCTTCGGAGTAGTATTCGACCCCAAGATGGATAGTGAGGTACAGATCACCATTATCGCCACCGGGTTTACCAGCCAGTATGGTAAGGGGATAACTAACGCTGAGGAGCTTCGTCGCTTGATAACAAGCGGTAGCGAAACCCTCGATGTTCCTTCCTTCCTGCGTCGCAATCAGAGATTCCCGGTATCCTCTATAAATACCACTTCCAAAACAGCCAGAATAGCTATCCCAGAGCCAGCCAAGATTTCCCACCAGTAAACCTCCCGCCTCATTTAGAAAAGGGGAGCAGCGCTCGCTGCCCCCCTTTTCTATTTCCAAACAAAAAGCTATAATTATAAATAAAACAAGGAGGTGGCATCTTCCTGAAAGCTGAAGGAATAGCACAATTAGCTACTGAAGTTGCATCGGAGAAGCAAGCAGCAAATATTGTCACGCTGGATGTAAGGAAGATTTGTTCATTTACGGATTATTTTGTTATTTGTAGTGGGGATTCCGACCGTCATATTGAAGCTATATGGCAAGGCATTAATGAAACGCTGAAAAACAAAGGGATTGTCCCTCACCACAAAGAAGGCACCCCTGACTCAGGTTGGATGCTTACTGACTTCGGCTCAGTAATTGTTCATATATTCACAGCAATAGAGCGAGACTACTATCAACTAGAAAGGCTTTGGGATAAAGCAATTCCGATAATCAGAATTCAATAGCCTGGGCTAAGAATTTCTTTGGCTGAAAAAAAGAGGGCGACCTCACTTTCAGCACTTTCCAGCGAATCGGAGCCATGTATTAAGTTGTGGCTAACATCCCCCCCAAGGTCACCTCTAATAGTGCCTCTCAGAGCTTTTGCCGGGTCAGTTTCACCCATTGTTTGCCTTATCACCTGCACCGCGTTATCTCCCTGTAAAACCATAGCAATGACGGAACCAGAGGTAATAAAATCAACCAGCTCATTAAAAAATGGCTTATTTTTATGAACAGCATAGTGCCGCTGAGCCAATGCTTTATCCATACGAAGCATTTTCATCGCTACAATTTTGAGTCCCTTACTTTCAAGCCGAGAGATAATTTCCCCCGCTAATCCTCTTTCCATAGCATCAGGTTTAATGAGCACTAAGCTTCTTTCCATCTCGTTTAACCAGCAAATATCCGCAAATTGAGCCCCACAATTGCTTATTCTACCGAAGGAGAGTTACGATCTAAAATCCCTTCCTTTAAATTACAGGATATAACCAAGGTTGATTTGGTTTTAGTTGTTCTAGAGCCAGGCGGAAGTTACGCACTCATAACCAAATAGTGCTGACGACACCATAAACAAACAACCTCAGTCATTCCACTTCCATATAATGTGCCCGTCGTCTAAATGGTAAGTCAAATAGTTATTGTCTATCAGCCTCTCAATCTCTGTTTTAACAAACTCAAGGGGAAAGGAAAGGATATTCCATACTCGCTTTTGCAATTCAGCAACGTATCTCGTCTTTTCTAAAGGATTACCGTCCATCCTTATTTTTCCCTGTTCCTCAATCACTTCTTGATGCAATAATTGCCACACGAAGTTTTGCGATTCTTCACCCTGCCATTTTCTAATTTCCCTGTCACAAAGCTTATCCAGCAACGCATCCTTGATACGCTGGTCGTAATACATCTGAGTAATTCCATTAACTACCTTGTTTAATGTCTCCGCTTTTATCCCTTCAGTTTCGCACACAGCCTGATTGCAATCATAGCGTTCCCAATCATTAGTTAATATTCTAAGCCCAAGTTCTGCAGCCTTCTCCCTGACCTCTGTCCCAAAGAAGGGGGATAAGATATGGAACCCCCAACCACCTTCACCAAGGCTTTCGGCAAATTCTACACTCTGTCTTAAAGTGTCTTCAGTTTCACCAGGAAGTCCAGCAATAAAAGAGGCAATGAACTCATACCCCGAATTCTGACATAGCGTAACAGCTTTCCTTATCTTCGCTGGGGTGATTTTCTTATGAGCTAAATCCAAAATCCTCTGATTACCACTCTCCACCCCAAAACACAGACTAAAGCATCCAGCTTCCTTCATCTTCTCCAGCAAAGGTTTATCTACTGAGTCCACCCGAGCATAGGCTCCCCACAGGATATCTAGCTTCCGAGCAATGATTTCATCACAGATACTAATGCAATGTTTATGATTAACGGTGAAAAAGTCATCTTCAAAAGCAAGCAATCCAAACCCCAACTTTGTAATGTGCTCTATTTCATCTACCACCAATTTCGGGGTACGGTATCTTATTTTTTTACCAACCATCCGGTGCCCCACACAAAAAGAGCAGTCGAAAGGGCAACCTCTGCTTGTCGATAAACCACATGCCGCCTGCAACGCTTGATATCTAGATACTGGAAGCAAATGCCTCGCCGGAAATGGAAGCTCATCCAGATTCTGGATGAATGGACGCTCAGGAGTCAGCACTATTTCCGAATCTTTTCTAAAAGCTATCCCCTTAACCTGGCCTAAATCTCCATCCTTTGCAATGGTTTCCACCAGCTCCACCACTGTTTCATCACCCTCCCTTACCACCACAATATCTATAGATGGCGATTCAAGCAGGGTCTCCTCCACGCCAAAGGTTACATGGGGGCCTCCCACAACGATGATAAGGTTCGGAGCTATCTCCTTACAGGTCTTGGCAATCCGACGAGCCGCAGGATAACTCATGGTAACCGATGTTATTCCCACGATATCAGGCTTAAACTCTTTTAACTTTTTCTCAATGTTTTTGGGGGAATTTTTGGTGACCAGAAAATCTAAAACCTGTACTTCTACCCCTTCTCGCTCCAACACTGCTGCTACAGAAGGTATACTCAAAGCAACGTGAATGCCCTCGGCTCCGGGATAGGGAGGATTTATCAATAAAACACGCATTATCGCCCTAAATCTTATAACGACCCTACATAAAACGGCTAATTTTACGCCCTTACCCAGGCTAAAGTCAATAGCTTTATGCCACAAGGAAACAAAGATATCTTTGACGAGGTTCTCCTCTCTGTTTATACTACACTCAAGTATTATGGAATTGCGTTTTGGCCCTGCTGGGGTTCCCCGAAGTGCCAAGGACCGCTCCAGTGAGGGTGGTATTCGGCGTGTTGCCGAGCTGGGGCTTGGTTGTATGGAGCTGGAGTTTGTGAGAGGAGTAAAAATGGGAGAGTCTGTCGCTCGTAGCATAAGAAAGTCAGCCAGGGAGAAAGGAATAGCACTTAGCGCCCACGGACCTTACTTCATAAACCTGAATGCCAGGGAAGCCGAAAAAATAACCGCTAGCCAGGAAAGATTACTACACGCTGTTCGAATTGCCTCTTTATGTGGAGCAAGAACTGTGGTTTTTCACGCTGCCTTCTATATGAATGACCCGCCAGATAAAGTGTATTCCGTGGTAAAGAAAAACCTGCAAGAAGTGCTGAACAAGCTAAAACTTGAACAAAACAAAGTTTGGGTTAGACCTGAAGTTACCGGGAAAAACACTCAATTCGGCACTTTACAGGAGATATTACGGCTAAGTAGCGAGACCGAAGGGGTTGCCCCATGTATTGATTTTGCTCACTGGCATGCTCGCACCAGAAAGTTCAATTCATATGCTGAATTTGCTACTATCCTGGAACAAATAGAGAATAAATTAGGAAGGGTAGCTCTGGATAATATGCATATACATGTTTCAGGAATAGCCTACGGAGAGAAAGGCGAAATCAAACATCTGAATTTGAAGGAATCGGACTTTGATTATATTAGCTTAGCTAAAGCGTTGAAAGATTTTAATGTTAAGGGATTGGTTATCAGCGAAAGCCCTAATCTGGAGGAAGATGCCCTATTGCTCCAAGAAACCTATAACTCTTTTGGTTAACTCAACTTCGTGCTCACAATGATATACAAGGGCTAATTTTTACATTTATGTCATAGTTGATATAATAAACATAAGATTATGAAAACTAAGTGGTGGCAAAGCGGTTTCTTTTACATACTGCTTTTAGTGGTAGTAATTAGCCTTATGTTTGTCGTTGTGCCGAGGGTGCAACAAGGTCCTGAAGAGGTAGAGCTACCGGTGTTCATAAGCTACGCCAAGGAAGGGCAAATTGATATCATCAAGCAGGACGGGGATACCCTCATCGGTATTAAAGATGACAAGCAAGTATACACGACCGCCTTCCAGGGCAGTACCCTTGAGCTATCTAACTACCTTAAAGAAGCCGGAGTAGAGGTTCCCATCGATGTTAAGCCCAGCAGCATTAACTGGGGAATGATAGCATTACAGGTAATATTACCTATTACATTGCTTGGTGTATTGTTCTATTTCTTTTTCCGTTCAGCTCGTGGAGCGAGCATGCAGGCATTTAACTTCAGCAAGAGCCGTGCTCGATTAAATTCCCCCGCTAACCCCAGGGTGACCTTCGCTGATGTCGCTGGAATTGAGGAGGCAAAAGAGGAGGTTCAGGAAGTAGTGGACTTTCTCATGGCGCCTGAGAAATTCCGTGCCCTAGGTGCTCGCATACCTAGAGGCGTTCTCCTGGTAGGTCCACCAGGAACCGGTAAGACCTTGTTAGCCAAAGCCATAGCCGGGGAAGCAAAAGCGCCTTTCTATTCCATCAGCGGCAGCGAGTTTGTGGAAATGTTTGTCGGCGTTGGTGCCTCTAGAGTTAGAGACCTGTTTGAACAAGCGAAACGCACTACACCAAGCCTTATCTTTATAGACGAGATTGACGCCGTCGGTCGACATCGTGGCGCTGGATTAGGCGGCGGTCACGATGAAAGAGAGCAAACATTGAACCAAATCCTTGCCGAAATGGATGGTTTTGATACTAATACCAACGTTATCGTCACGGCGGCCACCAACCGTCCTGACATACTCGACCCCGCTTTGTTACGCCCGGGACGTTTTGACCGTCACATTGTTATTGATACCCCGGATATCAAAGGACGTAAAGCTATCTTGGAAGTGCATGCCAAAGGCAAGTCATTAACACCAGGAGTTGACTTAGAAATAATAGCCAAGCAAACGCCTGGCTTCAGCGGAGCTGACCTAGCTAATCTGCTTAATGAAGCAGCTCTCCTGGCAGCCAGACGCAGCCGCAAAGATATCAGCTTGAAGGAGCTTGAAGATGCTGCTGACAGAGTCATCGCTGGTCCGGAAAGAAAAACCCGCGTAATTACCCAAAATGAAAAGAAAACCATTGCGTATCACGAAAGCGGACACGCTCTGGTAGCCAGAATGTTGCCCAATGCCGACCCGGTGCACAAAGTCTCTATCATCGCTCGAGGGATGATGGGAGGCTGGACACGCTTCCTGCCCACTGAGGAACACCATCTCTGGACTAAGCCCCAACTCGAAGACAGGTTAGCAGTTAGCTTAGGTGGACGAACTGCTGAAGAAATCGCCCTCGGCGAGATAAGCACAGGAGCACAAAATGACCTGGAACAAGCAACTAAATTGGCTCGGAAAATGGTTACCGAGTACGGGATGAGCGATAAGCTAGGACCACGAACCTTAGGACAAAAGCCCGAGCTTGTTTTCCTGGGTCGCGAGATTACCGAGCAAAGAGACTATGGCGATAAGATAGCTGATGAGATAGATGAA
Source organism: Dehalococcoidia bacterium (assembly GCA_030665785.1). Taxonomy (GTDB): domain Bacteria; phylum Chloroflexota; class Dehalococcoidia; order GIF9; family AB-539-J10; genus CG2-30-46-19. The sequence goes on from DAOUZA010000002.1 coordinate 43,578, forward strand.
GAGGTACACAATCTCATTCAACGCGCTTACTCCACTGCTAAGAAAATCCTGACCACCCATAAAGCAAAACTAAAGGAAATAGCGACCCTTCTTATCGAACAAGAAACCTTGGAAGAACCCGACCTTGATAAGCTATTTGAAGGGCTGACGCCGAAACTGGCTGCCAGCTAGTTTTCTTCATCCTTTCCTTCGCACAACGTAATGAGCCAACTCAACCAAGTGTGAGCGAGGAAACTTATCAGGCAAAATTTCCAATGCTTGGCAAGCTTGAACGGAAAAATTGTGAGCGATATCAAGACAGTCTTGAATAACCGTTGCTTGGCAAATCTTGCCTCTAGCCAATTCTATATCTTCAGCAATTTTACTTCTTAAAGTTTTCTTTACCGTATCATCATCAGGATAGCGCTCCAGAAAGATTATGGTTGGTAAAGTCAGTACTCCTTGACTTAAGTCAGAGCCCGGGGGCTTACCCAGCTTCACCTCATCACCCATAAAGTCCAAAACATCATCCACAACCTGAAAAGCCATGCCCAAATTATAGCCATAATCACCCAAAGCTTGAATTGCTCCCCGGGGAGAATTAGCTAAAATCGCTCCTGCCTCCGCTGCCGCTGAAAAAAGAGAAGCCGTCTTAGCTGCGATCCAACGATAATAATCATCCCTGCTCTGTTTCTCATCAAAGGAAAGCCCCTTTTGTCTTAACTCACCTGAAGAAATGACCATAGCAGTATTACTGAAAAGCTTCATAACCTTGATATTTTCCGTTCTTGCCGTTAATTCGGCACATTTACCTAACAGATAATCTCCCACCAATACTGCACTTGTATCACCCCATAATTTGTTCAGTGTTACTTCACCACGCCGCTGTGGCGAATTATCCACAACATCATCGTGAACCAACGTAGCGGTGTGTAGCAGCTCTATTGCCGTGGCTACAGGAAGTAAAAGTCCCAAATCGTAGTTATAAAACTTCCCGCTAAATAGAGTAAGGGCAGGACGAATCCTCTTACCACTGGTTTTGACTATGTAGTCCAGTAGTTCCTTTAAAATGGGCATATTAACATCGGCAACTGCGACTAAACTCTCCTCCACCTTCTGCAGATCTTCCCGAATAGGTTCATAAATGATATCAAGCTCCATTTATCTCACCAGTTACATATTGAGCCAAGTCGACTACTTTCCTGGTCAGCAACATCCTCATCCAGCTTGCTAAATAGTGGCTGTGGTTGGCACAGTTTTTGTCCCTCCGCTGGCAACTGAAATCTCCAACCGGTATCAATGAGGCTTCCTTCAAAACCAAGAAGAGTGTGAAGCTTTTCAGAACTGAAGGGGAGAAAGGGATAAAGAGCAGTTTTCAACGCTGATAGACTCGATATTGCAGTATAAATGGACCTGGCTGAAGCCTGACGGTTCTCCTTAATCGTTTTCCATGGAGCTTGGTAGTCGAGATAACGATTTGTCTCCTGAGCCAAAGACATAGTTTCTCTAATCGCTTCCTTGAATCTACAGCGGTAAAGCAACTTATCTACCTCATCAAGCATTGTCTCCATTTTATGAAACAATGCCTCGCTCTGTGAATCAAGTTCACCTGGCGAGGGCACTGCTCCGTTAAAATTACGATAAGCGAAGCTGAGAACACGATGAACCAGATTACCATAGGTAGCTACCAGTTCATTATTATTTCGACGGACGAACTCACGCCAGGAAAAATCACTATCCCCGGTATCCGGCATGTTCACTGATAAAATATACCTCAATGGATCAGGCTCATACCGCTCCAGATAATCAGGAAGCCAAACCGCCCAGTTACGGCTGGTAGAAAGCCGCCTACCTTCTATAGTCAAAAATTCATTAGCAGGAACATCGTAAGGTAGATTTAACCCACCATAGCCCATCAGCATCGCTGGCCACACGATGGTATGGAAAAAAATGTTATCCTTACCTACAAAATAAAAGCTTTTTGTATCTCCTTCCCAGAAACACTTCCATGCTTGCTCATCATTATGCAAATTCGCCCATTCTTTACTTGCCGACAAATAGCCACTAACTGCCTCAAACCACACGTAAATTCGTTTTTTCTCAAATCCTGCTTGTGGCACGCTCACCCCCCAATCAATATCACGAGTTATTGCTCTATCCTTTAACCCTTCATTTAAAAATTTCCATGTAGTGCCAGCTACGTTTTTCCGCCAGTGAGACTGAGTTACTACCCATTCCTTCAACCTTTCTTGAAAGGCGCTGAGGCGTAAGAAGAAATGCTCAGAAGATTCGAACCGCGGTGAACCGCCACAAAGAACACAACGCAAATCCTTGAGCTCCGCTGGATTTAACGGCCGGCCACACTGGTCACACTCATCCCCCCTTGCCTGAGAAAAACCACAATAAGGACACACCCCTTCAAGATAACGGTCGGGAAGAAAACGTTGACACTCAGGGCAATAAGCCTGGAGTGCTTTATCCTTATAAAGATAACCCTTATCGAGCAGGGTCAGAAAAATATCATGCACAACTTGAGCGTGATTTTGAGTGCCTGTGGTAGTAAACAAATCAAAAGAAATGCCTAACTTTTGCCAGCAATCCAGGAATTGTTGGTGATATTTGGACGCTATCTCTTGTGGAGACCGGGATTCCTGGCCAGCACGAATTAAAATTGGCGCTCCATGCTGGTCACTACCTGAGACCATCAACACATCATTGCCTTTAAGGCGGTGATAACGGGCAAAGATATCCGCAGGCAAGTAAGCCCCAGCAATGTGCCCAAGATGCAAAGGCCCATTAGCATAAGGCCAGGCTACACCGATGAAAATACGCTCTTTCAAAATTTCCCCAAAGGAAATACTCTATCATACCTTCCATCGCTAGAAAAGTAACACCCGAAGTCAAGTGGGCAGCATTTCCCCATTTAACATTGTCAATGAGCTAAATACTTTACTAGCACATAGCATATAAGCTAAACTTATTTAATAAACGTTGAAAAGATTAACCAAAAACTTTCTTGATTCATAACTATGTGGCAGAACGTAGTACAAATACTCGGCGCTATAACAGCACCCACCTTATTATGGCTGGCTGTTATATTCTTGCTTGCCATGCTCACCGAAATGGGTGTGCCGACATTCCCCATTATTGAGGGGTTAATAGTTTTCGCCGGATTCCAAATCGTCCACGGCGTTTATAGTGTAGCACCGCTCTTGGTCGTAGCACCCGCAGGACGCTTATGTGGCTCCACATCAACCTATTGGCTTTCACACTCTTTCGGAGACAAGCTTGTGAATAAATTTGGCAAGCGTATCCGAATCACGAGGGAGCGCCTGGAAAAGACGAAGCAAAAAATGTCAAGGGCTGCCCTGCCTGGCATTATTATCGCTAGACTTACACCGGGGCTTGGCATTCTTGCTTCAATTACTTACGGTACAACACGCATTCGTTTCCGATACTTCTTCAGAGGTGTGCTCATTCAACTGCTAATCTGGGAGGGGATTTACCTCGCCCTAGGAGCTTTTGGTGGGGGCTTATCAAGTCTCCTTGCTCCAGAACTTCGCCCCCTCTTCATCACTGCCCTAGTAATAGCAGTAGTTACCATAGGAACAGCAGTGTGGTATTTCTTTTTTCGCCAAACTGAGAAAGAGTCACAGGAGGAAGTACCTACTGCTAAGGAAGCCAAGAATTAGCATGCTTTATGTCAACTTAATGAGCCTTAACTTTAAAGTAAATGTGGAGCTGATGGGATTCGAACCCACTACCTCCTCAATGCCATTGAGGCGCTCTCCCAATTGAGCTACAGCCCCACAGCTAATTTAGCATAATGCTATAGGGAATTCAATCGATAAAGATAATGCCGGATAAAGATTATCAACTTAAAGTGCTCATCAGCAGAGAGGAAATAAAGAACACTGTAGTCAGATTAGCTAAGGAGATAAAAAAAGACTACCGCGGCAAGCAACCCCTGCTCATCGGCATCCTCAAAGGCTCCTTTGTGTTTATGGCCGACCTTACTCGCCAACTGGACTTGCCAATGGAAATTGATTTCATTAAGCTCTCCAGCTATGGTGCTGCTACGAAGAGTTCGGGTAAAGTTAAAGTAGTTCAAGGACTCAAAACACCGATAAAAGGCAGAGATGTTTTGGTGATTGAGGATATTGTTGATACCGGGCTTACCATCTCTTTCTTGCTCAATTATTTGAGAAGGAAAAAGCCTGCTTCCTTAAAGCTTTGTGTCCTGACCGATAAACCATCCCACCGCAAGACCTCAGTATCTATTGACTACCTCGGTTTCACCTTGCCCGATAAATTTATTGTTGGTTATGGGCTTGACCTAAATGAGAAATTTCGTAACTTACCAGACATATGCGTTTTAGAAGATGATGAATCTAGCTGAACTTATTTCCGTGGCTAGAGGAGATTCTCTACCAGATTTGTTACTAAAGAACGCCCACATCATAAACACTTTCATCGGCGAGATAGAGCAAGGCAACGTAGCTATTTACGATGGCAAGATTGCTGGGATTGGAGATTACACCGATGCGAAGGAAATCATTGATCTGGAAGGCAAATACTTATCTCCAGGGTTAATCGATGGGCATATCCATATTGAGAGCTCCATGCTTCATCCCGCCCGATATGCTCAAGCGGTAATCCCTAGAGGAATTTTAGCTTCAGTTACCGACCTCCACGAACTCGCCAATGTGTGCGGTATCCAAGGCATAAAATTCGTCACTGAGTGGGCACAAAACTTGCCCATGGACATATTCTTCATGGCTCCTTCCTGCGTGCCATCAACTTCTCTTGAGACATCAGGTGCCAGAATAAGTGTAGCAGAAATAAAGCAAATCCTTACTCTGCAAAACGTTATTGGTTTGGGTGAAATGATGAATTTCCCTGGCGTTATAAATGGTGATAACGAGATATTATGTAAAATTAGTGCTGCCCAGGGAAAAATAATTGACGGACATGCCCCGGGAGTCAGCGGGAAAAAGCTCAATGCCTATAAGGCAGCAGGAATCCTGTCCGACCACGAGTGCACTACACTTAAGGAGGGCAGAGAAAGGCTAAAACGGGGAATGTATCTCATGATTAGAGAAGGCTCCTCAGAGAAGAACCTAGATACCCTCTTGCCACTAATTAATGACAATACTTATAAAAGATGTTTTTTTGTAGTAGATGACCGCAGTTGTTCCGACTTGTTCCGAGAAGGTGACATCGACGCCGTGGTAAGGAAAGCTATCAACCACGGACTGGAGCCAATCCGAGCCTTGCAATTGGCTACCATAAACACCGCGGAGTATTTCCGACTCGGTGACTGTGGTGCCATTGCCCCAGGCTACTTGGCTAATCTTATCACCATCACGGAACTCCCCACGTTAAAAATAGATATGGTGTTTTATAAAGGCAAGCTGGTGGCTAAACAGGGTAAATGTTTATTCCCCATACCACAGATCATACCTGAATTGACAAATACAGTGCATATCAAGAAACCGCTTACCATTGAGCAACTCAACCTAACTGTCAACAACGAAACTCAGCCAGTTATCGAAATCGTCCCAGGGCAAATAATTACCAGAAAAAGGTTGGAAAGGGTGAAAATTGAGCAAGGGATAGTGGTGCCTGATATCGAAAAGGATATCCTAAAGCTTGTAGTCGTGGAAAGACACAAAGCTAGCGGAAATGTTGGGGTGGGATTAGTCAAAGGCTTTGGCTTGAAGAAAGGAGCTTTAGCCTCATCAATAGCCCACGATTCCCATAATATAATAGCTGTGGGCACTAACGATGCCGACATCCTCACTGCAGTTGAGGAGATAGAAAATTTACAGGGTGGACTTGTCGTCTGCACCGCTGGAAAGGTCATAGCCTCCTTGCCACTGCCTATCGCTGGACTACTCTCCCCTGAGTCTCTGGAAACAGTCGTAGCTCAATTTGAACAAGTAGAAAAATCTGCTGCCAACCTGGGCAGTTTGCCTCCGACACCTTTTTCCATCCTTTCCTTTCTCGCCTTACCAGTGATTCCTGAATTGAGGCTGACTGATTTGGGATTGGTGGATGTCGCAGCGTTTAAGCTGATGAAGTAGCCTGACGCAGAGCAGCCTTACTTCTCCCTTGTCGCCCATAATGGAGAGGCTTCAAAGGACTCACCACTTAACTTGGCTCGCAACGTTTTATCAAGCTCTTCTATGGGCACCCGAATCTGCGCCAGGCTATCCCTATCCCTGATGGTGACCTGGCGGTCCTCCAGAGACTCAAAATCCACGGTAACACAGAACGGCGTGCCAATTTCATCTTGACGCCGGTATCTTCGCCCAATACTTTGAGAATCATCATACCAAGTCATGAAGCTAGGGCGCAGCTGCTTATAAATTTCCTTGGCTAAAGGAGTCAACTTTTCGTTCCTACTTAAAGGTAAAACGGCTATCTTTATAGGCGCCAGAGAAGGGTGAAGACGCAAAACTACCCTTGTTTCCCCTTCCACTACCTCCTCTTGATAGGCATCGATGAGGAAAGCTAAAGAAGAACGCTCAACGCCAGCCGAAGGCTCAATAATGTAAGGAATATAACGTTGCCCGCTCTCATTGTCATAATAGCTGAGGTCTCTACCACTAAACTTGGTATGCTGAGTCAGGTCATAATCTCCGCGATTGGCAATGCCCTCCAGTTCCGACCATCCCATGGGGAATAAATACTCAACGTCATAGCAATCTTTAGCATAATGAGCTAGCTCTCCTTTGCCATGCTGTCGCAAGCGGAGATTTTCCTTTCTGATGCCAAGATTGGTATACCAGTTAAACCGTTCCCCTACCCAATAATCGAACCAATGCTTATCTTCATCTGGCTTTACAAAGTATTCCAGCTCCATATGCTCAAACTCTCTAGTCCTGAAGATAAAATTGCCCGGGGTAATTTCATTGCGAAACGACTTACCAATCTGTGCAATGCCCAAAGGCAATTTCTTCCTCGAAATGGTTACCGCATTCTCAAAATTGACAAACATCCCCTGGGCAGTTTCAGGACGAAGATAAATAGTGTCTGCTTCATCCTCCACAGGACCCATAAAGGTCTTGAACATCAGATTAAACATACGAGGTTCAGTTAGCTCCCCTCCACACTTGGGACACTTATTGTTACCTATTTCAGTAGCCTTCCATCTCAGATAACATGACTTACACTCCACCAAGGGGTCGGTAAAACTATCGATGTGTCCGCTTGCCTCCCAAACTTTGGGATGCATCATGATGCTCGTCTCCAGACCAACCACATCATCTCGCTCCTGGACCATAGTCCTCCACCAGGCATCTTTAATATTACGTTTAAGTTCCACCCCCATAGGTCCATAATCCCAGCAACTAGCCAGCCCACCGTAGATTTCACTGCTGGGAAAAACAAAGCCCCTCCGCTTGCACAAAGAAACAATTTTCTCCATATTCACATTGCTACTCATTTCACTCCTGAAGTATGTAGCTTACCAATTTTGCCCACAAGCGTCAAAGGGGAAAGCTATGTTATAATTAGTTTTAATAATGAATATAGTATATCTGCCCAGGTTATTAATTAAGATGACTACTAGATAGCAAGAATGGTAGAGAGAAGGCTATGGAAAGGCTAAAGTTGTTTTTTAATCCTGAGAGTATAGCTCTAATAGGAGCTACAGATAGGGAAGGGACAGTAGGAAAAATAATTCTAGAAAATCTATTGCTGGCTAAGGATAAGCGTAAAATATATCCCGTAAATCCCAATAGAGAAAAAGTACTCGACACAAAATGTTATCCTAAGATAAGTTCTATACCTGAACTCCCTGATCTTGCCATCATTGTCATCCCCGCTGAAAGCGTTCCAGATTTAGTTGAAGAAAGTGGCAAAGCTGGTGTTAAAGCTATTATCGCCATCTCCGCCGGGTTTAAGGAGATAGGAACAGAGGGAAAAGCGCGCGAGGATAGAATAGCAAACATAGCCAGCAAATATAATATTAGGATAATGGGGCCTAATTGCATGGGTGTAATTAGACCTAGTGCTAATTTGAATACAACATTCACTACCAGAATACCTAAACCTGGACATGTGGCTTTCTTGTCACAAAGCGGCGCACTAGGCTCTGCCGTCCTCGATTGGGCAATCAGTAAAGGTATTGGCTTTAGCGCCTTTGTTTCGCTGGGCTCTATGCTAGATGTGAACTTTGGAGATCTAATAGATTACTTTGGTGAGGATCCTGAGACCAGAAGCATAATTATATACTTAGAATCCATAGGAAACGCCAAACACTTTATGAGCGCAGCTAGAGGTTTCGCTAGAACAAAGCCGATAATCATGTTAAAGGCGGGAAGGTTCCAAGAAAGTGTCAAGGCAGCCAAGTCCCATACAGGAGCTATGGTACGAGAGGATTCGTACTACGATGCTATTTTTCATAGAGCTGGTGTCGTGAGAGTAGAGGAAATTGAGGACCTTTTCAACTGCGCTTCTATATTGAACACCGCTCAGCTACCTAAAGGATCAAATTTAGCTATAATAACCAATGCTGGTGGCCCAGCAGTATTAGCCATAGATACCTTGATAAGCAGAGGCGGCAAGCTAGCTCAGCTCAGCGAAGGAACGCTTACCAATTTGAATGGGTTTTTACCTTCCAATTGGAGTAAATCTAATCCTATCGATATTCTTGGAGATTCAGATTCCCAAAGATATGCGAAAACTATTGAGGCTACTATCAAAGACCCTGGAGTTGATGGTGTCCTGGTTATATACACACCGCAAGGCGGAGCTAGTCCCATTGAAGCAGCAAAGGCTATTATCAAGCACGCTAAAAGTAATAAGCCTATTCTGACTACGTGGATGGGCGATAAAGAAGTAACTAAGGCAAGGCAGTCATTCTTTGAAAGCGGAATTCCCGCTTATGAATTTCCTGAAGAAGCAATTAAAACATATCTATATATGTATCAATATGCTCGTAATCTAGCGTCATTATATGAAACCCCTGAAGAATTACCACTAGATATGGGGCCTTCCAAAAATTATCTCAAAACACTCATTCGCAGGACAGTGAGGATGAAGAGAACAGTTTTGAGTGAGGAAGATTCAAAAAAGTTCCTGACAACGTATGGGATCTCCTCCACAACTCCATCTGTAGCTAGAGATGCTAAAGATGCTGCCAGAATAGCCTCACAGAGCGGATATCCAGTGGTAATGAAAATATCATCTCCTGAGATAGCCCATAAATCAGACGTCGGGGGAGTTATGCTAAATATTTCCTCCGCTGATGAGGTACAAAAGGCATTTAGTGAGATAATGGAAACTGTCAGTAAGCACAAACCTGACGCCAAAATCGAAGGGGTCAGTGTGCAGAAGATGATTACAAATTATGATTACGAACTTATTGTCGGGAGTAAAAAGGACCCAATTTTCGGTCCTGTGATAATGTTTGGCCTCGGAGGAATAGAGGCAGAGTTCTTTAAAGACATTGCGGTAGGATTACCTCCCCTAAATCAAGTATTAGCTAGAAGACTGTTAGAACAAACTCAGATTTATAAAATGTTATCCCAAGGATTCAGAACCAGACCGCCTGCTAACTTACGACTGTTGGAGGAGACTTTAGTAAAGTTCTCAAACTTGCTCATCGATTTTCCAGAGATAGCAGAAATTGATATTAATCCATTAATTGTGACTAGTAATGCTGCTATTGCTCTAGATGCAAGGATAATTCTTGATGAAGAGGCAATACAAAAAAGAATACATGAATATGCCCATTTGATAATATCTCCCTATCCAACTAGATATGTCCAGCCGTGGAGCTGTAGGGATGGAAGAGTTGTATTATTAAGACCCATCAGGCCTGAGGATGAATTACTCGAGAGAGAACTTATAGAAGGTCTATCAGAAGAATCTATGAGACATAGATTTTTCCACCTGATTAAATACATAACGCATGACATGCTCACCAGGTTCTGCAACATTGACTATGACCGGGAGATGGCCATGGTAGCTGAGTATACCTCAAATGGCAAGAGAAGGAACGTGGGGGTTGCAAGAGTGGTGATTGAACCTAGTGGCGAAGCAGGTGAATTCGCTGTTTTAGTGGCTGATGATTTCCAACATTGTGGTTTAGGGCTAAAACTCTCTGATATGTTGATAGGTGTAGCTCATGAGAAAGGGCTAAAGAGTATCTATGGAATAGTGTTAAGCGACAACACGAGAATGTTAGGATTGGCTAAAAAACTCGGTTTCAAGACCCAGAGTTATTACGGAGATGAAACCAAAATAATCTTGGAACTCTAGCAAGAGGGAGAGCTTCTTTAGTAGCTTACTTTTATCGCTCCAATTTCTCCAAACGTTATTTTGAGCAAAGCGAAGAATCTAGAGACCCTTCATTGTCATTCAGAGTTTTTTGCTGAAGTTCGAGATTTTTGCTTCATCCAGAAGAATTAGAATCATACTATACTGCAGGTGAAAGTTACCGGACACATAGTTGACCCTAAAAGAAAAATAATGTAAAATTGCGTCGTCTCGAAATACAGCAACTCGTTAGTTATGACTTGGTACGCTAAAGGCGAGGAAATTAAAAAGGAGGTGTCACATGGATTTCGACTTTACTGAGGAGCAAAGGATGTTCAGGGATGGCCTTCGAGACTTCATGCAGCGGGAATATGCCCCCATAGTTGATAAAAGGGACAGAGAAGGGCCATTTACTAGAGAAGAGGAAATAGAGATAAATAAGAAATTCCAGACGCTAGGAATCGGGCTTGACCCAGAAGGCATAAAGGCACTGCTAGATCCGGTGTTATTCGCGATATTGGCAGAAGAAGTGTCGAAGGTATGGACAAGTTTATTACCTCTTCCCGGTATGGGTTCTATTCCGGCACTTTTTATCCCCTTAGCCTCTGATGATGTCAAAGGCAGGTTGCTCCCCAGGCTTGAAAGTGGAGAGTTCGTGGGAGCCTTTGCCGAGACCGAGCCAGAGGCAGGATGTGATACCCGAGACATTCAAACCACTGCCAAGCTCGACGGAGACTATTATATCGTTAACGGCACAAAAACCTGGATAAGCAATGCCGTAACTTGCGATACAGCGTTTGTAGGGGTAAAAGATCCCCAAACAGGAGCACAGACCTTCCTCCTGATAGAGAAAGAGGTTTCCCCATGGGAGACAAGCCCGCTACATAAGCTAGGTTGGAATGCTTCAGACACTGGAGAGATGTTCTTTGACAACTGTAAAGTTCCCAAAGAGAATGAGATGGGTGCCATAATGAAAAGTGCTTTTGAAAAGGGCCAGGCTTTACCAATGTCGGAGGGATTTGCGAAATTGCTTACTGTATTGACACCAACCACCGCACTGCTTACACTGCCCAGAGCGGGAATGGCACTGATGTCAGTTGGAATAGGTCAAGCAGCTTTCGAAGCTTCAGTAAACTACGCTAAGGAAAGAGTTACCTTCGGCAAACCTATCGGCAAACACCAACTGATTCAGAACATGCTCTATGAAATGGATCTTTTAATCGAGACATCAAGGCTTTTGGGATATAAAGCTGTTGATGCAATTAACAGAGGAGACCCTGATGCCAGAAGACTTTCATCAATGTCTAAGGTATATGCCGGTGAATCTGCGGTCAAGGTAACTTACCACGCAATACAGATTCACGGTGCGAATGGACTTTCCCAGGAGTTGCCTCTAGAGAGATACTTCAGGGATGCCAGAATGATGGTAGTTCCCGATGGCACAAGTGAGATGATGAAGTTAATAAGTGGTTACTGCATCCTGGGTAAGGGATTTTCAGCATACGCTTAGAGAAGCTGAAGTGTGATACCCTCTTCTTCGGAGAATAAAAAAGGGGGACAGTTCCAGTCCGCGGTAACACGGAGGGGTGGATTTCATCAATCATAGAAGACGTGAATTCTATGGCATGATTGCAGAGTCATAGAAATTCTCCGTAGAATCGTAATTAGAGTGATAACCAGGAAAGTAAAATTTCCCTGTGGTGAGCTTTTCCTAGAGGGCATACTAGGCATACCTGAAGATACAGAGCCATTTCCCACAGTGATAATCTGTCATCCTCACCCGCTCTTCGGCGGCAGTATGGATAATAATGTGGTAGTCAGCGTCTTTGAAGCGCTCGTCCGAAAATCGCTCATCCCCCTCAAGTTTAACTTCCGTGGCGTAGGTGAAAGCCAAGGCGAGTTTAATCACGGAATTGGCGAACGAGAGGATGTCAGAGCAGCGATCGCCTTTGTGACTTCAGTGAAGGAAATAGATTCACAAAGGATTGGACTCGTTGGCTATTCAGCCGGTGCTGGCTTCGCTTTGCCTGCTTGCTTCAATGACGCCCAGGTTAAAGCCCTGGCAGCAATTTCCCCACCACTTGATATGTTTGATTTCCAGTTCCTTAAAGCTTGCTCCAAGCCCAAGTTTCTTCTCTCCGGGAGCGAGGACAATTTCACCCCTCCAACTCAATTCCTCAAATTCTGTCAAAGTCTTCCCACACCCAAGAAATGCGAGAGCATTGAGGGTGCAGACCACTTCTGGTGGGGATATGAATCAACCGTCGCCACAAAAGTAGCTGCCTTCTTTAATGAAGCACTATAATGCAAAAGCTCATTGACGGCGCTCAGAAGCTTGGCATAAATCTCAGTGACAAGCAGATAACCCAGTTCAAGCTTTACTATCAAGAACTGGTGAGTTGGAACAAGAAGTTTAACCTCACCACGATAACAGATTATCAGGAAGTGCAGACAAAACATTTCCTTGATTCGTTAACTGTGATTTTGGCTTTGACAGAAGAGGAATTAAGACAGCCTGGATTCAGCATTATCGACATAGGCACCGGCGCCGGCTTCCCTGGCATACCACTTAAGGTTTTTCTTACCCAATCGAGATTAGTGCTTCTTGATTCCAAGGCTAAGAAGGCGACTTTCCTTCATCATGTTATCGACCAACTGGAATTAGACTATGTAGAGGTAGTAGTTGGCAGAGCTGAGGAAATAGCCCACCAGCCACTATTCCGTGAAAATTTCACCTTGGTTGTCTCCCGCGCTGTGGCTTCACTACCCGCACTAGTGGAACTAGCATTGCCTTTCTGTCACATTGGGGGAAAATTCGTAGCTCAGAAGAAAGGCGAAGTCGAGCAGGAAATAGTAGAGGCAAGTAAATCCATTGACGTTTTGGGGGGGAAACTGAACCAGGTGAAGAAAGTAGAGCTGGAAGAACTTAGCGACAGGCGTTATCTGGTAATCATTGATAAAATATGTCCCTCGCCGGAAAAATATCCACGGCGTGCCGGCACACCAGCGAGACGTCCAATCATAGGAGGTAAATAGAGATGTGGCGCAGAAAGTCCTGGAGATTCTACTTGGTTTGCCGCCCTTCGGTTTCTATTTTCACGGGATAAGCCCCTTCCCAAGTAAAGAGGAATACCTCAGTATGCTTGAGGATTATAAGAGGGAATTAGAGGAAGAACTAAAGGAGGTGGAAAGGGAAATCGAGGAGCCAAAAAAGGGCCGTTAACTTATTTTTGATTTTTGTCTCACGCTCCCTTATAATGAAATAGGTATGGAGAAAGGTAGCTGGAAAGTCAAGAC
>DAOUZA010000064.1 GCA_030665785.1 Dehalococcoidia bacterium
TCTCCAACACGGGCATTGCCGGACCTTCAGGCGCCACTGCAGAGAAACCTGTGGGGCTTTTTTACGTCGCTTTAGCTGCTGAAGGTAAAAGCTTCAGCCAAAAGCACATCTTTAGCGGAAACAGAGAGGAAAATAAGAAAGGCGCTGCTGAAGCAGCATTAGGCGTGTTGAAGCAATACTTGCGAGAGCAGATTAGCCTGGCAAAGTGAGCTAACAAAATGCTTGAATTGGGAATATATGAAATTATGCATGGTTGACAATTGGCTATGTAATTTCGTAAAATTCGTTGTTTAAGGAAAAAACGTAAAGGAGGTTACTACCATGGTAGGAATTACTTCTTACGGAGGTTACATCCCCTGGCAGCGGATGGACCGCATGACTGCCTATAAAGCTATGGGGTGGCTTAATCCAGCAGCGATATTACCTGGAGAAAGATCTATTGCCAACTACGATGAGGATAGCATAACCATGGCAGTGGCAGCGGCAAGGGATTGTTTAAAAGGCATCGATAAGGCGAAGATAGATGGTTTGTATATCGCCACCACCACCTCGCCATATAAACAGAGGGAGGACGCCGGCATAATTGGCACTGCGCTTAGTCTTCAACCTACTATCAGGACTGCTGATTTCACTGACTCTACTAAGGCAGGGACGGGAGCAGTTCTTTCTGCCTGCGATGCAATCAAGGCAGGCTCGGCAAAAAGTGTACTGGTATGTGCTTCTGATTTGCGGAAGGAGAGGGCTGGAGGCTATCAGGAACAACTATACGGGGATAGCGCTGCTTCCCTGCTCATTGGAGACACCGATGTAATTGCCAGCATAGAAGGTTCCTATTCCGTTTCTTATGATTTTAGCGACTCATGGAGAACGGACACAGATGAATTTGAGCGTGCCTGGGAAGATAGGTGGCGCCGTGACGAAGGCTATGAGAAGCAATTGACTGAATCTATCACGGGACTATTAGGAAAATACAACTTAAACATCAAGGATTTTGCCAAAATAGTTATCGGCTGTCACTTTGAGAGGGCAGCGGTAGCCATAGCCAGGAAGCTGGGAGCTGACCCTTCACAGGTTCAGGACTCCATGATGCGCATCATGGGTGATTCTGGCGCCGGTTATCCACTGGTGATGCTTGTGGCTGCACTTGAAGATGCCAAACCTGGAGACAAGATATTGGTCGCCAGCTATGGAAATGGCAGTGATGTTTTGTTCCTCCAGGTAACCGACCAGATAGAGAAAGCAAGGGACAACAAAGGGATTAAAAAGTGGCTCGTCAGGAAGAAGATGCTCGACAATTACGACAAATATCTGGCATTCCGCGAAGAGATTCCTATGGACAAGGGATTCCGCGGTGAAGAGACCTCCTCCTCTCAGCTATCAGCGTTGTGGAGAGGTCGCAAAGTTTTCTTAGGGCTCTGGGGGAGTAAATGTAAGAAGTGCGGTACTCCATTATTCCCTATCCAGAGAGTGTGTGTAAACCCTGATTGCGGGGCGATAGATGAAATGGAGGATTATTGCTTTGCCGACAGAAAGGCTACTTTATTTACCTATACTGCCGATTTGCTGGCATATTCCATTAATCCGCCAGCAATATATGGTGTATTGGACTTTGAGGGCGGAGGGAGATTTTGGTTTGATATTACTGATTGTGAGCAAGATGAGATAAAAGTGGGCATGCCTATGGAGATGACCTTCCGCATAAAATATGCTGAGCATACGCGGGGGGTTACCGCCTACAGTTGGAAGGCAATCCCGTCAAGGGAATGATAAAAAAGTGAGGTAAAGGAGGCTAGCATGGCAGAGGGAATAAAAGACAAAGTAGCAATCATAGGGATGGGTTGCACCCAGTTTGGAGAGAGATGGGATGCTGGCTACAGCGATTTGATTATCGAGGCGTTCAAGGAATGCCTGGAAGATGCCGGGATGGAAAAGAATGATATTCAAGCTGCCTGGTTTGGAACTTGTTTTGACGAGCAGTTTTGCGGTAAAAGTGCAGTACCCCTGTCACAAACGTTGAAATTTCCCTTCATTCCGGCAACTAGAGTGGAAAACTTTTGCGCCACTGGTTCTGAAGCTTTACGAGGAGCTTGTTATGCCGTTGCTTCTGGAGCTTACGACATTGCCTTGGCGCTTGGCGTGGAGAAGCTAAAGGATACCGGTTACCCTGGTCTTCCTGAGTTTGCCCGGTTGGTAGGAACTGAGATAAGGATGGTAACACCAAATTTCACCGCACCTGGTGCGTTTGCCACGCTGGCCACCCGCTATTTTGCCCGGTATAACCTCAAACCAGATGAAGGTAAGAGAATTCTGGCTATGGTGTCCTCAAAAAGTCATCATAACGGTGCTATGAATCCCAAGGCTCATCTTAGAAGAGAAATTACTGTAGAGCAAGTTATGAGCGCTCCTATTATTGCCTGGCCTTTAGGATTGTATGATTGCTGCGGGGTAAGCGATGGTTCAGCAGCAGCCATTGTGACTCGGGCTGATATGGCTAAGAAATTCAGGCCCGACCCTGTCTATATCAAGGCGCTGCAAATTTCGGTTAGCTCGGGAATAGAACTAATGCATAGCTCCTATGATGGCACGCATGTAGAATCGACAGCCCATGCTGCTGCTGCAGCTTATAAAGAGGCTGGGGTGAAAAATGCCCGTGAGGAAGTAAGCATGGCCGAAGTCCACGATTGCTTCTCCATAACCGAGTTAGTGACTATGGAGGACTTGCAATTTAGTCCCAGAGGGAAGGCTGGAGATGATGTCACGGCAGGGCGATTTAACCTGGACGGTGCTCAGCCAATACAGTCCGATGGGGGATTAAAGTGCTTTGGACATCCCATTGGAGCCTCTGGTTTACGGATGATGTATGAGGTATATAAACAAGTTCAAGGCAAGGCAGGACCAAGACAGATAAAGGATGTAAAGCTTGGCGTTACCCATAATCTCGGGGGTGTACCCCAGACGAATATCTGTAGTGTTCTTATTGCCGGGCTCTGAGCAGCCTAGTCTTTGGCAAGCAACGGCTTCCTCGAATTTGGCAAAGTTGGCTAAATCCTGGAAAGCCTTTTAGATTTGTTTAGCCCTTGATTTGAAATTTTCAGCTAAAGAATTTCCCTGTATCTAGTTTGCCGTACACACCTATTACCCTTTGAGTGGTTAATAAGCTACTGGCTGTGCCTCTTTCTCCAGATGAAGGGAACCACCCAGGCAAGGCCACCTAAAAGCAAAGCTTCCACAATAATAGCCCCGACGCCAAAGTAAGCAATATCCATCCAGAAACCTTCAGGGAATAGCATAATGAGGTAATCCTTACTGGGGTCAAGTAGCCAATATAGGTTAGGGAACACGACAAGGTGAAATTGAATAAACATCTGTTCAAAGAAGAAGATTGAGGCAATGCCTACTGCAGCAACAAGA
>DAOUZA010000029.1 GCA_030665785.1 Dehalococcoidia bacterium
TGAATAAAATCTCTTTCCTCTACTGCCTCAACAACTTTGGGGATGTACTTCTCAACGTCATCTATATTCAATACCTTTACGCGATGGTCAATTCCTATCCTCCTGGCGAATCCTTGAGCGAAGCTTATATCAGGGGAATCAGCCAAACCAGCGGTATAGGCGATCACCTTTATTCCAGCAGAGGAAGCAATATCCAGTACCAATTTTGCTATTAAACAGCTATCCACACCTCCTGATAACAATACGCCAACTTTATCTACATCCGTTAACCTTTTTCGCACCGATGAGCAAATAGCTTCATGGTAGCAATCCACGGCTTGCCCTAAGTCTTTTACTTTGATGCTCCCTTTGTTGAGAAGAAAGGCCCTTTTGATTTTGATGCCATTCTGAGTAAATACAGCGAGCATACTGGCGCGCAGAGGCATGACATTGCTTAACCCTATTCTCCATAAAGCTTTCTTATTGGAAGCGAAAGCTGAATAATTGCTATCTTTAGCAATATAGAGGGGCTTTGTGCCTAGAAAATCCCGCGTCACTATTGTTTCGTCGGTGCTGCTAGCCACTAAGGCATAATTCCCGTCCAGATCCTTTAACGCTTTCTTTATCTTTTGCTCAAGGTTGCCCTTGTGTTGTTTCAGTAAGTAGACTAGCTTCTCGGTGCTACCTCTATCGGTTAAACGGCGATTCTGATGAACCGTAGATGTTATTGAAGGCAGGTTATAGAACTCACCATCATACAGCAACACCAAGTTATCATCATAATCTGAATAAGGATATTCTAATGTCTTTCGTTCAATAGGCGAATATACTTCAGCCAGGACTCTGCTGCCAGCTATATTCTCGAAGGATGAACTAAGTAACCAGCGGTGTTCATTGTTCTCGGAATTAGCTTTACCATCATGGTGAGGGTGAAAGGTTTCCAGCATGGTAACTAATTTATCTCTTGCTTTGTTACCGTCTGGGCTGAAAACGCCGACTAGCTGACTCATATTATTTTCCTTTCAAGGAGCAACGATGGGGACTTAGCATAACAAAGTGCTTCGGGTAACACAAGATTGGCAGGTAAGGTTTGATAGCTAAAAGCGTTGACCTGTGTGATTGAGACAAGGTAGACTTGATGAAAGTGAAAAGGACATGAAAGCAATTATCTTAGCTGGCGGAGAAGCAACCAGGTTGCGTCCACTTACCTGTAACATTCCTAAAACAATGGTTCCTGTGTTGAATCGTCCCTTTCTGGAGCATGTTATCGGCTATCTTAAGAAGCACAAGATCGTTGACGTAATACTTGCGATGGGCCAGCTGTCTGAGCAAATCCAGGATTACTTTGACGATGGCAGTGAATTTGGTGTGAGATTAACCTATTCTGTGGAGAATTTTCCCATGGGAACGGCAGGAGCGGTAAAGATTGCTGAAAAATTGTTGGATGAATCCTTCATTGTTTTGAATGGTGATATTTTCACTGCTCTTGATTTAACTGCCATGATAAATTTTCACCGTGGAAGAAAGGCTATTGCTACTATAGCCTTGACCCCAGTGGAAAATCCCACTATCTATGGAGTGGTAGAGACTGACGGACAAAGCAGAGTGACACACTTTGTAGAGAAACCACCTTGGGATGAAATAACTACCAACATGATTAATGCTGGCGTCTATATTTTGGAGCCTGATATTTTGGGCTATGTTGCCTTCAATACTTTTTTCTCATTCGAACACGATGTTTTCCCTGCGCTTCTGGAAAAAGGGGAGGCTGTCTATGGCTATTCATTTGAATCCTATTGGATTGATATTGGCACACCGGAGAAGTATTTCAAACTGAACCGCGACCTGCTCCTTCGTTATATTGGAGATAAGGGTGTAAAATTTGAGGGAGAAAGTTTTGTTCACCCTTCAGCTCAAATTGAGGGTCCCGCTATAATTGGTGGAAGCTGTTTTATCGATAGAGATTCGGTAATAAAAGGTCCTGCCGTTATCGGTCCCGGTTGTCAAATAGGGCAGGGTGCTACGATAGAGGGAGTAGTGTTGTGGCAAAACTGCAAAGTTGGTAAAGAAGTGAAGCTCAGGAATTGTATTATTGCTTCTAATTGCCACATTGAACGACGAAGCGAGATTTTGGATAACTGTGTTTTAGGTGAGGGGGTGAAAGTCAAAGAGGGTAGCAAATTACCCAAAGGCGCTTCAATTCAGTCGAACGAGGTTGTTTAACTGCTAAAGATGAGGCAAATTGTATTCACAGACTTGGATGGCACTCTTCTCGACTTGGTTACTTATTCATATGAAAAATCTCTTGCTGGAGTAAACCGACTCAAAGAAATAGGTGTGCCGTTGATATTTTGTTCAGCGAAGACCAGGGCAGAACAAGAGGTATACCGTCGTAAATTGGGAATTTTTCATCCTTTTATAGTGGAAAATGGAGGCGCCATTTTTATACCGCGAGGTTACTTCCCATTTTCGTTTGAGTACCACAAAAGTGTCGCTGAGCTATTGGTCATTGAGTTAGGCACTTCTTATAAGGAGGTCGGACAATTGCTGGGTAAGGTGAGAGAAGAGAGTGGATTTCACTTTAGAGGCTTTGGCGATATGAGCGATGAGGAAGTAGCTGAAGAAACTGGTTTAGATATCGACTCTGCTAAATTAGCTAAACAAAGGGAGTATGATGAAACGCTTGTCATTGCGAGCGAAGCGAAGCAATCTCACATTACCTCCGGGGAGATAGATAAGTTCTTACAGAAGATTAAGCAGGCTGGCCTCAACTGGACGCATGGGGGACGGTTTTACGGTGTTATGGGGGATAATGATAAAGGTAAAGCGGTGAAGATTGTAACTGGATTATATCGTGAGATGTGGGGTGCAATAGAGACTATTGGGCTAGGTGATAGCCTCAATGATTTGCCGATGCTTTCTACAGTTGATATACCAATCTTGGTTCAGAAGAGAGATTATACCTGGGAAAACATAGATGTGCCTAATTTACGCAAGGTTCAAGGAATCGGACCTGAAGGATGGAGCAGGGCAATAAAAGAAATATTCGGAGGTTGAAATGCAAACGATATATCTTGTTCCTCATTCGCATTATGATGTAGCCTGGGCATTCACCAAGGAAGATTATCTTCAGATAAACGAAAACATTTTACAACAAGCCGTTGAATTGATGAAAAGGTATGAGGAATATAAGTTCTCCTGGGAGCAAATCTTTCCTTTGAAGGTGCTGGAGGAGCGGAATCCCGAGCTTTGGTCGGAAATAAAGGAGATGATACAGAGGGGAAAACTGGAAATAGTGGATGGTCAATATTTAATGCCGGATACCATGCTTCCCGGTGGGGAGGTATTGATAAGGGAAATTGTGTTCGGTAAAAGGTATTGTAAGGATAAATTTGGAGTGGATGTTCCTGTAGCCTGGTGTGCCGACAGCTTTGGGATGAATGCCCAACTTCCTCAAATTTATAAAAAATCGGGATATAAGTGGGTTGCCTTTAGAAGAGGAACCCAGGAAGTGCAAAGCGAATTCAGCTGGAAAGGGCTGGATGGAACAATTATCTTAGCCCACTGGATGCCTTTAGGCTACAGAGCTGGCTTAAATCTTAATCAATTAGAGGAAGGATATATTGACCTCAATAAGTATGCCTCTACTTTTCATATTCTTATGCCTTCAGGAAGCGGCGTAACGCTTCCCCAGGAGGAAACGGTGGAGGTTGTGAAAAAATGGAATAGAGAACATGAAGGTGGCTCTGAAATGAAAATCGCTACCCCCTCTGAATTTTTCCAGGCAATAGAAAAAGAGGGCAAACGTTTTGAAGTCGTTGAAGGAGAGTTATATGATGCGGGACTTTCCGAGGTATTTCCCCAGGTATGTTCCAGCCGAATGTGGGTGGTGCTCGGGGCGAGGAAATGTGAAAGGCTGCTCACTACGGCTGAATGTTTTGCTACTCTGGCTTGGCTATCAGGTAAGGAATATCCTGCCACTGAGCTAAATGAGTGCTGGGAGAAGGTACTTTTTGTTGGCTTCCACGATATTATCACCGGCTGTGGCGTAGACGAAATTTACGATGAGGTAAGGGATATATTTTCCTTCCTTGAAAGGGAACTTTCCAGAATTACAAATGAGTCCTTAAGATTTATTGCCAGTAGGATTAATACTCAGGGTGCAGCAGTTATAGTCTTTAACCCTTTTGCCTGGCGGATGAGTAACTGGTGTGAAGTAGATTTAGAGCCTGGCGGAGGCTGGAAGGAAGAGCCTGGACTTGAGGGAATAGAAAGCCAGGTTATGGAGGTGGAAAGGGATAGAAAAGGGAATATTAAGCGAGCAAGACTAGGTTTCCTGGCGGATTTGCCTCCCTTGGGTTATAAGGTTTATCGGCTTGTAGAGCGAAAAAAAGGAGTTAAGAGCGAAATAAACCCTGAACAAAACGAGCTGGAGAATTCCTTCTTTAAGGTCAAAGTCGAGCCAGAAACGGGGATAATTGAGGTTCTTGATAAAGGAGGAAAGCTGTTAGTCAAAGGGAATGAGCTCAACATCGAGAATGAGATCGGTGATTTATATTATCACCGCTATATGTTTTTTGAGCTTATAAAGAATGAAAGTGGGGAAGGGCTTCGCTATGGAGCCTTTAAACCTAAAAGTTTCAAGATAGAAAATGGCCCCCTGAAATCTAAAATAATTTTCGAGAATGAATATTACTGCCTTAGGTGGCCTTATCGAATGCTGGATAAGCTTAAGCCGATGCTTTATAAGTATAAAGCCATGGATATTTCGAAGGAAGTTATCATCTATCGCGATTTGCCGCGGATTGAATTTATAACTAAAGTTGATAATAAGTACCCCAATATAAGGCTCAGGGTGAAGTTCGATACCAGGAAGGAGAGGATGGTATATTTTCGAGAGACCCAGTTTGGAGTTGTCCCCGAGCCAACGGAGCAGTTTGCTATTGTAGGGGAGAGAAAAGAAAAACCTGCCGGAATACCCAACTTCTTATCTTGGTTTGACCACGGAGATGGGACAAGAGGTATAACTTTTATGAACAAGGGAATTCCAGCCACTGAGATAAGGGAGGGTTTTGTTCACCTAACTCTGTTCAGAAGTGTAGGAAGCCTTTCCGCTGATGGTGAAGCTGGTCCATTGGTGCCCACTCCAGATGCCCTGGAGCTTAGAGATTACAAATTTGAATACGCCTTACAGCCCCATGAGGGCGATTGGAGAGAGGCTGAGACCTATAAATGGGCGCAGGAATTTCACCACGTGCCACTTCCAGTTCAAGGAGACTTCAAAGGGAATTTGCCGGGGGAATTCTCTTTCCTGAAGATTTCGCCCAATAACCTTATCCTATCAGCTTTTAAAAAAGCCGAGGACAGCGATGAGGTGATATTACGCTTCTTTGAGACTAAAGGTGAGGAAACGATGGCTGAGATTGAGCTATTCCGTAATATCAAAAGGGTAACGGCTGTTGACTTGCTGGAACGGGAAGAATATGAGCTGAAACCAGAGCACAACAGGCTAAAAATGAAAGTGAAGCCTTTTGAGATAGTAACCTTGAAGCTAGGATTTTAACCCACTTCATGATAAAGGATGCACTCGTTTGTCTCATCAGCCTCGCAAATTATCAAACCTTCTGGGCTAACTATCATGCTGTGCCCAGGGCTGGTGTAGTTTCCTTGTGAGCCTATTGCATTGGCTTTAGCTACGAAAATGTTATTTTCCACCGCTCTAGCAATAGGAAGCGCTCGGTTTTTATCTAGCTTAAGGCGTGCTTCGTTTGGAAGATAATAGTGGGCGGAAGGAAGAAACAGTACCTTTACACCTCTTCGGGTATATCTCCGTGCTAGCAGTGGATAATTCTGATCCCGACAAATAATTACGCCACATTGGATTTCCTTTACTGTGAAGATTAGTATATCTCGTCCCTTAGTGAAGTACTGTTTATCAAAAACAGTTAGATTATTTTTAAAATATTTGAGTTGACTGCTTGCTGATATAACCAAGGCAGCATTGTAAAGTTTGCTTGACTCCGAGTACGGAGTCCCTACAATGAGCGCAATATGTTTTTCTGTAGCTATTTCCTGTAGGGTATCTAATGCTTTTAATATTTCATCCCAGTCGATTTCATGAAAATCACGTCTATAGCCAGTGAGGCTACATTCAGGGAGGCACACTATGTCTGCTTTTGCCCTTGCTGCTTCAGAGGCGTAATTACGTATTTTAGCCAAGTTTGAATAGATATCGCTGTTGAGAGCGATTTGAGCTATCCCGAATTTCACTGTGGTTCCTTTAGCTGAGCTACCGCTCAATTTTGAACTGACACTTTCTATCGTCTGCCATACTAGCTTCTAATGAGGGCTTGATATCGAAGTCAAAGTGGGAGAGTATCTCCTCTATGAGCGCAAAGCAAGCTGATTTACATACCATTTTATTCGCTGCTTCCTTCCCGTATTCCTCCTCTATAGCCTTATAAAGGCTACATTCATTAAGCCTGTAGGAGATAATTTTCGAGCTATTGGCGACTATCCTTAGCCTCCTGAATGGCTGAATGCTCAAGTATGCTATTTCGAGGTATCTTTGCAGGATGAAGGGGAATTTCATCTCACCCGTTTTTTCCATGGCTTTCTTCATAACGTGGTAAACTCTATCAATCCTTTTCTCCCCTTTTTCGATACTCCTACGGGCTAATTCTCTCCCATATTCTTCTAAGGAGGCTCTGGCATCTTCAATAGTATGAGGCTGCGATAATTTCAATGTCTTCACAAAATTCCGGGGGGCAAATTCCTCTGAGAGCTCCTTTATCATTTCCTCATCCAGGCCGAAGTTATATTTTTCCATTTAGCTACTCCCAACCTTCACTTTTATTGCCCCGGTGGGGCACACCTTAACGCAATCCATGCATAATACACATTTATCCTTGAACACCGCTTGAACCTCATAATCCTCGGGAGCGGTTTCTTTGAAACGCTCGACTTTGGTGGGAGCGACTGCAAAAACAGCCTGAGGACAGATTTGAAGACATTTTTTACATTCATAAGGAGTAGCGCATTTATTTTTATCTATCTCGATTTGAGGTATCACCTTACCATTCCTCCTTTAAGCCGGGGAGCTTCTCACGGTCGATAAGGCTTATGGCATCTTGCGGGCAGGCGTAGGTACACACCCCGCAACCAAAGCAACGTGTCATATCGATATTTGACTTTTTCGTGGTAACCTCCATTTTTATAGCCCCAAATTGGCATCGCTGTACACAGGTTCCGCATCCTGTGCACTCCTCATAATTTACCTTCGCTACTTGATGTCCTTTTAGCAACATGGGCTTTATTCCGTAGTCCAACCTCATCCTTATGGCAAGACAATCAGGATAATCACAAAGGCAAATGCCACCAATATAGGGAGTGCCGAAAGTCATTATTGTTATAACCATTCCCCGCTTATGCCAGTGTTCAATATGTTCTTTTGCCTCTTCAGTGGAGAGAAACTCCACACCACCTTTGTACCTCTCCGGCCACTCCTCCCAGCGAAACATTCCAACACCTAATCCAAGACAGGTACGAGGACGCTGTTCCCCATCCTCTAAAGTCGCTCGCGTAATCCTCCTGCAGATGCAATCCATCCTGGCTATCGGCTGAGCTATCTCGACCATTTTCTTGGCATCCTCCAGGGATACAACCTGTCCACCCATTGTTTCATGGAACTTTGAGTATCCTTCTCGCATCTTTTCAAAAGCTTCAGGGTTATCTTTTAGCTCTATCAATGGTTTGTAATAGAATGGTCCTTGAAGCTCGGTCAAAATCATTGGCTCCTTTTCTTTTCCCTTCTCCACCTTCTTGTATAACGGCCTGGCATAGTTCTCTGGATTCAGATACCACCGACCACCGTTATCTCCATATTTTTCACATAATTCACACATGCTTTTACTCCTTATCGCGAATTTCCACAAAAATGATACACTTTAAAGTTAGGTTTCCCAGGTGAGCTCCTTTGCAGGGCGGAGGTGAACAAGAACCTTCATTAAACATTAAACAAGAAGGTAATTACATCTCCGTCCTTGACAATATAGCTTTTCCCTTCTGTTCTGAGCATGCCCTTTTTCCTTCCTTCGCTTAAACTACCGCATTTTTGTAAATCATTGTAGCTGATCACCTCAGCTCGGATGAACCCCCTTTCCATATCGGAATGGACTTTACCTGCTGCCTGTGGTGCTAACATACCGCCGGGAATAGTCCAGGCTTTTAACTCAGCAGAGGCTGTGGTAAAAAAGGAAATTAATCCCAGAAGCTGGTAAGAAAGAGCGACAATTCGATTGAGTGCGGAGGCAGTTAGCCCCATCGATTCACGGAATTCCTCAGCTTCAGCATCGCTGAGCTGACCTAGTTCCATCTCCAGCTTTCCACACAAGGCTACTATAGCAAATTGAGGGTAGAGAGAATTTATCTCCTTTTCTAGCAAAGTGGCTTGTGGTATCTGTTCCTCTCCAATGTTGAGAATAACCATCATAGGTTTAGCGGTGAGGAATTGATAATTGGACAGCATCTTTAGTTCTTCTTTAGTGATATTCTGTTGTCTTATTGGTATATCCTTTTCCAAAGCCGCCTTTATTTTTTGTAGCAAAAGTTGCTCCTTCAAATATGCTTCACGCTCCGAAGCTTTAGCTCCTTTTAACGCTACTTCCAGTTTCTCTAGTCTCCTTTCAATTATAGCTAGATCAGAGAAGGCAAGCTCTAAATCCAGGTTAGCTATATCTCGCTTAGGGTCTGCCTTTCCTTCAGGGTAGGGAAGTTTTTCGTCTTCAAAAATGCGAACTACCTGAAGCAACGCATCAGCAGTAGTCAGGTAATTTAAAAATTCTCCTTCTATGCCCCCGCCCAGGTGTGAAGATTTGGGCAAGCCGGCAATATCTACATAGGTGACGTCAGCAGGAACGGTTTTCTTGGGATGAAATATATTTTGAAGTACCTCTAACCGTGAATCGGATACCCTGGTTGTTCCTACATTAGGGGTCAATGACGAGGAATAAGCGGTAACCTCAGCCTGCCCTTTGACCAGAGCGTTGAAAATGGTCGTTTTGCCACTTTTGGGTAGCCCCACAATGGCAACTTTCATATATATATTTTACCATAACTTTGGATTTAACCTTGATAACAGAGATATTCAGTTCCGTGATAAAATGCAAAAGAATGTTTTATATCCTTTATGGGAGAGACGATTTCTCTATTCACCAAGCTTTGAGTGAGGTCAAGGAGGGTCTGGGTGATGCGGGAATGCTGGCAATTAATACTGTCAGCCTGGACGGTGAGCATTTGACCTTGAATGAGCTCAGGCATAATTGCGATACTGCTCCTTTCCTATCACCCTATCGTTTGGTGGTGGTTGAGGGTCTGCTCAAGCATTTTGAGCCAAGAAAAGGCGAGCTGCGCTCTGGCAGCCGTGCTGTTACTAAAACTAAGGATAAGTTGAAGGAATGGAAGAATCTGGCTTCTTATATTAAGGGAATGACATCAACCACGGTATTGGTGCTAATTGATGGTAAGTTGAACAAACAAAACTCTTTATTGAAGGAGCTTTCACCGCTGGCTGAATCGAGGGTTTTCCCTCGACTACAAGACGGGAGATTAATAGCCTGGATACAGCAGCGGGTAAATAAAAAGAATGGCAGCATTACACCTGAGGCAGCAAACTTGCTTGCACAGCTTATTGGCGGAGACTTATGGGCAATGAGCAGCGAAGTGGATAAGCTTCTTCTTTATGCTCAAGGGTGTGGTATTGAGGCGAATGACGTCAGACAATTGGTGAGCTATGCCCAGGAAGCCAATATCTTTACTTTGGTGGATGCTGTGCTCGAAGGGCAACCTAAAATGGCCCATAGGATGCTCCATCAATTGTATCGAGAAGGAGCACCGCCAACTTATGTTTTGGTCATGCTTACCAGGCAGTTTCGTTTGATAACACAGATTAAGGAATTGAGTTCACAATTGTCATCAAGACAAATCCAGGCTAAATTGGGTTTGAAAAGTTATGGTCTGGATAAGATGCTTAACCAGGCAAAATCATACGACTTTGAGCGCATAAAGCAAGCATATAACAAGCTTTTGGAAACTGACATAGATATCAAAACGGGTAAATACAATGACCAGGTTGCCCTTGAATTACTGGTGACAGAGTTGTGTTATAGCAAAGGGGCGCACTCTAACAACGTTGTAAAAAGATATTAGAGTATCCCATATAAGTTCGTATAAAAAATCCCTCTAAATCCCCCTTTAGAAAAGGGGGACTAAGGGGGATTTGACATTCTTGAAAAAACAAGCAAAATTATAAATAGTTTTGTAGTTAACTATAAGATGTCTTCTTGCTCTTCTCAGTGGCTGCAGATTTCTTAGGTAGTTGCTCAGCCTGTTCCATTTCGGGGATAGCATTGCCAAAGTAAACTTTGGTATGAGGCCATGGAATCTCAATTCCTTCAGCGTCGAATGTTCTCTTAAGCCGCAGCCTTAACTCGCCCATTACACCCCATTGCTTTATTGGTTTAGTATCCCCCAGTATTTTAATGTCAATACCGGAATCGCCGAGATTATCTACTCTGAGCACCTGCGGCGTGGTGACAAAGTCTGCCTTCCATTTAGGGTCTTCGGCCATTTCCTTGCACACTTTATTTATGATGTTAATAACGCGGTCAAGGTCTTCTCCGTAAGCCACCGAGATATTTAAATTTACTCTGGAATACCTCTTGGTAAAATTGCTGGCTGTTTTAATTTCACCGTTGGGAATAGAATGAACTATACCGTCCAGGTCCCTGAGAATGGTGCGGCGTAGACCTACTTCTTCAACCAGGCCAGCGATGCCGGCAACTCTAATTACATCACCGGCATCATATTGGTTCTCTAACAGGATAAAAATACCACTGAGGTAATCTCTGATTAAACTTTGCGCGCCGAAGCCGACAGCGATACCTATAACACCAAGTCCAGCTAACATCGCAGTGATATTTATTCCGAATTCAGGGAGGATAGTGAATAGCGCGAAAATTACAATTATGATTAAGCCTACTTTTATCAACACTGAAGATAGGGTGTCGCTTCTCTGCTTTATCTCTTCTTCAAGCTCCCCTTTCATACGTTGTACCACGGTCCTCTTGATTATTGGTGGAATGACACGGCGCAGCGTAAAGTAGATAGCAGCAGCAATAGCAATAATGATTAGAATGCTGATACCGCTATCTTTAAGCCAGTCTATGGTAAATATGTCAGCCATACTTATGACCTCGTTTATGAGGTGACCATAGGTTTATCATAGAATTGCTGAGGTTGCAAATTTCAGTCAGCGTTATAGTTTGATTGGCACCCCGATTTTTGGTATGCGAACCTCCCTGACAGAGCCGAGCTTGCTGGCGAAGAATCCGGGATGTTCTGTATGTATCGGGATAACAACCTCTGGATTTATGGTCTCTATGAGCTCCAGTATCTCTGGACCTGAAGCGTGTCCGGAACTGTGAAGACCTTGTTCAGCTTCGCTTGGTTTACCTGTTTCTGGGTCGGGGACTCCAACAGATGAAAGCCCAAAATGCTCAATCCATTGCCTTAATCTCTTCACATCAATACGCTGCTCTTCGTCGAATGCCTCGCTCGAGGAATAAATATAAATGCCGCCTTCACTTGGCTTAATGTCGATTAGCTCATTGATGTCCCAAAAGCTTAAGCAAAGAATGAAATCTCCTTCATTACGCCTAATATCCTCGGGGGAAACTGTTTTGCTCTGACTTTGATATAGAGTGTGCAGGTCCTTTTCCCATTTTTCCCTGACGTTTTTAACTTCTTCGTAAATCAACAGTGTAGCATCGGTGATAGGGTCAGGTATTTCGGGCATTGTGAGGTGAAGGGATTGTAGAAGATAGGCGTCTTTAGGGAGGATAGCAAGTTTGCGCCCACAGTGGCTGGCAATCTCTCTAAATGTTAACAGTCTCTCCAGGTTTCTGGGACCGAAATCGGCCACCACAAGCTTACCTTCAGCGTCCTTGACCCTTCCCAGGGCATTCTGCATAACCTCTTCCTCTGAGGTAGCATTGTTCTCTTTGCTGATGTTTGTCCCTTCACATAGAAGCGTGATGGGGTGAAGCTTTGCCGCCTCAGTAGCGAATTGCCTGGTTTTGTCGCCTGTTTCGCCATGCATCCTTAAGTCCCCGGTATAAACTATCCAGCCGTCGCTTGTTTTAACAGCGAAAGCCGTGGCTCCATAAATAGAGTGGTCAACGGGAAAAGCCCTTAGCTCGAGATTGCCAATTTTGTTGATAATCTTCGGCAGTTTACAATCCATTTGCCTTGCGCCAACCGACTCTCGCCAAAAATCGTGTGCTTTCGAGGAGAATGACACCGGCTTGGTGAAGCAGAATTGTCTTTGTATTGAGGAGTATTTTTTCCAGTGCCTTGAAGCGAGCAGTCGTCCTTGCTCTTCACGAGGGGTGGCGTAACACACCTCTTTTTCGAAATCGCTGACACTTGAATCCTGGATTGCCTTAACCAGAAAAGCTGTAGTGGGGCTACATACAATAGGAATATCAGGGTCTAGAAATGATATATGCCCGCTATGGTCAAGGTGAGCATGGGAGAGTAGCACAGCATCCAGATGTATCTCTCTAACCTTGGTGTTTGATATTACCCTGTCCCATACGTTTTCCCAGAGTGGCTCGAGGTCTTTGCGATATATGCCTTTAAGGGGAGGAAGAAGACCGATTTCGAATAGGTCAACTACCCCTCTTGCAGTTCGTGGTTTTAAATATTCCTCGAAGTATTGAGACCAAAGGTGGTAATTAATACCAAAATCAAAGGATATAACGGTATCATCGGCCTCAAGTAGAATCTTGTTTCCACCGATGGTTCCTGCACCACCATAAACTGTGATGTTTACGGCCAAAGTTGCCCCTTTCGATATACCAGTTTGCTACTCAGTACGATAGAATGCCAGGCAATAACGAAGTTACCTGGCATTCACAAATACCCCACACTATAGGGACATATACAGGGATAAACCGAAAACACCAGCTGGCCCTATTCCCGCTTTTCTAATAAAACCAGCAAACTCACGGTAACGGGAAACTCAGCCTTGTTTTAAATTCTAATCTTCCAGGCAGAATAGATAACTCGGTTTAGCCCTTGCCAATGCGGAATACCTTTGTGCCGCATCTAGGGCAAACACCCTGTATTGCCGGGCGCCCATTCTTGAGGGTAACGTTTCTTGGGTTCCTGATGTCAACCTTTTTTCGGCACTTCACGCAATAAGCTGTAGACATATCTTAACCCTCCTTCTTTATTACCTTTCCTGACTAGCAGAATAACAAACCTATAATTTATATGTCAATAGGTAAAGCGCCAAAAAGTTAAATAAAAGTTAACCGCAAAACTATTTATAAATTCGCTTGCTTTTCTGGAATGTCAAATCCCCCTTGCTCCCCCTTTTCTAAGGTGGGATTTAGAGCAACCCCCTTAGTCCCCCTTTTCTAAAGGGGGAGAGGTTAGTAAACGCCCCCCCTTAGTCCCCCTTTTCTAAAGGGGGATTTAGAGGGATTTTTATACGAAGTTATGCCGGATACTAAAAATTACCAGATTTAATCCCGTTTTAACATTGTGACGAAGGCTTCCTGAGGGATTTCCACTTGTCCTACCTTTTTTAATCGTTTCTTGCCTTCAGCTTGTTTTTCCAGGAGTTTGCGTTTGCGGGTGACATCGCCTCCATAACACTTGGCGAGCACATTTTTTCTTAAGGCCTTTACAGTTTCTCGGGCGATTATTTTCCCATCAACTGTTGCCTGGATGGCTACATCAAATAGCTGTCTCGGAATAAGCTCTCTAAGTTTTTTGACCAGTGCTCTTCCCGCGGTGAAGGCTTGGTCGGCATGGATGATACGAGACAACGCATCGATAGGCTGATTGTTAACCAGGATTTCTAATTTTGCTAAACGTGCCGGGCGATATTC
>DAOUZA010000049.1 GCA_030665785.1 Dehalococcoidia bacterium
AGGTGGAATAATAATGGCGGGAAGGGATATCGGCACGGTAGTCCTACCACAAGCTGAGGTAAAAATATTCCTTACCGCCTCACTCGAACAGAGAGCTCTGCGGCGCTACAAGGAATTATCCCCAAAAAGAAAAAAAATAAATTATGACCTTATACTTGCTGACCTGAAGAAGCGAGATGAAGCTGACTCCTCACGCTCCGTCTCCCCACTCAAACCCGCCAGCGATGCCATGGTTATCGATACCGAAAACCTGACCCTGGAACAAGTAGTTGATAAAATATACGCCTTAGCAGTAAAACAGTGACCTTATCGCAAAAGATTGTAGTAACTATCATTAAGCCTTTATATCATATTTTCCTCTCCTGGGAAGTTAGAGGAAGGGAAAATGTGCCCAGGTCAGGAGCGCTCATCGTGGTCGCCAATCATGTGCATGTCATCGATGGCGAATTGCTCTTGTTCGGCGTCTCGCGGTGGATAACTTATATAGCTAAAGAACGGCTGTTCCACTATCCTGTATTGGGAGCCCTCCTTCGCTGGGCGCAAACTCTGATGGTGCCCAGTCAAAGGACACTGAGCGATATCAAAGGATTGCTCCAACAAGTTGAACAAACGCTGAACAAAGGCTCGGTTATCGGGATATTCCCTGAAGGGAAAAGAAGCCACCAGGGGAAACTTCAGGCGGGCAAGCCTGGACTTGCCGTGCTTGCTTCACGAATGCACATCCCCATCCTTCCTGTAGGCATCAGCGGCACGGATAAAATCCATGGAACAAGCTGGCTCTGGAAGCGTCCTCATATAATCATTAATATCGGGAAACCCCTCTATCTTCCCCAGGCCGAGGGCAGGCTAACCAAGCCACAGAGGAAAGCGTTAGCCGATTTGATGATGCACGAAATAGCTGCCCTCCTCCCCCCTGAATATCAAGGTGTCTATGCCAAACATGGAGATTGAGGTAGCTCGGGAAATCGGGTTGTGCTTTGGCGTAAGACGAGCAATAACGTTACTGACCGAAGCTGCAAGCAAATATGGAAGGGTAGAAATACTGGGACCTGTGGCACACAACCAACGATTAGTGCAACAACTCGATAACGCAGGTGTGAAGATGGTGGCTAATTTAGAGGACGTAAGAGGCGAAGTCATCGCCATTCCCACTCACGGAGTAGGTCCCGATGTGCTAACGGAAATGGAAGCTCGCAAGCTCAACATCATTGATGTCACCTGTCCCATAGTCAAAAGAGCTCAATCGGCTGCTAGCAAACTGGCCCGGGCTGGCTTTACCATCATCATCTTTGGAGAGAAACAACATTCCGAAGTCAAAGGGCTATTAGGCTGGGCAGGGGGAAAAGGGATGGCTGCCCTCAGCTTGAACCAGATTGCCAGCCAAGCCAATGTCATTGCGAGCGAAGCGAAGCAACCTCCACCAGCCCGTTTGGGCATTATCTCCCAGACCACTCAAAATAAAACCTATTTTACCAATTTCGTCAATCAAGTCATCACCACCTTTATCCCAAAAACCAGTGAGATACGCATCATCAACACACTATGTCAGGCAATAGGGACGAGGCTGGAAGCAGCGATAAAGTTAGCTCAAAAAAGCCAGCTCATCATAGTAATAGGAGGACGCAACAGTGCTAATACCAAACGACTTGCCGAAGCTTGCTCCGCCATCGTGGAAACTCACCCTGTAGAAACAGCGGAGGAGATACAGAAATCTTGGCTCACCGGCAAGCACCGCATTGGCATTACCGCCGGAGCATCCACACCTGATGAAGCGATACAAGAGGTAATAGCAAAACTAAATTCTTTAACTTAGCGTTCAACCATCATGCCTGGTTCCTGGTCTATATTGCCATTGCAAGCCCTTCACCTCCGGATTTTGTAGTTGCCTGATTCATCAGGCACAATTGCCCCATAAAGTGGGCAACTACATTTTTAAACTACGCTTCGGAATGACACCCAGCAAAGGGGCTTAGCCAAGCTGGTCAGCTAACTTCCTGCCACCAAGGAGATGCAGGTGAAGATGGGGGACAATCTGCCCTCCTTCAGGTCCACAATTTATCGCCAGACGATAGCCCTTCTCGGCAATTCCTTCCTTTTCAGCCAACTTCCTAGCTAACAATATAAGGCGTCCAATGAGCCCTTCCTGCCGTTCACCAACCTCGGCTAAAGACGAAATGTGAGCTTTAGGGATAATAACTATATGAACCGGCGCCATGGGATGAATATCCCTGAAGGCAAGGAAATCTTCATCCTGATAAATAGTATCGCTGGGTATTTTGCCACTGACGATGTCGCAAAAGACGCATTTCTCCATACTGATTAACCTACTACTCCTTCCTTCCTCAATTTGTCAATCTCCCCCTTGCGGTAGCCCAAGCTTGACAATATCTCGTCGGTATGTTCACCAAGAAGAGGCGATAAGCTCCTCACTTCCCCCGGGGTATCCGATAGCTTGGGCACTATGCCCAACTGCCTGACCTTGCCTAAAGTGGGATGTTCCACCTCTATCACCATCTGGCGATGAATTACCTGTGGGTCGGAAAAAACCTCGTCCAGCGTATAAACTTTCCCCACAGGAATATCTTTTTCAGTCAGCAATTCAAACCACTCACCTCTGGTCTTGGTCAAAAAAGTCTGCTCCAAAAAAGAGCGTATCTCATCCCATTTCTTATCCTCCGATTTGCCGATAGCATGGGTAACGGAAAAGTGGTAAGGGACAAAATCTTTCCTACCAAATAATTCACAAAGGCTTTTCCAGAAATGAGGCTCAATACAGCCAATGGTGACATATTTACCGTCCTTGGTTTCATATACCCCGTAATAAGGATAGGCACCGTGAAACGCCGTTTTCCCCCTCTGGGGAACCAATCCAGCGAGGAAATAGCCTACAGTAAACTCACCCAGAAGAGATAACGCTCCATCCATATAGGCTACATCTACATATTGCCCCTTGCCCGTTTTATTTCGGGCGAGCAAACCCATCAGAATACCGATGACTCCATATAAAGATGCCCCGGCAAGGTCAGCGACTAGATTCATAGGAACAGCCGGGGGAGCCCCTGGCGGACCCATCAAGCCAAGAACCCCGGCCAGAGAGATATAGTTAATGTCATGCCCCGAGAAATTACAATAAGGACCATCCTGACCGTATCCACTGAGCGAACAATACACTATCCTGGGATTTAGCTTGCTGATAGTCTCATAATCTACCCCCAACCGCTTGACCACTCCAGGTCGGTAACCCTCAACAATAACATCTGCCTGTTGTGCCAAACGGTAGAATATTTCACGCCCTTTATCTGACCTGAGATTGACCCCTACACTCTTCTTATTGCGATTATAAGCGAAGTAAGCTGCTTCAACTCTTCTCTCCTCCCCTTTTGGTGAAGGTCCTGCTCCAGCAAGGGGGGAAGGAGTGGGCATCTCAACCTTAATCACCTCAGCACCAAAGTCTCCCAGTATCATAGTGCAAAAAGCACCGGGCGCAAGTCCTGATAAATCTAGAATCTTAATTCCTTCCAAGGCTAACATCGTTCCTCCTGTTACTTAGATTACTTCCTTCTCTTTCTGTTGCCCCACTTGCCATGCCAACCTCCAGCAAACGCTTAATGATAATACCTTGAGAGGAACAAGTTGACAACCTTCTATATCCCGAGCCTTTTCGTGCCGTTCCGAGCCCTTTCCTTGTCATTGTGAGCCCCTTCTACATCATTGCGAGCCCCTTCTACGTCATTCTGAGCATAGCGAAGAATCTCCTTTAGACCCTTCCCCTTCACTTCGTTCAGGGTCAGGGTGACAAAAAAGGATGTCATTGCGAGCAGCGTAAACCAACCCCGAGGCAAATATAGCGATGAGATTGCT
This sequence comes from Dehalococcoidia bacterium, assembly GCA_030665785.1. Lineage (GTDB taxonomy): Bacteria > Chloroflexota > Dehalococcoidia > GIF9 > AB-539-J10 > CG2-30-46-19. The sequence continues at coordinate 3,862 of DAOUZA010000049.1, forward strand.
TCGGCATTCCATGCCTCGCAATGACGATAAGGGAAGTCATTGCGAACCCCCTTTTGCCACTGCCAGCCCTTTCCTTGTCATTGCGAGCCGAAGGCGTGGCAATCCCAGAAAACAAAACTCTAAATACTAAATCCGAAATACTAAACAATATGAAAAAGCAGTCAGCAATCAACTGATAGCTACTAAATTAGAATTTAGGATTTCCCCGATGAGATTGCTTCTTCGCCTCCGGATTTTGTAGTTGCCTGATTCATCAGGCACAATTGCTCAATAAATTGGGCAACTACACTTTTAAACTACGCCTCGCAATGACAGAGGGGGCTAATGTACCCCTAATCATACGAACGAGCACACAAACTATTGACGAAGCTAAAAAAATATGCTATCCTTAAAAATTGCCACCGACAAGTATAGCGGTGAGCTTAAATAGAATAAGGTTTGGCGGTATCCGCTCGGATCGGCGTGACCGGGACGGTAATAAAAAGTATAAAAGGCCCTCTTGGTGTTGCTAAGAGGGCTTTTTTTGTTAGCGATGTATAACAGCATAACGGATGTCCCCGGAATCAAGGTAGGACACTATACCGATAAAGAAGGGATGACCGGCTGTACCGTCATTCTTTGCCAAAAAGGAGCGGTGGCGGGAGTCGATGTTAGTGGCTCAGCCCCGGGAACAAGGGAGATCGATGTCCTTCGCCCCGGAAATCTGGTGGAAAAAATCCACGCCGTTCTTCTCAGCGGAGGCAGTGCCTTTGGACTGCAGGCAGCTGGCGGCGTTATGAAATACCTTGAGGAACGCGGAATCGGTCACCAGACCGCTGCTGGCAAGGTTCCCATCGTTCCCGCAGCTATCATTTACGATCTAGTGGTAGGTGACTCAAAGGCAAGACCCGACGCTGTCCATGGCTATCAAGCCTGCCTTACTGCCACCGATGGAGAAGTCCCTGAAGGATGCGTTGGCGCAGGCACTGGAGCAGCGGTGGGGAAGACTCTCGGCATGGATAAAGCCACCAAAAGTGGCTTGGGAACCACCAGTCAGAAAGTAGCTGACGACGTCATTGTGGCTGCCCTGGCAGTGGAAAACGCCTTTGGAGACGTTATTCACCCCAAAACAGGGGAAATCATTGCTGGTCCCCATCGTTCTGATGGAGATGGTTTTTGGAGCACTTCAGAATTGTTGAAGGGCAAGCAATTCAAAAGAGCAAGCTATTTGTCCAACACCACAATCGCTGTAGTGGCTACAAACGCTCAGCTTGACAAAGCACAGGCGAATAAGCTAGCGCAGATGGCAGGAGCGGGCATAGCCCGCACTGTTGACCCTTACCTCACCATGTTTGATGGCGATGTAATTTTCGCCCTTTCTCTGGGAGAAAAGAAATGTGACCTCACTTTACTGGGCATAGTAGCCGCTGAGGTGATGTCCACCGCAATAATTAGGGCAATAACTAAATCCGAGACAATGGCAGGCATATCAGCCAGCAAGGTGGCAACGGCATGCTAAAGATTGGCTTTATTGGCGCAGGAACAGTAGGAACAGCCTTGGCAACAAGGCTTTCCCAGAAGGAGTGCAGAATAGTTGCGGTATCCGACCAGAGATTAGCCTCAGCGGAAAAGCTGGCTAAATCGCTAAGCGGTTGTCACGTCTACCGCTCAGCTCAACAGGTAGCTGATGCCGCTGAGTTAATTTTTATCACCACCCCTGACGATGCCATTGCCAGGACAGCCGGTGAGGTTCACTGGCATCCCGGGAAAAGCGTGGTGCATTGCAGTGGCGCTCACTCCATTGACATCCTCAAACCAGCTAAGCAGGCAGGCGCTAATACAGGCTCCTTCCACCCTCTACAAACTTTCGCCAGTATTAAACAAGCTATGGAAAACCTCCCTGGCTCCACCTTTGCCCTTGAAGCTGAGGAACCTCTGCTACCAACGTTAAAAAATTTGGCTTCCCTCCTGGATGGCGACTGGATAGAACTTAAGCCAGAAGACAAGGTGATTTATCATGCCGCAGCTGTGTTTGCCTGCAATTATATGGTAACTTTGGTTAAGCTAGCTACAGATTTATGGCAAACCCTTGGAGTGCCCCCCGAAAAGGCAACCAAAGCTCTCATCCCTTTGCTGCAAGGTACAGTGAATAACATTGATAACATCGGTTTGCCAGATTGCCTCACCGGACCTGTATCCCGTGGCGACCTGGGCACCATAAGCAAACATCTAACTGCGCTTAAAGCTAATAATTCCTCTCTGCTCACTACTTACAAGGAGTTAGGGCTTCACACTATTCCCATCGCTTTAAAGAAAGGAAAAATCGATGCGTATAAAGCTAAGGAACTAAAGGCTCTGTTTACAAGTAATGTAGGGAGGTAGCCAATGAGAACTATGTTGAAAGGTAAAATCCACCGTGCTCGGGTTACTCAGGTCGATGTCGATTATGAAGGCAGCATCACTATAGATAAATCTCTGATGGAGGTAAGTGACATCCTCCCTTATGAGCAGGTAGAGGTGCTGAACATTAATAATGGCGCCAGGTTTAACACTTATGCCATTGAAGCTGAGCCATGTTCAGGAATAATTTGCATTAACGGCGCTGCCGCCAGGCTCGCTGCTAAAGGAGACATCGTTATTATCCTCTCATATTGCCATGTCCCCGATGATGAAGCGATAAATGTGATTCCAAAGATGATTTATGTGGATGAAAATAACAGGATTGTGGAGACGAAAGGGAAAGAATGGGTAGAAGACCTGTTAACTATGAAATAGAAGGAGTGACACAATGCGAGTTACTATCAGTGAAATAAAAGCAATGAAACAAAGGAAAGAAAAAATACCCATGCTTACTGCCTACGATTATGTAACTGCTAAAATCATTGATGAAGCAGGTGTACCTTTAATACTTGTTGGGGATAGCCTGGGAATGGTGATGTTGGGCTATGAGTCAACTATCCCGGTAACCATGGACGACATGATTCATCACATCAAAGCTGTGGTTAGAGGTGCTAACAAAGCCTTGATAGTGGGCGATATGCCATTTATGACCTACCATACCAGTGTAGCCGATGCTTTGCATAACGCTGGAAGACTTATCCAGGAAGGAGGAGCACAGGCAGTTAAGCTCGAAGGTGGTGAAGTTATTGCTGAAGTTGTAAAACGCCTCGTTGATTGCGGCATACCAGTTATGGGGCATATGGGTCTTACCCCACAATCCATGTACCAGCTTAGCGGTTTTAAAGTACAGGGGAAAACCCCTGAGACAGCAAGGAAGTTGTTTAAGGATGCTCAAATATTAGAACAGGCGGGTGCTTTTTCCATCGTTTTAGAATGCGTGCCGGCACCTCTTTCCAAGTTAATTACGGAGACAGTGTCTATTCCTATTATCGGCATCGGTGCTGGACCTGATTGCGATGGTCAGGTTCAGGTAAGCAGCGATATGCTCGGACTTTACTGCGACCTCGTTCTTAAACACGCTAAACAATATGCTAGACTGGCTGATAGCATAAAAACCGCTGTCACAGACTATGTGACCGAGGTTAAGTCCAGTAGCTTCCCCACCATGAAGCAGAGCTACACCATGGACGAAAGCCTCCTCGAGTCTCTCCAGAGGTAATTATTTGTCATTGTCAACGAGAATTCCCCCTCCTTCTAACCCCGGATTTTGTAGTTGCCTGATTCATCAGGCACAATTGCCCAATAAATTGGGAAACTACATTTTTAAACTTCGCCTCGCAATGACAAAGGGGGGGTTCCTCTCCCTTGACGGGAGAGGATCAAGGTGAGGGTGAACATACAGCTAATAAACACAATCGCCGACTCCCCCTGTCACTGCGGGCAAAGCGAAGCACCCCCGAGACAAATAGCGATGAGATTGCTTCGACACTGCGTGCCTCGCAATGACAATGAGGGAAGTCATTGTCAACGAGAATTCCCCCTCCTTCTAACCCCGGATTTTGTAGTTG
>DAOUZA010000015.1 GCA_030665785.1 Dehalococcoidia bacterium
CAGACCAGAAATGTATTGCCTTTAGCGGCACCTTCCTTACCCGTGGCATAGCTAAAGGGATTGTGGTAGGCACCGGGGAGAAGACCGAATTCGGCAAAATTGCCAAACTGGTGAAGGAGGCCAAGGGAGTAGCTACCCCACTACAGAGGAAGATAGCCGCCTTCACCAAGTTCTTGGTTATTGTTATCTTCGCCCTCGGCGGCATTAATTTCCTGCTGGGTTACTTCTTTGGGTTTAGCCTTATATATAGTTTTCTGGCTTCGGTTGCCCTTATTGTGGCTGCCATACCCGAGATGTTGCCGGTGATAGTAACCGCGATTCTAGCCCTGGCGGCAACAGCTATGGCAAAGAGAAAAGCGCTTATAAGGAGACTACCGGCAGCGGAGACACTGGGTTGCACTACAGTCATATGTTCGGATAAGACAGGAACCCTTACTAGAAATGAAATGACGGTATTAAGGATATATTCCGGGGATAAGGCCTATGAGGTGAGCGGAGTGGGCTATGAGCCCAAAGGAGAGTTTACTTTAGGCAGCAAGGTAATTGACCCGCTACAAGGGGATAATGCTCTTGCTGAAACCCTGAGGGCAGGTTACCTCTGTAATAATGCCACTTTGGCGCAAGATGAAGAAGGATATGGCATTATCGGGGACCCCACTGAGGGGGCTTTGGTAGTCTCGGCAGCTAAAGCCGGCATTAATGAAAAGTTCCCTAGTTTGGATGAGATACCCTTTGAGTCGGAGCGACAATATATGGCTACTTTGCACGAGGGGCAAGGGGAAAATATCATTTATGTGAAGGGCTCACCAGAGAGAATTTTAGGAATGTGCCAAAATCAGTTGACTGACGAAGGTATTGAGCCGCTAAAAAGTGAAGCTATATTGGGGAAGGTGGGTGAGATGGGGGAAGAGGCGTTGAGGGTGCTCGGTGTGGCTTACAAAACTGTCCCTAAGGAGAAGACCTTGCTGGAGCCGGGAGATATAGGGGGGCTGACTTTTCTGGGACTGCAGGGGATGATAGACCCACCTCGGCAGGAGGCGATTGAGGCAGTGGCTAAGTGTAAGAAGGCTGGGATAAGGTCGGTAATGATAACTGGTGACCATGCACTGACAGCAAAGGCTATTGCCCGGCAACTTGGGATAATGGGTAGTGATAAAGATAAGGTCCTGACCGGGGAGGAATTAGCCAGAATGAGCGATGAGGAGTTATATGAAGCTGTGGGCAAGGTCTCGGTTTATGCCAGGGTGGCTCCAGAGCACAAGTTGAGAATAGCTCAGCAGTTGCAGAAGAGGGGAGAGATTGTGGCGATGACTGGCGATGGGGTAAATGATGCCCCAGCATTAAGGGCAGCCGATATTGGCATAGCCATGGGGATAACCGGGACTGAAGTGAGTAAGGAAGCCTCGGATATGGTTCTGACTGATGATAACTTCGCCACCATAGTGAACGCGGTGGAAGAAGGCAGACACGCCTGGAATAATCTGGAAAAGGCAATCCTTTATACCCTGGCTACTAATGGGGGACAGGCGCTCTTGGTTATGGGGGCAATATTAGTAGCTCCATTCGTAGCCCTCTTTGCTCTGCGGCTTCCCTTGGAGCCGATACAAATCCTGTGGATAAATTTGTTTGACTCAGTATTCCTCACTATGCCCCTAATGATGGAGCTTAAGGAAAAAGGATTACTGAAAACCCTACCGCGCGACCCTAAGGAGAAAATAGCTAATCGCTTCTTTTTTATCCGGGTTGGTGGGGTATCAGCGGCAATGGCAGCTACCGCCTTTATTATCTATTGGACCTTTGGGCATTTAGCCACTGCCTCAGCGAATGTTGACATAATGTTAACTCAGGCACAAACAGCAGCACTAATGACTGTGGTATTTGTCCATATAGGATACATATTTACTGCCAGGTCAATCTTTGGCTCGGCTTTCACCTTTAGCCCTTTCTCTAATAAGTGGGTTCTGGGTGGGGTAGCAGCAACTATCATCATAGACCTGATGATAGTCTACCTACCTGCCTTAAATACCGTATTCAGGACAGCGGCTTTCCCTGCTAGCTGGTGGCCATATGTACTCATCGGCCTGCCAGTTGGATTCTTTGTGCCTGAACTGGAGAAGCTAATAAGGAGGCAATTACGAAAAAGGGAGACGAAGCTTCAGCCTGCCTCCAGCTAAGCATCGCCCTTATCTTTGGTTTTCCCGTAGCATATCTGGTTACCTCGGTTGACCTACATCGGTTTATATGCAGTAGCAGTGAGTGTTGTAACCACACTGGTAACACCTGCAATGCTCAAGCCTTTCTTTAAGAGGCAGTTAACGCAAGTGTCCGAGCCAGTGTCTGGTGATTCTAACTCTAGTAATAGTGCTTAATCTGGTTATTCGTCTTTTATTCCGTGGTCGTGGAGATAGTCAATAGCGTCCTGAACAGTCTTTAGATTTTCGGCATCTTCATCGGGTATTTCCAGCTTCATTTCAGGGGTGCTGAATTCCTCCTCTACTGCAGTGATAAGTTCGATTAAATCCAGAGAGTCGGCATTCAAATCCTCTGCGAAAGAAGCTTCTGGGGTTACTTCATTTTCTTCAACTCCTAATTCCTCTACAATAATTTCCTTTAATTTTTCAAAGATAGTTGCCATTTTCCCTCCTTTTGGTCACTAGGGTTTGTTTTGCCATATTTGGTGGCTATTGAGCCTAATACTCCGTTAATTAATCGTGGTGAGGAATCACTGCCGAAAGTTTTGGCTAACTCTACTGCTTCGTTTATTGCCACCTTAACAGGAGTATTATTATCCATTAAAAGTTCGAAGATGGCAATACGCAGAATATTTCTATCAATGATAGACATTTGCGCCACAGGAAAAGATGGAGCAAAACGACCAATAATATTATCAATCTTTGCTTTATTTTTCACTACACCCTGTACAAGTTTCTCAGTGAAGCTGATTGCTTCCTGAGATAATGACTGTTCTGTTGTTGAGTGAGTCATAGCATCTTTAGCTTTATGTTCCGTGCAGTCAATTTCATAAAGCGTTTGGAGAACAGCGATTCTTGCCCTTCGCCTCAAACTAGCCATGTTATTCAGTCTGTCCCTAGCTGTGAAATTTCTTCGGTGGTCGATATGTTCCGCGTTCGTAGCTCGGGGTTAATTCGCCTAATCAACCCGCTTAATACCTTTCCTGGTCCTATTTCGTAGAATGTGGTTACTTTTTGTTGAGCCATGTATTCCACGGAACGTTGCCATTGGATGCAATGGCAAAGCTGGTTCAGGAGCTCTTCCTTTATCGCGTCTACGTTACCCAGTGGCTGGGCGGTTACATTTGCTATTATGGAAACGGTTGGAGGATGAAATGTGGTGTTGGAAACAATCTCGCGGAATTCATCAACGGCTGGCTCCATCAGGCTGGAGTGGAAAGCTCCGCTAACCCTTAGTGGGATCTGACGGGCACCCTTCGTCCTGGCTAATTTATTAGCTTTATCTAAATTCTCTATGCCACCGCTGATTACAATTTGTCCGGGGCAGTTGATATTGGCGATAGTACATCCACTAAGGCGACATAAATCTTCAACGTCTTCTTTGCTAGCTCCCAATATTGCTATCATCCCCCCTGTTTTTTTTTGTCCTGCCTGGTGCATCAGTCTTCCCCTGTGGCGAACTAAGCGGACGGCATCAGTGATGCTGAGCACATTGGCAGCTACTAGAGCGGTATATTCCCCTGAGCTATGTCCGGCAACAAAAATGGGGGAAGGAAGATGGTCATTGGCTGTTTCCTGAGCTATCTTAAGGCAGGCAACACTGGTTATCAATATAGCTGGCTGAACATTGTCTGTTCTGGTTAATTCATCATCTGGTCCTTCAAAACATAATCGAGAAAGGGGGAAGCCTAAAGCATCGTCGGCTTCCTCAAAGACCTCCCTTGCCAGGGAATAGCTATGATACAAGTCTTGCCCCATACCTACTTTCTGAGAGCCTTGGCCGGGGAAGATATAGGCTATCTTGGATGGTTCAGACATGCGTTAGTTACCCTTTTCCTTTAGGTGCTTTGACTTCAATAACTTGTATATCACCATAACTACCGCAGGTGGGACAAACGTGATGAGCTAACTTTGGGCTGTGACATTGTGGGCAAGTATCCAAGGTTGGCAAAGCTAGCTTGATATGACTTCGCCGCTTACCTCGACGCGCTTTAGCATATTTTCTCTTAGGTAGAGCCATATACTTTCATCTCCTTTATTCCAGTACAATCAGGGCGGCATAATGGTTTCATAGGTAGATTTAGCAGGATATATTGTCGTATTAATTCTCCTAAGTCAAGTGCATGATTTTTATCAATAGTGAAACCTTCTGATTCTTCGGACAAATAGAGTGGCAAACCGCTGGGTATATCAGTGGTGGGACGGAATTCCTCTTCAATGGCAAAATTTGTGGAGTAAGGAAAGCGTTTTAGACAGCGGCTGCAAATAAGTTCCACCTGGACGCTTAATTTACTACGAACTAAAATCCCTTGACCAGTGTGGATTAGCGTTATCTCACCTTCAATAGAACCTTCAGGTTGTTTCTCAATTATGGTATTAACGTCATAGTTGCGGCTAGAGCCAGTGGGGTCTTTCAGCAATTGAGCTACATTTATTGCCCCAATTAAATGGCTTTTGTTGAGGTCTTCAACTTTCATCATTGCTAATCACAACTTGTAGTGTAAATTAGGGGTAAAGTATAATGACTAACTTGAGGGACTTCAAGCGGTGGAAGAAAAAAAATTAAAGGAAAAATTAAAAGCTGAGCTAGAAATACGGCGTAGTGAATTAGTGCGACTAAGCTCAGATATCCATGATAATCCTGAGCTAGGCTTTCAGGAAGTAAAGGCGGCATCCTGGCTTAGCGGTTACTTAGAGAGCAATGGATTTTGTGTTGAAAAGGGCATTGCTGGACTGGCCACGGCTTTTCAAGCAACATACGGTGAGGGGAAGCCAAAAATTGCTGTGCTTGCTGAATATGATGCCTTGCCGGGAATCGGGCATGGGTGTGGACATAATATCATCGCCGCATCAGCAGTTGGTGCCGGTGTAGCTAGTAAGATTGTTGTAGATAATCTCGGAGGAAGCATCATAGTTTTAGGCACTCCTGGTGAGGAAACTTTTGGTGGCAAAATAGACATGGTCAAGGCTGGCATTTTCGATGATGTGGATGTAGCGATGATGGTACATCCTTCGGTGCTAAACGTGGCAATTTATCGGACGCTCGCCTGCCTTCCGCTTGAAGTTGAGTTTTTTGGCAAAGCAGTTCATGCTGCTGCTCAGCCTGCCGAGGGCGTGAATGCTCTTGAGGCTATTATTCTCGCGTTTAACTCCATAAATTCGCTGCGCCAGCATATAAAAGAACAGGCGCGCATTCACGGTATAATAACTAACGGCGGTGAGGCACCCAATGTGGTGCCTGCTTACAGCGCTGCTAGGTTTATAATTCGTGCCCCTGATTACGCTTACCTCGAAGAGTTGCAGGGCAAAGTGTTAAATTGTTTTAAAGGTGCCTCTTTAGCCAGCGGCGCCAGATTGAAATATCGCTGGGGGGATAAAGTTTATGCTCCCATAAAGAATAATGTGACTATGGCTCGGCTATTTAGCGATAATCTTGAATCACTGGGGCGTAAATTGGACATTTTTGACTCTCAGATTCCTTTTGGTAGTTCAGATATGGGCAATGTTAGCCAGGTGGTTCCCAGCATGCATCCCACGGTTGCTATCGTCTCTCCTGCTGTTCCTCTACATTCAGTAGAATTTGCTTCCGCTGCCGCTTCTGAGGCAGGACACCAGGGATTGTTAGATGCCGCTAAAGCAATGGCAATGACCGTGGTTGATATTATTGGGCAACCTGAGGTGTTGGAGAAGATTAAGCAGGAATTTTGTAGTTCTTAGACAATGGTTACAGTAGGGATTCCGCGGGCTCTGCTTTATTACCAGTATTATCCTGCATGGAAGGTCTTCTTGGAGAAGCTGGGTGCGAAAGTAGTGGTATCAGCACCAACCAACAAAAGTATTTTAAATTCAGGTGTTATGAGGAGTGTCCAGGATACTTGCTTGCCGGTAAAGGTCTTTTTCGGACATATCATTTCACTGGTTGATAAATGTGACGTAATGTTTGTTCCCGCTGTTACCAGTTTGGGCAAGAAGAGTTATAATTGCTCCAAGCTTATCGGTTTGCCCAATATGGCAAGAGCTTTAATTCCAGAAAGCCCTCCCATTCTTGCCCCGGAGATAAATTGTGAAAAAGGACGCTATAATTTATACCGAAATATCTATGCGGTGGGACGCTACTTTACCTCTAATCCATTCAAGCTTAAGAAAGCGGTGGAGGAAGCATGGGCGAGCAACTTAGATTACCAAGGCAAAATGTCGGACGAAGGTATTACTCCTCTCCAGGCTATTGATTGCCAACTGTCTCCTGATGTTAATTCTTCTTCATTCACCATTGCAGTTATCGGGCATCCCTATATTATCTATGATGAGTATGTTAGCCATCGGCTTATTTCACAACTACAAAAGAAGGAGGTCAAGGTTGTTACTCCGGAGATGGTATCTCCGGAGGAGCTTGATGCTGCTACAAGGAGACTGGTGGGTGTTCCTCATTGGTTATTTGAATCCGAAATAATCGGCGCCGGAGAATATTACATGGAAACAAGGGTGGATGGTATAATTATTGTAGCTGCTTTCGGATGTGGTCCTGATTCAATGATGTTGGGCATAGTGCAGCATCGAGCAAGAGAGTTAGGCATTCCTATTTTACCATTTAGTCTGGATGAGCATAGTAGTGAAGGGGGTTTGCTTACTCGATTAGAGGCTTTTTTAGATATGGTCAAGCGAAGGGAAAGAATATGAGTGTAGGATTTCCTCATTTCGGCAACGTTTATATCCCGATAAAAGCCATGACAAAGAGGCTGGGGGCTCCTGATGGTGAAGTAATAATTCCACCGCCGATAACTCAACGCACGTTGGACCTCGGTGTTAAATACTCACCGCAGGAAGCTTGCTTACCATATAAGCTCACCCTGGGCAGCTTAATTGAGGCTTGTGAGCTAGGTGCCGATACTCTGATTCAGGCAAGAGGGACTGGAATTTGCCGCTTAGGTTATTATGCTAAGGGTCAAGAACAAATGCTGCAAGATCTGGGTTATAATGCTCATTTCCTTACGTTAGACGTCTCTCACAATAAGTTTATAGGCATTATGCGACTTATACAGGATATGAACAGCAATCTCCCTTGGCGTGAAATTATCCCGGCATTTTTCTTTGCTATCGGTAAATTATTTGCGTTGGATAAAATAGAAAAGGTGGTTCAGAAAGTACGGGCAGTGGAGGTTGAAAAAGGAACAGCTAGCCGAATTTACCGGGAGGCTATCAATGTTGTTGATGAAGCAACCGGGAGTAAAGAAGTCAAGGAAATAACTAAAGAATATATCCATAAATTAACTCAGGTGCCCAAAGACCCCACTGCTAAGCCACTCAAGGTAGGCATTGTTGGTGAGATTTATGTGGTTATTGAGCCTTTCGCTAATATGGATATAGAACTGGAATTGGGCAAGTTAGGAATAGAGGTAGAGCGAACCATGACCCTTTCCCGATGGATTAAATATAGTCTGTTTCTTAACTACCTCGGGGTAGATGAATGGAAGGAGGTTCATAAATTGGCTGGTCCTTATGTCGACCATGACATTGGTGGTGACGGTTGGGAATCGGTAGGGGAGAAAGTGCTTTATGCTCGCGAAGGATTTGATGGTGTAATCCATTTAGCCCCTTTTACCTGTATGCCAGAGATAGTAGCTGAGAATATTATGCCATCGACAAAAGAAGATATACCCGTGCTTACTGTTACTTGCGATGAGCAGCAGAGTAAGCAAGGGATGTTGACCCGACTCGAGGCTTTCGTAGACTTAATAGGCTTTAGAAGGCGAAGAAGGGAGCATGGGAGAAGAGTTTAAAAATCTGAACAAGCTTGTCAAAAGTAAGCAGATGATAGTATTCTTTATTGTTATGAGCATCGGTTCAATTTTGTTTTACCCTATTTTAAAATTAAAGCAAAGAAAAGCGCTGGAATTGCAGGAAGACATAAAAGCCTCTAATCAGGGCAAATTTAAGAAGTTTGGTGGGACTTCTCTTGGAAGGCTAGAGTAGATATGAAGGCTTATCTTGGCATTGATGTTGGCTCGGTCACTACGAAATTAGCTTTGCTTGATGAGGATGACCAGCTTATAGCCTCTACTTATCTGCGAACTCGGGGTGACCCCGTAGATATGGTAAAACAGGGGCTGAGGGAAATAAAGAAGCAAACGCCGCGTGAAGTCGAAATTAGCGGAGTAGCCACTACTGGGAGTGGTCGTTATCTGGCTAGCGTGCTTGTTGGTGCTGATTTGGTGAAGAATGAGATCACCACTCATGCTGTTGCTGCTATGCAACATATATCTGATGTGCAAACAATTTTTGAAATAGGTGGACAGGATAGCAAAATTATCGTGATTCGTGATGGTGTGGTCATTGATTTTGGTATGAATTCGGTGTGTGCTGCGGGAACGGGAAGCTTCTTGGAGCATCAAGCGGAGCGTTTGAATGTAAGAATTGAGGATTTTGGAGAGCATGCTTTAAGGAGTGAGAATCCAGCGCGTATCGCCGGGAGGTGTACTGTTTTTGCTGAATCAGATATGATTCATAAACAGCAACTAGGATATCCTCTCGATGACATTATTTACGGTTTATGTCAATCCTTAGTGCGCAATTATCTTAATAATGTTGCTCTGGGCAAGGAAATTCAGCCCAGATTAGTATTTCAGGGTGGTGTCGCTTTCAATAAGGGGATAATCAGGGCATTTAATGAGGCTTTCGACTCCGGAGTTTACGTCCCACCACACAATGAACTTATGGGTGCTATAGGGGCTGCCATTCTGGTGCGGGAGGAAATAGAAATTAAACAGAATCATCATAAGAGTAATTTTAAGGGGTTTGGTGTCAGCGACATAGAGTTCAAGACCTCTTCTTTCATATGCAAAGCTTGCCCGAATTTATGTGAAATCTCTCAAATTTCTGCAGATAGTAAAGTTTTAGCCAGGTGGGGAGGGCGTTGTGATATGTGGGAGAGGGTCTCAGAGAGCTAGTCTCCTTTGTGTATGGCTAAAAAGCATCAGTTGATCATTGTTGGTGGTGGTCCTGCAGGGCTTACTGCGGGACTTTATAGCGCTAGAGCGGGAATCAAGGTAGTGCTCATCGAAAAAGAGGTAATTGGCGGGCAAATTGCCAATGCTGACCGCGTAGACAACTATCCTGGTTTTCCGGAAGGTATTTCTGGATTTGAGTTGGCGCGGCTTATCCATCAACAAGCTACGAATTATGGATTGGAAACTATGTCTGGTGAAGTTACCGGATTAACATCCCGTTATGGTAGCAATATAGTCAACACCACTGAAGGTGATTTTACGGCTCAAGCGGTGATCATCGCTGGAGGGTCGCAATTTCGTAAATTAGAAGTGCCTGGTGAAGGTGAATTCCTGGGTAAAGGAGTTTCTTATTGCGCTACTTGTGATGGTCCTTTATTTCGAGACAAAGCAGTGGCGGTAGTTGGAGGTGGGGATACTGCTGTTACTGATGCTCTTTCTCTGAGCAAGTTTGCTTCTTCGGTTAAGGTTATCCATCGCCGTAATCAGTTGCGAGCAAGCAAGGTGTTACAGAGAAAAGCGCAAACTAATCCCAAAATAGAATTTATATGGGACAGTGTGGTGACTGAAGTGAAAGGAAAGAAAAAAATCACTGATTTAGTGCTTAAAAATACCAAAAATGATACAATATCATTGTTAGCTGTAGATGGTGTCTTTGTTGCCATCGGGTTAGTTCCTAATACCGAATATCTGCGGGGAGTTTTGCCTCTCGATGAAGGGGGATACATAATTACGACCGAGCTGATGGAGACAACAGTGCCTGGTATATTTGCGGCAGGTGATATTCGTCATAACTCGGCGAAGCAAGCAATAGTTGCTGCTGGAGACGGTGCCGTTGCTGCGTTATCAGCGGAGAGATTCATCGATTCGCTATGAAAGTTATTTTTTTAACAGACGTTCCTTCGAAAGGGAAGGCAGGGGAGATAAAGGCGGTGAGTGATGGGTATGCACGAAACTTCCTTTTCCCTAAGGGGTTGGCCCAGGTAGCAACACCTGAGGTGGTAAGACAGACCGAGATCAGTCTGCGGAAGAAAACGACTGACGAAAGCTTGGACAAGGAAAAGATGGCCAAGTTGGCTGAGCAAATTGAAGGAATTCAAATTTGCTTCAAGGCCCATGCAGGCGCTGAAGACCGTCTTTTCGGTTCTATCACTGAAGCTAATATTGCTGAAGAACTGAGCAAAATTGTAGGTGCTCCTATTGATAAGAGGCAAGTGGTTTTGGATAATCCATTACGCCAGATAGGTGAATATGAGGTTACTATCAGATTTGCTGGAGATTTAGAATCGCGAATCAAGGTAATTGTCGAGCCAGGAAAAGCTTAAAATGATAGCAGAAAAATTACCCCCTCATGATATTGAGGCCGAAGAAGCGGTAATTGGTTCCTTAATTGTTGACCCTGATGCTATCTTTAAGATAGTGACGTTCCTTGCTCCCGAAGACTTTTTTGACGAAACTTATAAGGTAATTTATCAAGCTTGCTTATCCCTTCACCAACGCAACGAAGTTATAAACCAGATTACAGTAGCTCATGAGTTAATGCGACAAAACAGGTTGGAGCAAATTGGTGGAGCTGCTTATTTGAGCCATTTAATATCCATTACACCTACACCGCTCTATGTTGAGCATTATGCTCGGATAATATCCAATGCAGCGGCAATGAGACGATTAATTGCTGCTGCGGGACAGATTGCTGCTATTGGATATGAGGCAGGTGCTGATGTCGAGTCCACTCTCAATAAAGCTATAGACATCCTCTTTCAAGTAGGAAGTAAGGGAGCACCAACGAATTTAGTCCTGGTTCGTGATGTCCTGAGCAAGTATTTTGAGGAAGTGGGGCAACCTCCATTAGGGGAGAAGCAGATACCTCATATTTTAACTGGCTTTGCTGGGTTAGATGAGTTATTAGGTGGATTACAAAGGTCGGATTTAGTTATTTTGGCTGCAAGACCAGCGGTGGGGAAAACAAGTTTAGCCCTGAATATCGCTAGAAATGCTGCTATTGAGCAGAAAGCCTGTGTTGCCCTTTTTAGTCTGGAGATGTCTCGGGATACAGTTGTTCAGCGCCTTTTATCCTCCGAAGCGAAGGTGGATTCCAAGGATGTTCGTTTAGGACATTTTACTGAAAGGGAGGAAAGGAGGATTATGGATGCCAGTGGAGTTTTATCAGAGGCACCACTTTATATTGATGATGCTCCTCAGCAGCGTGTTATGGATATAGGAAGTAAGGCAAAACGCCTTCATCGTGAGCGTGGCATTGACCTGGTTATCATTGATTATCTGCAATTAATACAAGGCGATGGCAAGAATGAGCCCCGAGTTCAGGAAATGAGCAATATAACTCGTTCAATAAAGGGGTTGGCTAGGGAATTGAATGCGCCGGTGCTTGCAGTATCTCAGCTTAGCCGTGCTGTGGAATGGCGTGCCTCTCACAGACCTCAGCTCTCCGACCTACGGGAGAGCGGTAGTATTGAGCAAGATGCCGATGTTGTGTTTTTTATCCACAGAGAATCTATGTATTGCGAAGAGGAGGAATGGTATAGAACACACGATGTGGAGAAGGAGCCCTATCCTCGAAATGAGGCTGATATCCTTGTTGAAAAGCATCGAAATGGTCCTATGGGTGTAGTGAAATTGCGTTTTCTCCCGTGGTTCTCTCGATTTGATAATGTAGAAGTAGTGCCAGCCCCTAGTTCTGAGGAGTTATTATAACATGACAAATAAAAAATTGCCTGCTTCTCCAGGGGGTGAGGAATTTGTCCTTTTACCCGAATCATTTTTTACTCAAGCAGTGCCTGAAATAGAGGATATAGCCGAGCTCAAGGTGGTTCTTTGCTTTTTCTATTTACTCCATCATAAGCAGGGGTATCATGAGTTTATCACCCATGGGGAATTGCTATCTTATTGTATTCCTGTTATGGGGGAACAGGGGTTCCACAGCGGTTTAAGAACGGCTATAAAAGAGGGGGTTATTTTATCACTTAGTAAAGATATTAATGGAAGGCAGGAAGATGTTTACTTTGCCAACAAGGAGGCTATAGATAGGGCGAGCCGTGGGATAACTCCTAAACAGGCAGCACAATCACTTAATATTTTTGCTCTTTATGAGCAGAATATAGGTTTGATAACCCCACTGGTTGCTGAAGAGCTTAAAGAAGCGGCGAAAGTTTATCCAGCACAGTGGATAGAGGAAGCTTTTAGAGAAGCGGTTAACATGAATAAGCGTAGCTGGAAATATATCTCTCGTATTCTTGAGAGGTGGGCTAGCGAGGGTAAAGATAGTGGAGAGTATAGACAAGGTATTAAAAAGAGCGGTGCCAATAAATACATTAAGGGCAGATACGGGCATCTCGTCAAAAGATAACCAGGATAGTAAGGAAGTTTGTCCTATTTGCAAAGGGGCTGGGCTTGTTCATCCTCTTCTAGCTTCAGGGCAACCTGATTTCAGCAATGTAGTTCCCTGTCAGTGTAAGAAGAAAGAACTGGAGGAGAAGAAACTACAGTATCTCCAAAAATATAGTAATCTTGGCTCGTTGCTGCAGATGATGACCTTCGATAAATTTGACTATAAGCGGCTGAACCTCTCTCTGGAGCAACGTCAAAATCTGCGAAAAGCCTTTGATGTAGCGAAGGACTTTGCACATTCTCCAGAGGGTTGGTTGGTATTTCAAGGTGTCAATGGCTGTGGTAAAACTCATTTAGCAGCAGCTATTGCTAATCATCGATTAGAACAAGGCAAGCCAGTCTTATTCATAGTAGTTCCTGACCTCCTTGACCATCTGCGCTCTACCTTTAACCCGGAGAGTAAAATATCATATGACGAGTTTTTTGAAATGATAAAGCAGTCTCCTTTGCTAATACTAGATGACTTTGGCGAGCAATCTGCTACTCCTTGGGCTCAGGAAAAGCTATATCAATTAATTAATCACCGTTACAATGCCAGATCGCCGATGGTGGTTACCACCTGTCTTTCACTGGATGAGATTGAGACCAGAATCAGCTCACGAATGGTAGACCCAAAATTAAGTTTGGTGTTCAATATCATTGCTCCTGATTATCGTGGTGACATAAAACCTATTCAGCCCGCTGAACGCTCATCGCGAAGACGCTATTCCTAAAACCACCTTATTGCAATAAGTGTATATCGCTGTTAAAATGAGCCAACGTCATATGCAGAATTCAGAGATAGTAAATTTGCCGGTTCTGGTTCTTAATCAGAGCTATGAGCCATTGAATTTATGTCGTGTGCGCCGAGCCATAATTTTAACTATTTATGGTAAAGCTGAAGTCTTGGAAAACAGCCGGGGAGAAATTCATTCCGTAAGGCAGGTTTTTCAAATACCCTCGGTGATACGTCTTGCTTATTTTATTAAACGTCCTTATCAGGAAAGAAAATTAACCAAGGTCGAGGTATTCATCCGTGATGAATATACTTGCCAATATTGTGGTAAACAAACCAGGGAGCTTACTTTAGACCATGTAATTCCAAGGCAGCATGGTGGGGAGCATATTTGGGAGAATGTGGTTAGTGCTTGTAAGAGCTGCAACCGCCGTAAAGGTGGGCGCACGCCTGAAGAGGCAGGGATGAAATTGCTACGCCCTCCATGTACCCCTCGCCACAACGGCTTCTATATTCCCTATCATTACCTTAATAGCCATGGTGAGTGGCAAAAGTACATTCCTGAATAAATATGTGACTATGCCTTGTTCAGGTTAGCTGATCGAGGGATAGTTCTCTAACACTCTGGTCATCGAGCTTTATTGTTACTGTTTCTTTTAAGGGATTAATGCTAATCACTTTAGCCTTCCCAAAAGGTGTTGAGACCTCGTGGTTTACCCGAGGCATTTTCTCCTTCATAGCTGCGTATTGTTTGCTTTCATAGCTGAGGCAACACAGAAGTCGCCCGCAAATTCCAGAGATTTTCATGGGACTCAAGGATAATCCTTGCTCTTTAGCCATTCTGATGGACACTGGTACAAATTCTTTGAGGACGGTCTGGCAACATAGTGGACGGCCACATTTCCCAATACCCCCAATCAATCTGGCTTCATCTCTAGGGCTTACTTGTCTCAACTCCACTCTTGTTTTGAGACGCTGGCTTAGTTTTCGAACTAGCTCTCTGAAGTCGATCCTTGTTTGAGCACTGAAGTATATAGTTAAGTGCTTACCATCGAGGTTATAATGAGCCACAAGAGGTTTCATTGCTAGATCAAGCTCAGTAACCAAATTTTTACAGCTATTAAGGGCTTCACTTTCTTTGTGGTAATTCTGCTTAGCTTTTTCTAAATCTTCCGGTTGCGCCTGGCGTACTATTTTTACTAATGGTTTTTGGGGATTGTTTGCCTGCTGAGCCTCGATAATAGCCACTTTACCCAGGTCTGCTCCATGCTCTATGTCCAATACCACGTAATCATTAAGTTCCACTTGAATTTCACCAGTATCACAATAAATTACCCTACTTTTAGGTTGAAGATAAACTCCGACTATCATAAGCTAGTTCTCCACCTTTGGCATATTAAGCATTAGCCATTCCAATAGTAATCGTGGATTTATGTTTTTGCTTATTTGCTCTTTTACCAAACATAAATTAGCAATGAAGTCATTAATTTCACGCATGGTTAAATTACTTGCCTGTCGTTCCAGTGTAGCTTTATAGTCTATATTGGTGATAGGCTCCTCGCAACTGCCCCGAATAAGCATCAAGTCACGCCACCAATCAATCCAGGTTTCTATAATTTCTATTACCGACCTTCGCTGCTGATTAAATTGAGTAGCCCACTCTTGGGCACAGGCAAAGCGCTGTTCTAAATTAGCAGTAAGTAGCGAGACAAATTTATTAACATTTTGAGCTCGCTGAGAAAGTAAATTATTATCTTTCATGGCTGATATCGTCCAGCCGAGGCAGCCGTGACTCAGTCGAGCTAAAAGATCCGCTTCATCGGAATCAATGTTATAGCGGTCTATAAGTATTCTTTGTATCTCCTTCGTGGGCAGACGCTTGAATTCGAGTATTTGACATCGGGAGATAACCGTGAGCGGAAGGCGATTTTCCTCGCTAGCTAGCAACAACCAGAGGACTTTAGATGGTGGTTCTTCCAAAATTTTGAGTAAACAGTTTGCCGCTTCAATGGATAGATATTCGGCATCATTGATGATGAATACTTTATATTTGCCTTCGTATGGTGGCAGGTTAGCTAAATGCTGAAGCTCTCGAATACTATCGATGCTGATTTCGACATTTGAGTTCAAGTGTGTGAAGATGACATCGGCATGCTTTTCCTGGGCAATCCTGCGACAAGAATGGCATTGACCACAGGGTGGTTCAGTGCCATCACAGTTCACTGCTTGCGCTATGTTAAGAGCTAGAGTTTTTTTCCCTATGTGGTGTGGACCTGCTAGGAGATAGGCATGTGCGATGTTACCTTCTTTAAAATTTTGGGTTAATAAAGATAAAACTTTGTCTTGTCCAATTACTTGCCACATGTTAAATTGTGTCTAAGCCTATTAAATCCTGGTAAGTCTCTCGGCGACGGATAAGATTTGCTTTGCCTTCATTCACCATAATTATAGCTGGTCGGGGCAAGGCATTATAGTTGCTCCACATTGGGATAGAGTAAGCGCCACAAACCGGTACAGCTATAATATCGCCTGGGGAAACCGAAGGCAAATTAGTGTCTCTTACTAAGATATCTCCTGATTCGCAAAGCTTGCCAGCAATGGTAACGATTTCACTTTCTTCCTGTAAAGCTTTATTGGCTACCAGAGCTTCATGTTTAGTTCCGTAAAGGGCAGGGCGGATGTTATCATTCATGCCACCATCGATACATATGTATTTTCTTATGGCGGGTATCTCCTTTATCGCTCCAACTTTATATAATGCTACTCCAGCTTGGGCGACAATGGCTCTTCCTGGCTCGATGATAAGTCTGGGGTAGTCTAGTTCAAATTGGGGAATAAGGTCATTCAGCTTCTCCCCTATAGCTTGAGCATATTCAGCTACATCAGGTGCTTTAGAATCCAAGGAATATTGGACAGCAAAACCTCCGCCAACGCTAAGCTCATTGAATTCAAAGCTATCCTTTCGCTTCATTTGGGAAACGAAGCGGAGGACAAGCTCTGTGGCTAGCCGGTAGGGCTCTAGCTCAAATATCGGGGAACCAAGGTGAAAATGGAATCCTACTAGATTAATATTGGAAGCTGCTGTAGCTTGCTCTACAGCTTCTTCAGCTTGTCCTGTAGCCAAGGGAAAACCAAATTTGCTATCTAGCGTTCCTGTTGTGGTGTATTTGTGGGTGTGAGGGTCTACCCCAGGAGTGATGCGAAGCAAGATATCTTGATTGATGCCTTTGTCATAAGCTAGTTTATTAAGCAATTCAAGTTCGTAAAGATTATCTACTACAACTCGTCCAACGTTCCAGTCGAGAGCTAGTTCCAGCTCTTCCAAGGTCTTGTTATTGCCGTGGAAATAAACTTTGCTCAGTGGGAAGTCTACGGAGTGAGCGATGGCAAGCTCTCCACCGGAAACAACGTCAAGTCCAAGCCCTTCTTGGGCGATGACAGCAGCTAAAGCTCTGTTAAGGAACGCCTTAGAGGCGTAAATGACCATCGTGTCTTGATAATATTTGGAGAATTCGGTGATAAATTGGTGGCATTCATGGCGGATGGTGAACTCGTCGAAAATGTAGAGGGGTGTGCCGAGTTCCTCGGCTAAATCAACGGTATCGCAGCCGCCAATGCAAAGATGCCCTTGATTATTTACTTCCGAGGTAAGCGGGAAAAGGGAAAGTTTAGCTGAAAACTTTATGTTCACTTTGACTATCGAATGTTACCATAAATTTTTTTATTCAATCTATTCGCCAGCTCCATTATATCCTCCTTTCGGGCAATTTGCTCAATCCAGTCTTTTGGTATATTTTCGTAGCCATAGTATATTCCTGCTAGTCCTCCAGTAACTGCGCCTGTGGTATCAGTATCGCCTCCAAGGTTTACTGCGGTGAGCACTGCTTCAGCGTATGAATTATTGTTGAGAAAACACCACAGGCTAGCCTCAAGTGTATCGATGACGTAGCCGCTTGACCTTATTTTCTCTTCAGTGAGTTTTGAAATGTCGGCTTGTAAAATTCTGGAGAAGTTATCCAACTCCGTGCAGTATAGCTCCCTTCCGTGAAAATCCAGGATAGTTACTTTCATGTTCTCGTAGGCTGATTTTGGCGTATCTCCTTTGAGGAGATTGATTGCTAGCTGGATATAGATGCTACAAGCCATTTGTGACCTTAGATGAGCATGGGTAATGGAGGATACATGATGGATTATTTCAAATTTTTGAGGCGTTTCGGTATTTTCAAGGTAATATGCTAATGGCAAAATTCTCATCAATGAGCCATTTCCATTACTATATTCGCTTTTACCACCGGCTTCATCGGGTTTTACCCCTTTCCTGAGGCGGGAAATGGCATATTGAGTTGTGTTTCCGACGTCAAAAGTTCTCCCGTATGGAGTCCAATAGGCTTCATAAAGCCATTTACAAAATTTATGGGCAATGTCATCCAGATTGAATCCTTGACATAAGCTATCGGCCAGACAGAAAGTGAGCGAGCTATCGTCTGACCATGTTCCTGCTGGCTGATTATGAACACCATAGCCAACCATAGCGGTTACTGGATTTCGGTTCAATTCGTCCCTGGAGCAGGACTCAAAGGGAACACCAATCGCATCACCAACGCATAATCCAAACAAACCCCCGAGCACTTTATTTCCTTTCATCTTTAGAAGCACCACCCAGTATTGTATCAAACGGGTTTTGCAGCGTCTTTTTGTTGACTGGAAATATATACCGCAGTAGAATTTGAGGCAAATGTATACTAAAACTGTTTTTGACAACGGATTAAGGGTTATTACCAGTGTTATGCCTCACACTCGTTCGGTATGCCTTGCTTTTCTTGTTGGTGCTGGCTCCTGTTATGAAAGTGAGGAAGAGGCCGGCATTTCTCATTTTGCTGAGCATATGTATTTCAAAGGCACAAAGCGGAGACCAACAGCTAAAGATATAAGTCAGGATGTTGAAGGAGTAGGTGGGATAATCAATGCTGGCACGGATAAGGAAATGACCGTTTTTTGGTGCAAAGTAGCGGCTGCCCATTTTCCTGTAGCTTTGGATGTGTTAGGTGATTTGCTGTGTAATTCTCGTTTCGATTCCAATGATATAGAGCAAGAACGCCGGGTCATCATTGAAGAAATAAATATGCATATGGATATTCCTCAACAGCGGGTAGATATGGTTATTGATGAGCTTTTATGGCCTGACCAGCCTTTGGGGCGTGAAATCATCGGCAGTAAGAAAACTGTGGCTGCGATAACCAGGGAATGGATGTTAAGATATATCGCTCAGCGTTATTTGCCTAGTGATACCGTGGTTAGTGTTGCTGGTAATATACAGCCTGACGAAACAATAGCTCGTATCGAGGCACTGTTTCATGACTGGCCTGCAGGTGAACAATCAACGGGTTATGTAACCAACAGTGGGCAAGATGCACCGAGGTTACGTATGGAACACAAGGATAGTGAACAGGTGCATCTTTGTTTAGGCGTCCATGGGTTCTCCCGTTTCCATCCACGACGTTTTGCTCTTGACTTGCTGAATACAGCGTTTGGGGTGGGAATGAGCAGTCGCTTATTCACTGAGGTCCGAGAGAACAAAGGGCTGGCATATGATATACATAGCTATGTGGAGCATTTCCTTAATTCAGGGTCATTTGTTGTCTACGCTGGCGTGGACACAAATAAGGTAGAAACTGCCATTGCCACTGTAGTTGAGGAAATAGCTAAGCTGAAGCAAGGAATCACTGCGGATGAGCTTCACAGAGCCAAGGAATTATCAAAGGGCAGGTTGCAACTTCGGCTTGAGGACAGTCAAAATATGGCGTTATGGCTGGGTGGCCAGGAGTCACTGAGGCGTGAGATTCTCGACATAGATGAGGTTATCTCGATAATAGAGGCTATTACCGAGGATGAGTTAAAACAGGTAGCCCAGGAAATTCTGGTTGATAATGGGCTCAACTTGGCTGTTGTAGGACCGGTAAAAAAGGAAGAATCTTTGCTAAATTTACTCAAACTATGAAAAGAGGAGCTGCTTACCAAGCAGCTCCTCTTAATGGTGGTGCTTGTTATCAATACTCAGGATACCCGCCACCGGGTGGCATTGGCATCTTTTCCTTTTCGGGAATATCGGTTACCAGGGACTCGGTGATCAAAATCATATTGGCGATGCTAGCGCCATTTTGCAACGCAGCCCTGGTGACCTTAAGCGGGTCAACAATACCTCTTTTCACCATGTCGACATCCAATTCATCCCTGAGGGCATCATAGCCTACACCTTTTGGGCTTTCCTTTACTTTATTTACTACTACTGAACCCTCTCTTCCACTATTGGCAGCAATACAGCGAATAGGCTCTTCTAAGGCATGCCTTAGTATAGCAACGCCAGTAGCTTCATCTCCCTTGACCTTTAGCTTGTCCAGGGCAGGTATTGAGTTGAGAAGGGCGACACCACCTCCAGGTAAAATGCCTTCCTCCACAGCAGCCCGTGTAGCGGATAAAGCATCTTCCACGCGGTGTTTCCTCTCTTTTAAATCTACCTCAGTGGCAGCACCTACCTTTATTACCGCCACACCGCCAGCCAATTTAGCTAATCTCTCCTGGAGTTTTTCCTTATCATAGTCAGATGTAGTTATATCAATTTGGGACCTGATTTGCTTGATTCTCGCTTCAATATCTCCGGTTGCTCCTTTTCCTTCAATGATGGTGGTATCATCTTTGTCAGCGACAATTTTTCGTGCTCGCCCGAGGTCTTCTATAGTTACTGAATCCAGCTTTCTACCAACTTCCTCAGATATGACCTTACCGCCAGTGAGGACGGCTATATCCTGAAGCATTTCCTTTCGTCTGTCCCCGAAGCCTGGTGCTTTAACCGCCAGAGGGCTTAAAGTTCCCCTCAGTTTATTGACCACCAGAGTAGCTAAAGGCTCCCCATCGACATCTTCCGCGATGATAACGACGTTCTTGGAGGTCTGGACTATCTTCTCCAGAGCGGGAAGGATATCATTCAGGGCAGAGATTTTCTTATCGGTAATGAGGATATATGGGTCTTCCAGTTCGCATCTCATCTGTTCAACATTGGTGATGAAGTAAGGGCTGATATAACCTCGGTCGAATTTCATGCCCTCGACATATTCAGTTTCATACTCAAGCCCCTTGCCTTCTTCAACGGTGATAACACCGTCCTTCCCCACCTTTTCCATCACATCGGCAATTAAATTGCCAATTTCATCATCCGTTGCTGATATGGCAGCTACTTGAGCTACTTGTGCTTTGCCAGCCACAGGGATGGCTGTTTTTTTAAGTTCTTCCACCACAGCCGCCACTCCCTTCTCAATGCCACGCTTCAAAGCCATAGCGTCAGCGCCAGCGGCGACGTTCTTGAAGCCTTCAGCGATGATGCCTTGCGCCAGAATAACAGACGTGCTGGTTCCATCGCCACACTGGTCATTAGTTTTGGTTGCTGCCTCTTTTACTAATTGAACTCCCATATTTTCAAATGGGTCGGGCAGTTCCACATCTTTAGCGATGGAAACACCATCGTCGAGAACTGAGGGAGCGCCAAATTTCCTGTCCAGTGCTACTGGACGCCCACGGGGTCCTAACGTTACTCTAATTGCGTCGGTTAGAGTATTTATGCCTGTTTTAAGTGCCTTTCTTGCTTCTTCACCGAAAAGAAGTTGCTTTGCCATTTTAATTCACCTCCTCTTATGAACTTCGCTTAGCTAAAATATCGCTCTCGCGAACAATAATCAATTCTTCGTCGTCGAGCTTAATTTCTGTTCCAGCATATTTGGAATAAATCACCTTGTCTCCTACTTTCACTTCCATAGCGATACGCTTACCATCTTCAGATAGCTTGCCTGGACCTACAGCGACGATTTTGCCTTCCTGGGGCGTTTCCTTGACTGTATCTGGTAGAACAATTCCCCCTTTGCTTACTTCTTCTTTGGGAGTAGGTTTAATCACTACCCTGTCTCCTAAAGGCTTAATTTTAGTTGCCATAACACCTCCTTTCTTAAAACTTAATTTTTAGCACTCTATACGATAGACTGCTAAGCATTATAACACAAAAATTTTTAAATGCAACACCATCTTATATTGACAAAACACAAAATTTTGTATTACAATCCTAAGTTTGATGTACTTAACAAATAAAGGATGCCTAACATTTAGTTTGGGCATCCTTATTTTTATATTTAGATTAGGAAAGGAGGCACCCTATTATGTTTGATTTAGTTTGGATATGTGTAGTTGCTGGGATTTTAGGTGGGTGTTTGATGGGTTACTTTATACGCTATTGTTTTGAGAGGCTGTCCGAAAACTCGATAGCCTAGCTTTGGGCAGAAAATCAGTTAGCTT
The DNA here is from genome assembly GCA_030665785.1 of Dehalococcoidia bacterium. GTDB lineage: Bacteria > Chloroflexota > Dehalococcoidia > GIF9 > AB-539-J10 > CG2-30-46-19. The sequence goes on from DAOUZA010000015.1 coordinate 21,651, forward strand.
TGAAAAGTGTCATTTTTGAAATTTTCAGAGAACTTCTTGAGGTGGAAGTTCGTCAGCGGCTGGATTAATAAAAGACTCGGGGCAGACTAATCTAGATTACAATTAAAGGGGGTTAAGATGTCACAAATTCCAGGAATTTTCTGGGTGGTGCTGATAGGTGCGGGTATAGGCGTTATTTTTGCCTTAGCCCTGATAAGGTATATCCTGCGTGCTGATTCAGGAACAGCAGCCATGCAGAATATTAATGCCATGATATCAGAGGGTGCTTGGGCTTTCATCAGGCGCCAGTATTCCACTATTGGCATAACTGCTCTTGTAGTGGCAGCGGTAATTGGTGTTCTGCTTGGCATGCTAAGCAGTCCGGCAGAGCTAGAGATGCTGGGAGTATCGGCTTTTGGATTAGGATGGAGGACAGCAGTAGCCTTCCTTGCCGGAGCTCTTTGCTCCTGTATTTCCGGAATTGTCGGCATGTGGATTGCGGTTAAGTCGAACGTTCGTTGTGCTGCTGCCTCCCACCATGGCTTAAATGAAGCTATCAAGATAGCGCTGCGCGGCGGGGCAGTTTCCGGTTTTCTTATTGTTGTCTTGAGCTTGCTGGGAGTAACCGCAATATTTTTTGCTTTTGGAGGGGCTAGCCATCCTGGAATTGCCCCTCACCTTATTGTCGGCTTTGGCTTCGGGGCCAGTATGGTTGCCCTTTTTGCTCAGCTCGGCGGTGGTATCTTTACTAAGGCGGCTGATATGGGGGCAGACCTTGCCGGTAAGGTTGAGGCTGGAATTCCCGAGGACGACCCTCGCAATGCTGCGGTTATTGCTGACCAGGTTGGTGATAATGTTGGTGACTGCGCTGGTCGTGGTGCTGACCTCTTTGAATCC
>DAOUZA010000026.1 GCA_030665785.1 Dehalococcoidia bacterium
GAACTGGACATGGACAGTCACGAGTAAGAGGCAAGTGGAGATAGATGATGAAAAGGAAGCTGATCTTCCAGACTGGGTAATTGTTGTTGAAGAACCATTTTCTGACGAGGTGGTTTGTAGCGCCATTGAGCGGTGGTTGCGGAGCAGGGGTTATAAATTTGGAGTAAGAATGATATTCCTAGAGCAGGCAAGAGGCTCTGGACTGGTTAAAGAGTTAAGGCAAATGGATATCGAATCGGAAAAGAGGGATGCTGTTCCTTTGGAAAAAGTCATGAAAGAATTGACTGAACAGGCAGGACATTTAGATGGCTACTTTGACGCACAATGACCAATATCCTTGTGCATTTGATTTAAGGCTCTCAGAATGGGAGCTGTACCGCTCCCATATTTCACCAATGAGGTAGGACAATGAAAAGCTGGAGTTACGGCATAAATTCAATTTATAACAAGGCAAATATTTATCTTGAAGAGGCCTCCTGGTGGGTGTTTACAATAGATAGAATTACTGAGTTTTTGTGTGACCTTACTCCCTCTATTTCCCTACCCAAAATTAAAATGAGGCTTAAGAGTGGGGAGGATATCGAATTTAATGGTGGAAGCGATTGGACAACATTAAGAGATTGGTATGGTGATCTAAGTCAGGTTTTTCACTGTTTTGTCCACATGCCTGTCTCGGATTTCTGCCAGAAGAGAATTAAGCGCAAATCTATGGAAATTGATTACAATAGGGCCAAAGAAATGTTTTACGGAGAAGACAAAGAATTCTGGGATAAGGAAATATTAGCCCCTTAAAGGATTTCACTATCGGAGCCTGTGAAAACGACATCCCTCTTGTCATTGCGGGCCTTTTTAAACTGTCATTGCGAGCCGAAGGCGTGGCAATCTGGGCGGGCGTGAGATTGCTTCGTCGTTAACACTCCTCGCAATGACAAGAGACGAGTTAGTGTCACTAATCATGTAAACAAGTATATGACTTGATTACAAATGGTATAATTTTTAACATGGTACAGATATTGCAGAGCAAGAATCTAGCCACCAAATTCCAGATACTGCTGGAAATAGCGGCAAGTCAACCGAATATACAGCAGAAAAATATTGCTGAGAAGTTAAATATCAGCCCTCAGGCAGTCTCTGAGTATGTTAAAGATTTGATAAGCGATGGTTGGCTTGCCTCTCAAGGGCGTTCCAGGTATCAGGTGACCAAAGAGGGTGTGGACTGGATTTTGAAGATGGCGCGGCAGTTGCAAAGTTATTGCTCATTTGTGAATAAGGTAGTGAGCGATATATCGGTTTCCACGGCGATAGCTAGTGATGATTTGTCGAGTGGTCAGCCGGTTTCACTATATATGAAGGATGGCTTGTTGTTTGCCTCGAACAAGTTAGCCAGGGGAGCAGCGAAGGGGATAGCTGCATTCGATGCTAGGAAGTGTGAAGATGTTGGCATCTCTCAGATAGAGGGGGTAATAGAGCTGAAGATGGGCGAGGTAGTCATTTGCAAGGTACCAGATGTACGGGAGGGAGGGTCACGGAACGTTGATTTTGCCCGATTGAAGGAGGAGCTGGATAGAGGGAGGCTGGTTGGGGCGATTGGTAACGAGGCTCTGGTTACCTTAAAAAGTATAGGCGTAAAGCCGAATTATCGCTATGGAGTTAAAGAGGCGATGGTGGAGGCGGCATCCTGTGGACAATCATTCCTGGTGGTTTGTACTGAAGATGCGGCTTCAGAGATAGTTGGAGGATTGGAAGAAGAGAATCTGGAATATAAAGTTGTTGATCTGGCACGAAGTAAGCGAATTGTAAGCACCTGAGCACTATCGGCCATTGCAGCCCCTTTTAATGTCATTGCGAGCCGAAGGCGTGGCAATCTCTGCAAGACAAAATTCTAAATCCGAGATACCAGACATTATCAAATGCCCAAAACAGTATGCTACTAACCAGCCATAATAGAAATAAAGGTAGATATGAGATGCTGGGGAGAAGGACTATGCCTTCTTCCTTGATCTGATGACCAAGGCCGAAGCTATTATGGCAACAACTACGACCGCACCAATTATCACATACAGCGTGGGGAATTTCGTTGGTTTTTCTGGAGCCCCAGAAACTTGTATACCAAATCCCACCGTATCTTTATCCAGTACATTTCCAGAGGTATCGGTTACGATTGCCTCTGCGTAATAGTAGCCTGATTCAGTATCACCAGTGCTCCACACGGCTGAGCAGGAGCCTTCTCCCACAAAATCCTTGAGAGACCTGATAGGTAAACCTTCTATTATCTCATCAGTCCCATACTGCTTTATCACCGAACTCACAAAAACATCCTGTGTCTCACCAGAGTTGTTCAGGCACATATCCAGCGTAACTTCATCCCCTGGTTCATAGACATCTTTATCTGTAGATAATGCTGTTATTTCCACACTGGAGAGAATGTACTCAATGTCAAAATGGTAATTCTTGTAGAATTTCACATCGGTTGTTTCAGGGTCATAGCAGAAGGGATACATCTTGATGATTAGGGTAGTGCTGCCATCAGGATTATCCCATGCTTTCCACTTGTATTCCTCCTCGGGATACCAGCCTTTCTTCACCTCGAGTAACTCAGAAGGTGCCCCTATTACTACAACAGGTAGTTTCAGACCCGTTGTAGTCATTAACCCGGACCTTTCCTCTAAGATTACATCCTGAACTTTATATCCCTTTGGATAATCAATGGATGTAGTATAGTAAGGGACTCTTGGTCTACCCTCTTCTGCTAATAGTACATCACCGCCGGGGATGCCGACATAGTCCAGACCACCCACAGTGGTCACTGTGTAGTCAGGGATACTTATTTCAAGAGATGAGGGCAGCTCGGCAGCATAGGAAATGCCGCTAAGCAAAAATGCCAGGAAGAGAGAAACAACACCCAGAATCCATCTTTTCTTCATCATTATTAATCCCCAAACTTCGGGTCTCCATACAGATTAAATTCATAGTTCATATATTGGAAGTAGCTATCTCCGGTCATCCACATCCAATCCTTCTGCTCAGTGAGGGCATCGCCACAAGAAGTCCCGGGAAGCCAGTACTCCGCGAAGAATTTTCTGGCAAATTCAAAACCATGCTCAGAATCGGCAGGTGCTACCTCAGTTGACCCAATATATACCGCAGCCCCAGCTTTAAACGAAGATTCTGGAGCGCCATAACCAGAAAGATTACCCAGCACCGGGTCAATTTTAGCCTCATAGGCACCGGTAAGGCATGAGTCGGCGAAGACTACCGGGTGGCTTCCGCCAAAGTTGCCTGTATCAAACTCGGCCCAAGTTCCACGATTGCCGTGACCGTTCATGTAGAATATATCTTTGTCCGGCATTTTATTTATGAGCTGCGTGGTTCCGTAATCCCAAGCTGAAGTACCATCAGGCCTAGGGAAGTTATAATCGTAGGTTTGACAAACAGGGCCATCTCTACGGACTTCTTCCACTAAAATTGCATCATTTGTACTTATCAGCCGGTGCAGTCCCGTGAGGTCCGAAGCGAGATCATGTCGCTTGGGGCACACATCCTTATGTTCACAATCTGGATTCCCATCCCCATCAAGATCTACTAAATCGCCTGGGGGTGTTGGGCAATATACACATGTTAAATGTCTTAGATGCTCTAGTTCAGCAGGAAATGGTGTACGGCTGTCAGGGGGTCGACACTCCCACATGGTGCCCAGGATAAACACTGCTTCCCTCAAGAGATCTACTTCAGTGGTATAATATTCTCGACGCACATAATCAGTCGTTGTTCCATAACTTGCGAGGATATCTCCAATTTGATTTGTATCGCTAACGAACTGCTCCCATGTGCCCTCTGGCCCACTAGTAAGAAGGGCATCCGACCTATCAAATTCATGTCCCGGTAGATGCTTATGGACATTGATACTAGCTTGGATTGGTTTAACCAACGCTGCAGCATCATCACCAACAATTCTGCCTACTCTAAGCTCAGGCCTAAGATCATTCCCAATTATATCAGCATAAGGATAATCGCTACAGTCGATATCGCCTCCTGTTTCAGCAAGGAAGCGGCTAGTTGTTGGGTAGAATGAAGGAACTATCTCCGTCTCACCAACCAGGAGCAAGTAGTCAAAAGGACCAGACCCCATACACGTAATACCATCGAAATAACCTATCACATGAAGAGACGTAAGCTTTTCATACCAGGCACCCCCCGGACTTATACTGTGCTTGAGTGAGTCTGCATCCCCTCCGTAACAGATATACCCCAGCACACCATTCTTTTCCTTCGCCAGTTCCGCCATAGTCGCCAGTAATTCATTCACTTTATGAGAATCATAATTGGCGAATAGAGCTGGAGGTTTGGTAACGATTAGATAATCGGCATCCGAAAAGGCACTATCTAGCTCGCCTGATGAGACCACCCACGTGCTTAACGGTTCTGTTAGGCTGTACTCTTCCCCTTCAACTTGATAGGTGACCTCGAGCGTATTACCAAATTCATAGGTAGCTACCTCAGGAGTGGGAAAAACGAGGGTGGGCACTGCATAATACTCAAGCCTAATAGCCTCACCTGGTCGAAAATTCCCAAGGCTACCGGTAGTTATAGTAGATGGATGTCCTGCATGCTGAGTCTCAACCTCATAGTCCCATTCTATTGTACGCCCCCAATCCCCACCACTAGGTTTACTTGTTACCCAACCAGTCTTAAGGCATTGGAAACCTATATCGGTATCGCTTACCGTGAACCTCTCGACAGGAACTTCGCCATTGTTCTCTATTGTTAATGTAACTTTAAAATAATTGTCATGTCTTGCCACATAACGAGAGATGACAATCTCGGGCTCAGAGATTTGCACTTGAATCTGGGCGTGACCCCAGTTTCCATGCTCATCCTCAGCCTCTACGTAAATGTTGTGGGTACTACCTAGCTCAAGTCCGCTAAAATCCCAAAAACAGGTCGTATGCATTGGAGGCTGAGGATAACCTGTTGGCACCCATATAGGCTCTAGTCCTGGCGGCTCTAGTCCTGGTCCTTGCTCCCAATGTCCCGTAACAGGGTTTTCATAATGTCCTTCCGTAAAAGGCCTTTCCCATAGAACCCCCTCAACCTCGACAGTTATAGTTTTAATTCCAAAGTCTAAATCGTGTGTAACCTCTACTGAAATCGGCATCTCACCATAAACCTCAGCATTGGATTCAGGGTTGATAATCCGCACATGCACCGGAGAAAGGTCCACAGGAAACTGATTTTGGACGTCGACCAGATGAGTGTCCTCGGCTATGTTGCCAGCAATATCAGAGGTTTCGGCTCGAATATTGTGGGAACCTTCACCAAGGACTCCTGTATCGCATTGCCATTCAAATGGAGGGGAAAAATCAGTGAACACTGGCTCGCCATCAAGGAAGAAGACAACCCTATCCACGCCAGTGTTATCCTGAGCATCAGCCGAGATAGTAGCTTTGCCTGAAAGTGTATCGGAGACTAGCAAAAACAGCGACGGATTCTCGTCATCTGAAGGGGATAGGGTTTCAAAGTTGAGGTCTCGGCTGCTTACACTGTTCCCGCTGGAATCTTGGGACTCAACCAGGAAGTGGTAGGTTGTTGCTGACTCAAGGTTGCTCAATTTGAGACAGTGCTCGGTAACTAAGCTGGAGTCTTGTGCAACACTGCCATATTCTCCAGCGCGGTTATCATACCTGACCAGGCTATCGCTGGCCTCATCTGTCTCCCAACAGATAACTGCCATGGTGGGACCTATCTGAGACATTGTAGGACCGGAAATAATCACAGGTGGAATAATATCTGCCACATACTCACAAACTTGTTCCTTGCAGTTGTTCTGCTCGTTGGACTCCTCAATCTGCTCATAATTATCAGCGCACACCCTTACCTCTATGGTATGACGCTCCGGCCAGGTGTATTCCTGGAACCATGACCTGTAAATCACATCAGACTCCAAATCATAATCCATTACATCGTGACATATTTCCTTGCCATCAACGTATAAAGTCGTAGCATGACCAGATGGAGCCGTAGCCCCGCCAACATTCTTTATTACATAGCCTATGCGACTATTCTCGCGGTCACACTTAATTTCTTCAATTATGAGGTCAGGAAGTTCCTCCTCCATTGTCCACACCTGTTCCCAGCAGTTATTCTGCTCGTTGCTTTCTGCTACATCTTTATCCCAATCAGCGCAGACCCTTATCTCATGCTCGGGCGGTGTCATCTGCCACTGGTAATCAAAGCATCGCTCCAGTTCCTGGCCAGAGGCCAGGGGTGTAGTAACAAGGTCCTCTGCCACCCGCTCCCCATCAATGAACAGGACGTTATAGAAGCTTACCGAGGCGACAGCACCACCAACATTGCCCTGACCGATGTTCTTTACCTTGTAGCAGAGCTGACCATCACTACTCCACACATCAGTTATCTTCAGGTCAGGGAGAGCAGCAGGAGCCGCAACCTCTATTTTCGCCTCAGCCCAGGCAGCCCAGTCTTGGCTCGAGTCCTGTCCGGCGTTGACGTAGAGAATGAAATAGCCTGTCTTGCCAGCCAACGAACTCAGGCTCGCAGTCATAGAATCGAGCTTGCCATCATAAGTCGCCTGAAGGCTTATGATTGTTTGCCTATTCTGGCCTTCTTCAAACCGAACCTCAAAGGTAACGCCACCAGTTTCTGTAGCTCCTTTGAGAAATCCCACGGTAACTTTAAGCTCCGCATCGGAAGGGACGGTCAGTTGGGGGTATCTGCCCATAATCCAGCCATTGCTTACCCATTGAGGGTGCGTTTCCAGGACTTTTGCCCACGTGCTACCATCCTCAAGCTGCCAATTATCTCTGTAGAGGGCAAAGCCCCTGCTATCACTATCGCTGCCTGGGAATGGCAAGCTGCCAGCCCCACTCATCCAGGATGCTGTGGAGGCTTCGCTTATAAAGTCATAGAAGACGCTATCAGCAGAAACAGTTTTGTCATTCACATTTGTGTTGAAGGGAAACGTCGCGCCTAGAAGAGATGCAATGAGGGTGATAGTCATAAGAGCCAGCAGAGTTTTTCTTCGGTTAAGATGACTGTGTGCTGTACAAATTTTTAGCACTTTCATCCCTTTCTCTAAGAACTTGCTAGCTTTATTATCTTACTAAAGGAGTTATGAAGAATAATAGCATATATTCTATAAAAGGCGTATAGGCGAATTTAGATTTCATCCAGTCCGTGCTAATCTAAGATAAATCTAGCATTTACCTCACAGTGGCAGAATAAACTGACGTTGTTATCGTTGTTTCCTCGTTGAGATTGCTTCGGCGAGTTCTCTCGCTTCGCTCGGGACAAGCCTCACAATGACAGCCCATTTTTTCACCCTCACCCTAGCCCTCTCCCTTCAAGGGCGAGGAATTTTACAGGATAAATGTTTTTACATTTTAATTTGTCATTTTGACTTTTTATGTTTGATTTTTGATATTGTTTAGGATTTAGCTTGTAGATTGCTTCGTCGCTGATGCTCCTCGCAATGACAAGAAGAGGGTGTGCCTCGCAATGACAAGAAGAGGGTGTGCCTCGCAATGACAAGAAGAGGGTGTGCCTCGCAATGACAAGAGCAGGGTGTGCCTCGCAATGACAAGAAGGGGTATTGACAGTTCACTACAGGGTTGTTTACACTAGCATAATCAAGCGTGCTTGTTTACAATAAACTGAACTTGTTTAATAAATCAAAGGAGGTTGGAAATGGCCGATATTAAAAGGAGGATTGCTGCTTTTCTTGGCAGTTTATTGCTAATTTTTGCGCTTATATTAACTATTTTGCCTATACCCATAGTTGCCTATTCTAATTATCCTTTATCGTCCAGTGATGCTGAAATAGCCAGTGCTTTAGATTACTTGCGTAACAACCAGACAACTCAAGGTGATATCGGGGGTTTTGGTACTTCAGCATGGGCGAGTATGGCTATAGTCGCTGCTGGAGAAGACCCACATACCTGGAAGGTGGGAAGCAATCCTTCCATCGTTGATTATTTGGAGGCTCATGCTGACGATGCCAACTTCAGCGTAACTACCGATGTTGCGCGAATGATTCTGGCGATAGTGGCTGCTGGCGAAAACCCTGCAAATTTTGGTGGCATTAATTTTACTGCTGCGTTAAAGACACTTTACGATGACGGTCAGATTGGTGACACATCGCTGTTAAACGATGATTTCTGGGGGGTTATGGCGCTTATCTCCGCTGGTGAAAGCTCAAGCTCAGAGATTGTTGCTAACTCAGTGGCTTTTATTAAGGATAATCAGAGCGGTGATGGTGGCTGGAGTTGGGGAGTGGGGCAGGGTAGCGATGTCGATGACACTGCCTGCGCTGTGATGGCTTTGATTGCTGCCGGGGAAAATCCAGGCTCAAATGCTATCACAAATGGCCTGAATTATATTAAATCCCAACAGGCGGATAATGGTGGCTTCCTATCCTGGGGAGCAACTAACCCGTCCACCGATTCCTGGGCAATTGACGCCATTGTAGCTGCAGGACAGAACCCGACGAGCAGTTACTGGACAAAGAATAATAATACTCCTATCGATGACTTACTTGGCTTTCAGGATACCACTGACGGCTCCTTCCCTGATTGGCAAGGCAACCCTTCTCCCTGGATTACTGCTTATGCCATACCAGCACTTTTAGGCAAACCATACCCAGTAAAGGTTCTTCAGCCTCAGGAAGCCGTTTCAGTTTATGTTAGAGTTGAGGGACAATCCAGCACTATCTGGAATGGGAATGTAACAGTTTCTGAATCAACTATTACAGATGACGAAGGCAACCCGCATTATCTGTCTGATCCCACTGCCTTAGGAGCTCTGGATGAAGCTTCTCAAATTGGTAACTTTCCTTACACAGTGCGTTATTACGAAGGACTAGGTCTATGCATTTTGTCTATAAGTGGAGAGGGGGATTGGACAAATGGTCCTTGGTGGCAGTATAGGGTGGATGATTACCTTGCTGAGGTCGGAGCAAATAGCTTTATATTGAATGTAACTACTCCACCTGGCCCTCCACACTATGAGATACTCTTCTATTCCAGCACCACCTTTAGCGAAACTCCTTTGAAAATAGCGCTAAATAAAACAGAGGTAGATGTAGGCGAAGAATTCGCTGTCACAGTAAATGCCTATAATGATACTATCCATAATTGGTTACCCTGTGCCAATGCTACTGTTCATGCTGATGAAGACTGTGTTACCAGTCCTGAAGGGACAATAGATATTTCCATAAGTAGCGATGGTACCTTTAATATCTTTGCTGAAAAGAGCGGCTGCATCCGAAGTGACAAGGTTTTAGTCAAGGTAGGGACAGGAGTGGAAAGCTCTCAAGGACAAGTCAGCTTATCAGCCACAATTGTCCCAGCAATCTCTATTGAAGTGACTCCTGATAGCATCAATTTTGGCAATTTGACATCGGGATATACTAGCGATGCTCATACTCTAAGTATTGAAAACAAGGGAGGGATGCCAATCAAGGTTACAGCTCAGGTAACCGACCAGGCGCAAGGCTTGTTTGTTACCGGGCTAAAGTTGGATAATAGCTCTTGGGACTCATTTGATACTACAGTCAATGTTAACGATTGCGAGGAAGTGTGGGCCAAGTTAGTTGTGCCCCTAAACTATGCTGGAGTGGGGCAAAAGGCAGGGGCTCTGCTCTTCTGGGCTGAGGAAGCAAGTTAGTATGCAAGGCAGATGGCTGCTCACTGCTTTTTGTTTGGTGATTGCCGTCATGCTTTTGTTTCCTATTTCAGTGTTAGCAGCAGGGGTAGGAATTGCTCCAGGGGAGCTAGAATTCAATGCTTACCTTTGGGGTTCAGCTAACGAAACTCTCTACGTGATCAACACAGGGGATAGCGCTGCGGAATATAGAGTCTACGCAGAGGAAAAGTATAAAAATTGGTTCGACATCACACCGAACGAATTTACCTTAACTCCGAATGGGGTTAAAGAAGTGCAGATAACCGCCTCTTCTCCCTTGCTTTCGGTTGGCGACCATACTGCTTACATCTATGTAGCTGCCACAAATCCATCTCCACAGCTTGGGATGGGAGCGGGGATCAAGGTGCCCGTTCACCTTCATATCGCTAGTTGGCCATTGTATGTGGCGATTGGCATGGTTGCCTTACTTGCAGCTTTAGCAGCATTTTTAGTCCGGAGAAGGAGTAGAGCTTATTAACATTATGTTATTGGGAGCAAAGCGGAACAATCTCTTAAAACTTGTTGCAATTGCAATTGTTGTTGCTTGCCTGCTTGCCATTCCGTTAAGCGGCTGCCAGTCAACGCCATCGGGGCAAATTGAAGTAAGGGTAATCGTTACCCAGGACAACAGCACGCTAATACCGGATAAACTGGTCAAGTTGGACGATGGTTCCACTGCTATGGATGCATTACAGCGGGTGGCTACCGTGGAAACGAAGTACGGGGGAGGATTTGTGGAGGCGATAAATGGCGTCCGCTCTCAGTATCTAGGAACAAATAAGGATTGGTTCTATTATGTTAATGAGGTATCACCAAATGTCGGAGCTGCTGCTTACATACTCCATGATGGCGATGTAGTGCATTGGGACTTCCATGAATGGTAAGCTACAAATATAGTGACAAAGGCACGGTCATCCACAGGCTTAATCCGTGGTGTAAGTTAGCCTGGATTGCCTGTGTTTGTATCCTTGCTCTGCTGTTCGATAGTCCCGTTTATCTTCTTCTACTCTCTTTATCTACATTACCGGTAATTTTGGCAGCCAGGGTATGGAAAGAATGGCTTTCGGTGATGAAGTTCGCCTTCTTTTTATGCTTATTAATCATAGTCATCAATGCATTGGTAAGCAATCAAGGCTCTAACGTCCTGTATCAATTTCCCTTTGCAATTCCCATAGCCGGTGCCCCTCGAATAACCCTGGAGGGGATACTCTGGGGCGTGGGGAATAGCTTGAGATTGCTAGCGATAATTTCCGCTTTCACTGTGCTTATGTTTGCCATTCATCCCGATGACCTTATGTTGGCTATGGTGAAGGCAAAATTACCATATAAATCGGTTATGGTGACAAGCTTATCCACTAAATTTGTCCCTGCTTTGATTGATGATGCTCAACGTATTGCTGATGGAAAGAAGAGCAGGGGCCTGGAACTTGACAGGGGAGGGCGGATTCAAAGAGTCAAAAGCTATGCCTCTATCGCTATTCCACTGTTATCTAACTCCCTGGACCGTGCTGTCCAGGTAGCTGAGGCAATGGAGTCACGGGCGTTTGGCTCGGGGCAAAAGAGGACTTTTTATAAGGAGTTAAAAATAAGCAAAGGTGACATAACTATTTTAGCGTTCGTTTTTTCCTCTATTGCTTTCGGGGTATTCTTGCGCTGTTCAGGACAAGGAGGATTCCAGTATTATCCCGTTGTCGAGGCTGTCAGCCTTACTGCTTCAGAATGGACGATGTTATTTGTTTTACTACTTCTGGTTAACACTATGCCTATCCTGGCTTTACTAAAAAGGAAGGCGTCTCTTGATTAGCATAAAGAATCTGACCTTTTACTATAGCGGTAATGATAAGTCGGCTCTTCGCGACATAAACCTTGAAATTCAAGATGGTGAGTTTGTGTTGCTCACCGGTCCCTCTGGAGGGGGAAAGTCGAGCCTGTGTCGTTGTCTAAACGGGTTAATACCTCATTTCTACGGTGGGAAGATAACCGGCAAGGTGGAAGTTAATGGCCTTAATGTGATGAAGCATTCCACCAAGGAACTGGCTACCATGGTGGGGATGGTGTTTCAAGACCCTGAAAACCAGTTGGTGACTGTGGATGTGGATAGGGAACTTGCCTTTGGGTTAGAAAATCTCGCTTTTGCCAAAGAGGTAATCGCCAAGAGAGTAGAAGAGGCACTGGATACAGTGGGTATTGCCAGCTTACGCCATCGAGCAACAAGCGAACTTTCCGGTGGTGAGAAGCAGAGAGTGGCGATAGCCTCTGTGCTGGCGCTTTACCCTGATATCCTGGTATTGGATGAGCCTACCTCGGAATTAGACCCCAAGGGTGCTGAAGATGTCCTTAATGTAGTGGAACGGCTAAATGATGAGCTGGGCATCACGGTGATATTGGTGGAACACAGATTGGATAGGGTGGTGGCGCACTCCGATAGGGTTATTGTGCTGGAGAATGGCATGATTACCGCTGACGGAGGTCCAAGGTCAATTCTCAGCGATGGAAGGGTTTCCCAAAGTGGCGTTGGGATACCTCCCATAATTAAGCTTGCTCAGGCTGTGAAGAGCAGAGGAATGTCATTGCGAGTGAAGCGAAGCAACCTCATTGATGATACTCCACTGACGGTCAAGGAAGGCAGAATAGCGTTAGCTAAAACTCTTCGTCATTCTAAGCCCTGCGCCTCTCGGCATTCTGAGTTCTTTTCCCCTGTCATTGCGAGTGAAACGAAACAATCTCATCTTAAGCCTCTAATTGAGGTAAAGAACTTATGGCATGTCTATCCTGATGACTTCGTTGCCGTAAAGGGCATAAATTTGAAGGTGTGTCCCGGGGAATTTGTCGCCATTATGGGTAGGAATGCTTCAGGGAAGACCACGTTGGTCAAGCACTTCAATGGCTTGCTTAAACCAACCAGGGGTGATGTTACTGTTGGTGGCATCAACGCTAAGGAAGCGACTGTGGCTGAATTGTGCAGGAAAGTGGGCTATGTTTTTCAAAATCCCAACGACCATTTGTTTTGCGACACCGTGGAAGAGGAACTTGCTTTCACCTTGAACAACCTGGGAGTCAAGGGTGGAGAAGCCGAGCCATTGATTAATCAAACGCTGGAGAGATTTGGTCTGACGCAATATAGATACCAGTATCCCCGCTTCCTGAGTGGTGGAGAGAAACAAAGAGTGGCTTTGGCTTCTATCCTGGTAGCTCAGCCCCAGATAATTATCCTTGATGAGCCTACCAGGGGGATGGAATACCGGCTAAAGGCTGAGTTAATGAAATTTCTGGACGAATATCGGAGGGAGTGCAGAGCAGTAATTCTGGTGACTCAGGATGTGGAGATGGTGGCTGAGTTTAGCGATAGAGTGGTATTGCTCAGCGAGGGGAAAATCGTGGTGGATGGACCCAAGAGGGAGGTGCTATCACAAGCGTTGTTATTCTCGCCCCAGATAAACCGTCTGGCGCAGGCTCTTAAAAGTTATGGTGTCCCTGGCGATATATTGACTGCTGACGAGATGATTGAGGCATTAGCATGAATAAAAGATATTTCCCGCTGGCATTGATGATATTTCTTGGCGTGGGTCTTTCTATTTGCTTTGTGTTAATGCCTTCGTTAAATGCCCTGGTGAACTGGGCGTTAATGGCAACCCTGCTTGCTATCCTGGTCATACTGGCCTTTTTCTTCAGTTTTGAGTCAGTTGCCCAGAGCTCCAAGGCGATAGCTTTGATTTCCATGTTAGCCACTATGTCAGCGGTGTTGAGAATTCCTTTTGGTGCCATTCCCAGTTTTCAGCCATGCACCTTCCTGATAATTTGCTCTGGATATGTCTTCGGTCCTGTAGCTGGCTTTATGGTCGGAGCGATGACACCCCTCATTTCCAACTTCTTTCTGGGACAGGGTCCCTGGACGCTATATCAGATGCTTGCCTGGGGTTTGGTAGGTTGTGGCGCTGCTTACCTAGGGCAATTCAGGCGTCGTTCCACTCCGGAGTATGTCATTGCGGTGAGCCAGAGCCCTGAGTGTAGCGAAGGGACAGCGGAGCAATCTCGTAGCACTCAGGGAAGCTTCCGCGAAGCAATCCCGTTAACTAGAAAATGGCTGGTAAGCTTTGGCGTTATCTCTGCCTTTATCTTTGGACTTATAATGAATGTCTATTTCTGGCTCTACTTTGCCGGCCCTCTGACGCTTAGCACTCTGCTCTTCGCCGAGCTCAGCAGCTTCTGGTTTGATGTTTCCCACGCTGTGGGGAACGCTATCTTCCTGGGACTGTTTGGCACCAGGACCATAGCCATAATGGAAAGATATAAGAAGCGATTCACCTGGGCCTATCAGGCTGAATAACTCTCAGCGGCATCGGAATTTCAAACCCGTTAAGTAGAGAATGGTTAGTAGGCTTTGGCATTATCTCCGCCTTTATCTTCGGACTTATAATGAATATCTATTCTGGGTGTACTTTGCCTATGCTTGCAATTAGCACCGCGCTCTTCACTGAACTTGGCAGCTTTTAGCTTAATGCCTCCCGCGCTGTGGGAAATGCTCTCTTCCCGGGATTGTTTGGCACCAGGACCATAGCCTGCTGAAGCTGAAGAAGCTAGACCCGGATAAGTGGAGAATCACAAAGTAACATACCATTCTATCGGAGCACAAATTTTGGTATACTGCTTCTATGGAGATGCTTCCTTGTTGGAATAATAATCTATATAATATATATAGTAATATAGGACTGAAGTGAAGATAACAAAAATGGCTGGTAGCCAGAGTTG
>DAOUZA010000030.1 GCA_030665785.1 Dehalococcoidia bacterium
TGATGCTACGTGCAACTGTTTCACCTGACCTGAATTCTTTCTCTTCAAGGGAGGAATCAGGCTCGCAATGACTCCCCCACCTGTCATTGCGAGGAGTGGTAACGACGAAGCAATCTCATACCCCGCTGAGATTGCCACGCCTTCGGCTCGCAATGACAATAGAAAAGGGCGCAATGACACTCGCCTTTACGTCATTGCGAGGCATGCCTTCCCCTGTCATTGCGAGGCACGTGAGTGCCGAAGCAATCTCCAAGTTAAATCCTAAACTCAAAGCACTAAATTCCGAACAAATCCCAATGTAGTAGCTATCAGCCTTCAGCTTCATACTGACTGTTTTTTCATTTTTGCTCTGTCATTTTGCATTTTGATTTTTGCCTTTTGACTTTCTTTGAGGTGTCCACCATTTATCTGAACTACACTACCGTTGTCTAACGGTAAAACGTGATGCTACAATTGCAGCATTCAGGAAGATTAAGATGAAATTAAGTCGCCAGCAAGTGGAGCATGTAGCCTGGTTAGCACGCCTGGGTTTAAGCGAAGCTGAAATCGAGAAATTTGCCGTTGAGCTATCCAATATTCTGGAAAATTTTGAGATACTTAATCAGGTGGACACAGCTGATGTGCCACCGGCAACTCATGCAGTTCCACTACAAAGCGTTTTCAGGGAAGACCAGAGTTCTCCTTCATATCCTCAAAGCGATGTTCTTGCTAATGCTCCCAAAAAGGAAGAGAGCTGCTTTAAGGTGAAGCCAGTTTTGGAGTAGGCATCTTGCGGGATAAATGATTAACGCCGTTGCTATAGTCTGTGGCTATCTGCTTGGTTCTATCCCCTCGGGTTACATTGCTGCTCGGCTCAAAAAGGGGATAGACATTCGGAGTGTAGGAAGCGGAGTTACGGGAGCGATAAATGTCTACTATGAAGTGGGGCTTGTAGCAGGGATATTGGTTTTATTGGTTGACATTGGCAAAGGAATAGCGGCGGTTCTCTTAGCTCGCTGGCTCGGCGTTGATTTAATATTTCAACTTCTTGCCGGGCTAGCTGCCGTGTTAGGTCACATTTTCCCCGTTTTTCTCAAGTTCCGTGGTGGTAGGGGAGGGGCTACGAGCATAGGTGTCCTCCTTATTTTATTGCCTAAGGCAATTCCTTTCTGGCTTGGTATATGCGGCGTAGTGTTGCTTATTACCAGGAACATAACTGTCTGCTACAGTATGGGGTTTATCTGCTTCCCAGTTGTGGCCGGATTGATTTATGGTAGCGTCGCCTTGGTGGTTTTCTCCGTGGGATTACCAATATTCTTGGGGCTGAAGTTTATCCCCAGGCTCAAGGAGATGCATTCAGTAACCGGCGGTAGTTGGCGAAAAGTTATCTTTCGCAGTAGCATTAACGAGAGGCTTTAAGTTTTGTGAATAAGCTTTGTCAACTAACTATCCACGAGGCTCACGAACTTCTTAAACGAAGGGAGATTTCCTCGGTGGAGCTTACCAAAGCTACACTGGAGCGTATCGCTGAAGTAGAAGATAAAATTCATGCCTGTGTCACTGTTACCGGTGACATGGCTTTAAAGCAAGCTGAGGAGGCGGATGGTTGTATACGGAATGGCAATATTACGCCGTTAGCTGGTGTGCCGGTGTTAATCAAGGATGTTATCTGTACCAAGGGGATACGAACTACTTGCTCTTCAAAGATGCTGGAAAACTTCGTTCCGCCTTACGATGCCACCGTGATAGGGAAACTGAAAACGCAAAAAGCGGTGATATTAGGCAAGGGGAACATGGATGAATTTGCCATGGGTTCTTCCACAGAACATTCTGCCTTTTTCCCTACCCACAACCCCTGGAATCTAGGCTATGTTCCCGGAGGTAGCAGTGGTGGTCCTGCCGCTGCTGTGGCTGGTGATGAAGCCATTTACGCTATCGGCTCTGATACCGGCGGCAGCATACGCCAGCCGGCAGGATTTTGTGGGGTAGTGGGTCTCAAGCCCACTTATGGGAGGGTGAGCCGTTTTGGCTTGGTTGCCTTTGCCAGCTCCCTTGACCAGATTGGTCCGATAGTTAAGGATGCCACCGATTGTGCCCTGGTGATGAATGCTATTGCGGGGTACGACTCTATGGACTCCACCTCAGTGGATTACCCTGTACCGAATTATGTTTCTTATTTAAAGGGTGACCTTAAAGGGCTGCGCATTGGCATTCCCAGGGAATATTTTGTAGAAGGCATGCAAAGTGGAGTGAAGTCAGCTTTGGAAATAGCGATAAAGAAGCTAAAGGAATTGGGTGCCGAAATAGATTGGGAAGTTTCCTTGCCATCTACTAAATATGCCTTAGCAGTCTACTATATAGTTGCCCCGTCTGAGGCTTCGGCGAACCTGGCTCGCTATGACGGGGTTAAATATGGCTTCTCGGAGCAAGATGCCGGCAGTGTGATAGAGGCAACGGAGAAAACACGGCAATTTGGCTTTGGAACTGAAGTCAAGAGGAGAATAATGTTGGGTACCTACGCTCTATCCGCTGGCTATTATGACGCCTACTACCTCAAGGCACAGAAGGTGCGTACCTTGATAAAACAGGAATACGAACAAGCTTTTGAAAAGTGTGATGCTCTGGTTACTCCGACATCGCCCACGGTGGCGTTCAAATTGGGGGAGAAGCTGGAGGACCCGATGCAGATGTATTTGAGCGATGTCTGCACCTTGCCCATAAATATTGCCGGCATTCCCGCTATTTCCGTACCTGCTGGATTTGTTGACGGTCTGCCAATCGGCATGCAAATTATGGGCAAGCCGTTCAATGAGGAGACGCTATTGCACATTGCCTTTGCCTACGAGCAAGCAACAGAGTGGCATAAAAGTAAGCCAGAAATATAAAATGAAGAACAGAAGGGACCAGGATGAGACAGGGTGGCCACCATGGGCCACGATACTTGTAGTTGCTATACTTTTGGGTGCATTTATTTGGCAGGTTGTCCCAAGACACATAATTTACCTAAGTATTGGTATCGCTATTGTGATTATTGGTGGGGTATCTTACCTCGTTTGCAAGAAACGCGGTATCGGCGTATTTAAAAGTGGTGCGAAGAAAATTTATGAAAGTCTGAAAGGTGGTACAAGAGAAACACGGAGGCCAAGTGATGTAGTCCCACCACTAAGCGCAGACGAAGAAGCTAGGTTAATCGATGCGGTCGGGAATGAGTGTGAAAAACCAGAGTGTCATGAACAACTGACATTGACCGTCCATCACATAGTTCCGAAGCAGGAGGAGGGTTCTTCGAATAAATTAGGCAACTTAATAGTTCTCTGCAGAAATCACCATGGTCTCGCTGACAAAGGCGAACCTCCTAAAGCACGATTAAGGCAATGGATTTCCAGACCTGACAGATTTAGGCATGACCCAAAATGGAAGTGGGATGAATGAAATCTTCCCTAAAGTCAGTTGCTACTCGGGTCATACTTATGCGGAGCGCCCTCAATCTTTCCTGTGGCAGGGAATAGAATATAGGGTTAAAGAGATAGAAAAGGCGTGGCAAGAGCCAGGTAAAAGGTTGTTTAAAGTCACTACAGATGGAGGCAAGTCATTTGAGTTATGCTACAATGAGACAGACGACCAGTGGTCAGCTATTGACCTTGTAGTTTAGGAGGCAATATGAACGAAATTTTTGAAATACTGGAGGATAACGCTCGGGCAACCCCGGAGCAAATTGCCACTATGGTTGATATATCTGCCAGCAAGGTAAAAAGCATAATCAAGAAAGCTGAGGAAGATAAAACTATCTTGAAATATAAAGCCATAGTAAACTGGGCTAAATTAGGTAAGGAGGAAGTATTGGCGTTAATCGAGGTCAAGGTGACGCCACAGCGGGATGTTGGCTTTGATGCTATTGCGGAGCGGATTTGCCGTTTCCCACAGGTATACTCTGCTTATTTAGTTTCGGGCACTTATGACCTGGCGATATTGGTGAAGGGCAAAAACATGCAGGAAATAGCTAGCTTTGTAACTGAAAAGCTAGCTCCACTGGAAAAAGTGCAAAGCACCACCACCCATTTCCTGCTTAAGCGATACAAAGAGGATGGTGAATTGCTTGAACCCACGGAGGAGAATAAACGGCTGCCATTGAGCCTGTAATCTAGGAATATGGATTCTGTTCACGTCAAAACTATGGAAGACTTTATTTCCCAGAGGGTAAATAGCATATCGCCCTCGGGCATCAGAAGGTTTTTTGACATACTCGCGTCTTTAGAAGGTGTTATCTCCCTCGGTGTAGGTGAGCCGGACTTTGTTACCCCGTGGCATATTCGAGAGGCTGCTACCTACTCACTGGAAAAAGGTTACACCATGTACACCTCAAACTACGGTATGCTCGAGTTGCGTCAGGAGCTGGCAGGGTACCTGGAACGTCATTATGGGATTAGCTACCAGCCGGAGCGGGAAATCCTCGTCACCGTTGGTGTTAGCGAAGGGCTCGACCTTGCCATGCGAGCTATTCTGAACCCCGGCGATGAGGTGATTATTCCCGACCCATGGTATGTCTCTTACCCACCCTGTGTTATCCTCGCCGGTGGTGTGCCAGTCCTTGTGCCTACAAGCAAACGAAATAATTTTATTGTCAAAGCTGAGGATATTGAGCCTCTGATTAATAGACAGACCAAGGCTATCCTCATCGGCTATCCCTCCAATCCTACTGGTGCAGTGATGTCACGTGAAGAACTGAACAAAATCGCTAAACTAGCTCAAAAATACAACCTGCTAGTGATTTCAGACGAGATTTATGCCAGGTTGGTCTATGGGGTGGAGCACACCTGTTTTGCCAGTCTTCCCGGGGTGAAAGAGCAAACTATTTTACTCGGTGGATTTTCCAAGGCGTTTGCCATGACTGGTTGGCGGATAGGCTATATAGCTGCTAACCAGCAGCTTATCGAAGCCATGCTCAAAATTCACCAATATACCATGCTTTGTGTACCAACGATGTCGCAAATGGCTGGCATTGAAGCATTGAGGTCTGGTGAGGACGATGTTGACAAAATGGTGAGGGAATATGATAGGCGCCGACGGTTCATGGTCAAGAAGCTAAATGAAATTGGTTTACCTTGTTTTGAACCTAAAGGAGCTTTCTATGCTTTTCCTTCAATAGAAGCTACCGGGATGAGTTCAGAAGAGTTTGCCGAAAGGCTACTTATGGAGGAACGGGTGGCTGTAGTGCCTGGCTCAGCCTTTGGGCAATGTGGTGAAGGATTTATCCGCTGCTGCTATGCTACTTCCCTGGCTAATATTGAGGAAGCTCTAAAAAGAATGGGCAGATTTGTCAAAAAGAACCGTTAAAGAGGAGGAAAGTGGGAAAAGAGTTGTATCCTATGTGTGCCAGGTGTGGTAAAAGAATCTGTGACCCTTATAATGAAGCGGGCACAGAATTGCCTCCGGTAGAAGAGGCACCGCCTTTTTGTCCTATGCGGCTTAAACCTGGCGTAATTGAAGAGGCTCTGGCTGAATATGACAAACCTGATATTAAAGAATTTGCTCGTCTTTCTTCGCTGCAAGAAGCAGAGTGCTATGAATGGGTTCCCACAGGAGTCGGGGATAATCTGGGCCTCAGGACTAAATTTCCTCGGGTGGAAGAGACAATGCAGTTTGCTCGAAAAATGGGCTATCACAAATTAGGCGTTGCTTTCTGTATCGGGTTGGACAACGAAGCTCGGATTCTGGACAGGATGCTGGAAAACCATGGCTTCCAGGTAGTATCGGTTTGCTGTAAGGTAGGGAGGGTTGATAAGGAGAGAATAGGGCTTAAAAGGGAAGAGATGATAGTAGGGAAAAGAGGTTACATGTGTTATGAATCTATGTGTAGTCCTATTGTTCAAGCAGAAATTCTAAATTCAGAGGGGGTGGACCTGGCTATCCTTTTGGGGCTATGTGTGGGACATGATACTTTGTTTATTAAATATTGTCGGGTTCCAATGACTGTGCTTGCGGTGAAAGATAGAGTATTCGGGCACAATCCATTGGCTGCTATTTATCTCTCCTCTTCACCTTATTATAGTAGACTTATGACCAAAATTTACTAACTGCGGTCTCATTGCCTGAATTGCTCATTGGATATGTTTAGCCAGTAACTCTGTTATCTTCCAATTTCATCGCGCTAAAGAAGCTTCATCTTTTGCTTGACTTCTCTAATAGTCTCCTTAGCGATGGCTTCAGCGCGGGTAGCTCCATCAGCGAGAACTTCAGTAACATAGTTGGGGGTTGCTGTTAAAGCAGCCTTCTTTTCTCGGAAAGGTTCAAGATTTGAGGCGATATTCGCAGCCAATAGTTTTTTGCACTCAACGCAGCCGATTTTAGCGCGGCGGCAATCTGAGGCAATTTCATCCACTCTATCAGGGGTGAAGAATTTATGCAGGCTAAAGATGTTGCATATTTCGGGATGCCCCGGGTCAGAGCGATAGCGGCGGGCAGGGTCGGTGACTGCCGTCATCACTCTTTCCAGTATTTGTTGTGGTGAAGATGCTATCTCAATGTGGTTATTGTAGCTTTTGCTCATCTTGTTAGCTCCATCCAGCCCCATTATCAGGGGGAATTGGGTGAGCTTTGCCTGTGGCTCGGGGAATACCGGACCAAAGAGGTGATTAAACCGGCGCACTATCTCTCGAGCTAACTCAAGGTGAGGAAGCTGGTCTTCGCCTACAGGAACAACCTCTCCTTTGTAGAGGGCAATATCGGCAGTCATAAGCACAGGATAGCCTACCAGCCCATAATTAACGTTCTGTGGCTGCATCTTTACTTTTTCTTTAAATGTCGGCACACGCAATAGCCAGTTTAGCGGAGTCACCATGCTGAACAGGGTGTGGAGTTCCGTAACTTGAGGGACATGGGATTGAACAAAGAGGATGCTCTTCTCGGGGTCAATGCCCGCTGCCAGCCAGTCAAGCACCATTTCGTGGATATCCTCCTGGAGTTCAGTGGTATTTTCCAGTGTGGTAAGGGCATGGATATCCACTACACAGTAGATGCAATCATATTCCTGTTGAAGTGAAACGCAATTCTGGATAGTTCCGAGGTAATTGCCGATGTGCTGCTTGCCGGTAGGGCGAAATCCCGAGAAAACACGTTTCTTCATTCTATGGCGAGAAGTTTAGCATATGGACAGGTAGCTAGCCAAGATGGTTGCTATTCCCGTGACATGGGATTTCATTCGTACCCCAGCTCCGACGAAAGTGGGATGGCACTTCGCATGTAGGTTCCACTTCCCCAGGCGATTTCTCGACCATCTGAATCAACTAACTTGGACTGTGCGATAAAGAGGCGCTGGGAGTGGTGAATCACCTGACCAGTTGCTTTCATTTCTCCCTGTGAAATAGGGCGAGTGAGATATATGGTAAAGGAGATGGTTAGCACGAAGACGTCGTCAACCAGCGAATTTACGGCAAAAAAGGCAGCATCATCGAGTGCCTTAAAATATACTGAGCCATGCACAGCACCTGCTGAATGAAGAAAATCGGGGCGCACCGCGATAACTACCTCGGCATGCCCTTCCTCTACGCGGATTGTCGGCATGTAATACTTATTCGTTGGCGCAAACGCATACATGTGCTCTAGCTTTCGGTAATGTTCCTCTTTGTTCAATTTCTGGCTACCTTCTCCATATCGGGTAGTTTGCAGCTGGCTACTGCTATATCCGCGTCGGCCTTTGCAAAGCTAAGCGCTGTTGCTTTTCCTATGCCTGAATCGACTTAACAACAAGTAGCGCATACCGGATTTGAACCGGTGATCTCCTCCTTGAGAGGGAGGTGTCCTAGTCCCCTAGACGAATGCGCCGTATATAATTATACCAGCAATTGGTCACAAAGTTCACAAAAGCGTTTATCACAAGGTCGATGGATGTTGAGCATATCATGAGGCTTGGTGGCTGGGAAAGCCTTGATATGGTGCTGAGATATACTCGCTCAGTGAAGCTTGAGGATAGCTTGAAGCTTTATCGTGGGCTGTCATGGTAAATTATACCGAGGAAAGCTAAAATACGATGACAGTTTGATTTACCTGGGAAAGACTAAATAGAATATGAGGAAAGGAGGTCTAGATGAAGAACACCTGGTGGTTGATTTTGTGCTTAGTAGTGGTGCTAGCATGCGGTGCTGCTGGTTGCGCCCGGGGAGGTAACGTTTCTGTTACGCCACAGCAACAAACTGGAATATGGGTTACTGGCCAGGGTGAGGTGATGGCGGTTCCTGACATAGTTGAGTTGCGCCTTGGTGTTGAGGTTCAGGCGGATACTGTGGCTGAAGCTCAAACACAGGCAAGCGATGCAATGGATAAAGTGCAGCAGGCATTGGAAGACAACGGTGTAGCTGAGAAAGACATCCAGACACAGCGATACAGCATCTATCCCGTCACGAAATGGATTAGCGATAAAGACGAAGAGGAGACTATTGGCTATCGGGTGACTAATATAGTGGTTGCCAAGATAAGGGACGTTGACAAGGCCGGTGCTATTATTGATGCTGTAGCGGAGGCTGGTGGTGATTCTACTCGAATTCAGGATATAAGCTTTGATGTAGATGATAAGACTACGTACTATGAACAGGCACGAGCGAAAGCGGTGGAAGATGCGAACAACAAGGCAACGCAATTGGCCGAGCTAGCCGACGTTGGACTAGGCAAAGCAACTTGTATTTCTGAAGGTGATGGCTATTTGCCGGTGCGTGCGGATTACCTTAACGAAGCTGCTATGTCTGGTGGTACCACTCCGATTAGCCCTGGGGAACTGAAAATAACTGTCCAGGTTCAGGTGATTTACGAGATAGTCTAGCCGGTTAGAAGATTGACATCTTACCCCTTCCTGTCTTTCAGGCACGAGGGTCTCTATTGCCTTATTCTTGCACTTTGCTGAATGCCGCTGAAACGAGATATTGACACGTGAATGTCTACGTAGTGTGAAGGTTTTTGCCTCCAATTATACCCCCGGCCAACCTCCAATAGAAGAGACGCTAAGTTTGAGGATAGTCTAAAGCTTTATCAGAGGCTTGAAACCACTAGCATTGAGTTACTATGACTCATTTCTCTACATTACCGTTGCCTGGCATGCACCGTTAAAAAATCAACCGAAAATTGTGCAAATTTTGTGAAAAGGGCAGGATTTAGAGCGACTATTGAAAAAATTGATGGAATATACGAAACTGTAACTGTATGTCAGGTCAAGACATATAAGCGGGAGGAAGATGTATTCTGAAAGGGGACCTATCGAATTTAGGATTCAAGTAATCATCGAACCTGACGGTAGCGAGTTTCATGCCTATTGTCCCGCTCTTAAAGGCTTACACACCTGTGGAGACACAAAGGAGGAAGCTTTGCGAAATGCCAGAGATGCGGCTATCGCTTATTTGCATTCCTCAATCAAGCATGGTGACCCAATTCCGGTAGGTGTCACGGTGCCGAGAAGAGTTAAGAAAACGCCGTCTTCCCTTGAGAGTCGCCACATAGAGTGAGTGGCGGTCGTTGCGTGACCTATCCTCCGCATATCTGGAATCAGCTTAAAAACAAATCCTTCCATAGCTTGGTCTCAGCTTTAAGAAAGGACGGATGGATACCTGACGAGACAAAAGGAGCTGAGTAAGTGTATCGACATCCAGATGGGAGACGTGTTGTGCTTCATTACCACCCAGGTAAGACATACGGCCCGAACCTATTGAAGGCGTTACTCAAAGATATAGGCTGGACAGAAGACGATATGCGACGCTTGAAACTAATCAAGTAAAGCAAGCTCAAAAGGGAACATTCTAAGCAAAAATTTAGGTAGCTAACGGTAATTAGCTTTAGGAATAGTGTCGCACATCCCTAGCCCTATAGGATTCTTGCAGGCATCGGTTTATGTCTTGGTTGCCAGAAGAGAAGACCCAAAGCACCTCCCTATTAAACATTGGTTAATCTTCCTCTAGACGTGGGTGCAAAAATTCCGCAAAGCTAAATAGTTATAAAGTAATGGGGATTACCCTCTGATTTACTGTAATAATGGAGGAAATGCATTTTTTGAAGGTAAAATAGGTAAGGAAAATGTCCATATACCCCTGGGATAAAGCATCCTCCCTATCCCCCGAGCGAATTTTGGTATTTCGCTGTTGTCCTTTAAAAGCGGAACGATTAGAATAGTTACCAGCTCATGGCTTAAAGAGTAAAGAGGCAATGGAAGTCAAACTTTACAAGAAACCGAGGCTCAGAAGTCCAATCATGCTCGCCGCCTGGCCGGGAATCGCAAATATTGGGCTCATCGCTGTTGATACTATAAGAGAGACACTGGAAGCGGAGGAATTCGGGGAAATAGAACCCTGGGATTTTTTCTATCCCAAGCGGGTGTCAATTAGGGATGGGATTTTAGAGGCGCTGGAATTTCCCAGCAACAAGTTTTACTTCAAGAAAACTGAACAGACGGATTTGATATTCTTCATTGGGGAAGAGCAACCCTCCGGGGGAGAGAAAATATATGCTGAGGGAGGAAAGGCTTATCGGATAGCTAACCTGGTTTTAGATGTTGCTGAAAAGTTCCACTGTAAAAGAGTTTATACTTCGGGGGCTGCTGTTGCTCCCATTCACCATACCATGAACCCCAGGGTCTGGGCAGTGCCTAATAGCCCAGAGTTAGTCGCTGAGGTGAAAAAATATGAAAACACCATTTTAATGAGTGCAATTGAAGGGAGGGAAGGTGAAGGTAATATCGTTGGTTTAAACGGGCTTCTGTTGGGGGTAGCTAAGAAGAGAGGATTCGAAGCTATCTGCGTGATGGGTGAGATACCCGTTTATCTTCAAGGACTGCCATTGCCTTATCCGAGGGCTTCGAAATCAGTGGTGGAAATATTATCCCGTAGTTTAGGGATTGGAATTGACACAAGTAAACTAGATAGCTGGGCGGAACAGCTAGAACAAGAAATTGAGGAGATTTATCGCCAAATTCCTTTAGAGATAAGGGGGCAGTTGGAAAAGTTAAAATACGTAACTTATGCTAAGCCTGCTGAACCCAGTCCGATAACTGAAGAAGATAAGAGAAAAATTATGAAGGACGTTGATAAATTCTTTAAGAAACGAGGTAGGGGAAGTGAGTAAGAGGAGTCCGTTTAAAGTCTATCGAAAACCAAAATTTCAAAGCTCCTCTCTGGTGGTGGGCTGGAGTGAAGATGCTGGTCAATTAGGTCCCGGCGTTATCGATTATTTAACTCAGAGATTAGGTGGTGAAAGATTTGGTGAAATCGAACCGGAGGATTTTTTCTCCTTAAGTGGGGTCAGGGTAGAGGGTGATGTAGCTCAATTTCCGGAGAGCAATTTTTATTCCTGCCAGGAGAATAACCTGGTTATTTTTAGAAGTGCCGCGCCTGGATTTGAGTGGTATAAATTCCTGAATTCAATTTTGGATGTAGCTGAGCATTACTGTGGGGCAAAAGAGTTATACACCATTGGGGGAATGGTTACTTTATCTACTCACACTGCCCCTCGGGCATTATTGGCTACCGCCAGTTCACAGGAGGTAAAGGACATTTTAAGTCAATATAATTTAGCCAGGAATATGGATTATGAAACTCCGCCCGGTCAAAGGCCGACATTAAATTCCTTTCTGTTATGGGTGGCTGGGAGGAGAAATATTCCCGGGGTAAATCTCTGGGTGCCGATACCGTTTTATCTGGTAACGAGTGAAGACCTTAAGGCTCAGAAGAGACTCCTTCAATTCTTTGATGAGAGATTTGGTTTAAACATCGACTTTGGCGATATCAACCATGAGGTTGAGGAACAAAATGAAAAACTAGCTCAGGCAAGGCTGCGTCTTCCTGAGGTCGATGATTATATTCGGAGGTTAGAAAGCAACCTCAGGTTATCTCAGGAAGAGAATGAGAGATTAACCCAGGAGGTCGAGGAATTTTTGAGAGAAGAAGAATAATGGCGAAACAATCATCTAAACAAAGGTTGTTTATTTGTCATTGCGAGGAGCGCTAGCGACGAAGCAATCTCAGAGGTGGGCATGAGATTGCCACGCTTCGCTCGCAATGACAGAGGGGAGTTGCGAAACAATCATCTAAACAAGCGCTTGGTTCGAGGAAATTTGTGGGCACTGCAAGGACTCGTATAGCACAATAGCTGTGGTATAGGAAAGACGAAGTGATACGGAAAATATCAGATATTTTGAGGAGGGGAGAACGGACCTATTCATTTGAGTTTTTCCCGCCGAAAACTGAACGAGGGCTGAAGAAACTTTTTGAGACTGCAAGTGCCTTTAAAGACCTTAATCCAGGATGGTTCGCGGTAACCTATGGCGCTGGTGGTTCCACCAGAGAATTTACCACGGATATTGTGGACCAACTCCAGAGGCGTTTTGGAATTTCCACGATGCATCATCTTACCTGTATCGGCCATACCGAAGCTGAACTAAGAACCATAATTGCCAAGCTCAAAGAGAGAAATATTTGTAACATCCTTGCTCTCCGTGGCGACTTACCTGAAGGCTTGGACTACTGGAAGCCGACTCTTGGGGGGCTGGAATACTGTTATCAGCTTGTTGACCTTATCCGCTCCTACGATGACTTCTTCAGTGTAGGTGTCGCTGGTTTCCCGGAAGGGCATGTCGACTGCCCTGACAAGGAGACTGATTCCAGGTATTTGAAAATTAAGATAGATGCTGGCGGGGAATTCGTTATCACACAACTTTTCTTCAACAACAAAGACTATTTTGAGTACGTGGACAGGGTAAGGAGGATAGGTGTCACCGCGCCAATTATCCCTGGAATTTTGCCAATAACGGATTACCAGGCATTACTCAGAATGTGCACGACATGCGGAGCCACTATTCCTCAGCGGGTTCACGATATATTTAAACCCCTCCAGGGCGATGCTCCAGCTACCTATGAGGCTGGTGTCGAGTTCGCAGTTGAGCAGTGTAATGAGCTACTTAATGGTGGGGCACCGGGATTGCATTTCTTCACCTTGAACAAACTTGACCCAACAAGGGAGATCCTGAATAAGATAAAACGTTTCCGTTAGGTGATGGATTCCTCTTTCAAGAGAGAGGTTGTGAAACCAGCACTCAGCCATCAGGGGTCAGCCGTCAGAAGGAGAGGGGAGGTGCTGAAAGCTGAGCACTGATAGCTAATAGCTAATGTTAAGTAACGGCTTTTCCCCTTAATTCTCGGGCTAATGCCACCAGGTTTTTAAGCGAGGGCACCACCTCTTCCCATTTCCTTGTTTTTAATCCACAATCCGGATTTATCCAGAAATTTTCCTGTGGGAATACTTTTAGAGCTCTATTTACCACCTTTTTCATATCCTCGGTGTTTGGGATGACAGGCGAGTGAATATCCCAGACTCCTAATCCTATTTGGCGGTCAAATTTCACTTTCTCGAAATGTTGGATAATATCGCCTCTGCTTCGAGAAGCCTCGATGGTAATTACGTCAAAGTCCATGTTCACAATCTGGTCGATAATGTCCCCGAATTCTGAATAACACATATGTGTTTGTATCTGGGTTTCGGGCTTAGCCTGGGAGGAAGCTAACCTGAAGGATTTTGTGGCCCAATCAAAATATCCGTTCCAGTCCCTTCTTTTAATGGGAGTTCTCTCTCTAAAGGCGGGCTCATCGATTTGAACTACTTTGATGCCATTTCTCTCATAATCCTGTATTTCATCCTGCAGACATAAGGCTATCTGATAGGCAACCTTGGAGACGGGGATATCGTCTCTTACAAAACTCCAGGCTATCATGGTAACGGGACCGGTGAGCATTCCCTTAACCGGTTTTTTGGTTAGGCTCTGGGCAAAGGCGAGCTCGTTAATGGTCAAAGAATTTGGCCTCGAGATATCACCGTAGATTATTGGAGGTCGGTAACCCCTTGTTCCATAGGAACAAATCCATCCGTTTTTGGTGGTTGCCATGCCATCCAGTTTCTGAGCGAAGAATTCCACCATAT
>DAOUZA010000031.1 GCA_030665785.1 Dehalococcoidia bacterium
TATCATACTGCGCCTTACACCATGCAGGCTTACCCTGTCGTATTCATCTCTGATAGCTGTCAGAAGCGATACTACTTCATATTTATTGCTTTTCTGAAGCTCATATAGCGCCAAAGTGCTATCTTTGCCACCACTCCAACAAAAGACTACTTTTTCAGGCATCTTTAATAATTCGCTGCCATGGCAAAGGTATATATAACGTTTCCAGCATATACGACGTTGCGACTGAAAGGAGCAATGTCCCAAAGGGCAAGAGTGTAAGCCCATAGCGTATATGCTGTGTTATCTGAAGTGGCGGCTCTCATTTTTTCACCACTTTATCAAGTTGTTGTTTGAATATATCCGATTCCACAATCTCTTTTATAAAAGTAACTGCCCAAACTTTAGAAAGTCCGGTATTCTCTTCAAATACAACACGAGGACGACCAGTTTGAGTGCTTATAGCCACCTCTTGATAAGGAAGGTATTCACCAATAATCCCTATAAATTTGCCGCCTAATTGGTCTCTTCCGATAGAGATACCTCCTTCATCAAATCTTATGGGAGAAGGTTTGAGAAATACGGGACTACCACTGTTTCCGGGGAAAGCAGAAGCATCTATATAAAACGTTTTGTCATCATTGATTAGGCTGATGGTTCCATTTCTTATAACTGGTGATATTTTTTTTTGGGGCTGGATACCAGGTTGATAAGACAAAAAGAAAACGTCATAAAGTTCGAATAACCTGTCTGTAGCCAAAAACATGTTGTCAGGAATTATTTTCACATCATCCTTTTGAGGGTCTAATCCAAAGGGGATTATGGCAATATCAACGTCCTTATTTTCATGAAATATCCAATTTACTCCAAAATTCCCTTTTATCTCATCGATAGAACGTGGTCCGATTCTTCCATCTTTTAAATTGAAGTAAGCCAGCATCCCGCTATCAACAAACTTACCAGTTCTTGGATCTACCACAACGTGTTTTGCGGTGGCTAAATGAAAGATGTTCTGGATATTAACTAAGAATCCAGTGGCATAAAACTGGATCTTTCCTTCCTCAGTAGTCTTACCGAGAAAAACAATAGTTTTTTTAATTTCATCTAGCAGGGCACGCATCTTCTTACCTCCTTCTTAATCCGCCATTTCATATAGCAGCGGTATATACGAACTTTCTTTCCATATTCTGGCGGAGAGGGTGGGATTCGAACCCACGGTCGCCAAGGCGACACGCGCTCTCCAGGCGCGCCTGATAGGCCACTCCAGCACCTCTCCATATTGGACTCACGATATGCTTTAAGTATACTGCATTACCCCCTTTTCCTCATAGATTGATTCATTGCCCTGTCCTCTAGGTAAAGATTTACTGCTTTATCTTGCTGGGCAGTATACACGTATGGTTTTTGCAGTATTCGGGTGTAGATAAAGCGGTCAAGTTTCCGAAGCGCAAGATATATTCCCCATATCATGGCATCTTGCTTATAATATAAGCGTACTTTCTTTCAGACTAAGCAATCAACTCGTTTACGCATTCAGCAAGTCTCTTGAGATAGTAGTCTACATCGTCAGATGTAGTTTCGGGGGAGACTAATGCCATGTCATGATATGGCGAGAGTAAGATGCCGCGGTTGGCTAAATATAGATGAATCAGCTTCTCAAGCGGCCCGGTCAGTCCATCTTTCAACAAATCCCCTTCGTTACTAACATCCTCTTCGAAGAGGGCCTCTTTTCCATTCTTTGGCGGAGTCGCGCGGAAGCGAAATTCCACCCTGCAGCCAAGGCGTGCAACATACCATGGTAGGTCAGCATCCTTTATTATCTTCTCGATACCTTCGGCTAGACGCTGAGCAAGAGGAATCATCTTGTCATAATTCGATTGGGTTATAACATGCTCGAGTGCTGCCCTTATTGCGGCGGCTGCTAATGCGTTGCCGGAGAGTGTTCCTCCAAAGCCGAAGAAATTCTGCCATGGTATGCGGGCATTGAGCTTATCGCCAATCTCCTGGCTGAAGCCAAAAACAGCTGCAGGAAATCCTGCCGCAATTGCCTTACCACACACGAACATATCCGGCTCAAGACCCCATTCACCGGTGAGCCCTGCTGGACCAGCACAAAGGGAATGTGTTTCATCAATAATCAGCAGGGTACCAAAACGCCGGGTTAAATCTCTCAGGGCGGCATGATAACCGGGGTCAGGATGGATTATCCCTACATCTGTCATTGTTGGCTCTGCCAGTACACAGGCTATATCCTGGGGTGACAGTGCCTTCTCTAATGCATCAATGTCATTAAATTCGATTACGCGCGCCATTTGTTCAGGGTTATCCAATAGTGGCCCCATGGTATAAGGATTGTTGATGGTTGCTCCTTCAAGGATAGCGACTAATGTTTCGTCCACACTGCCATGGTAGCAACCATTATATACCAGGGTCAGCTTCCGTCCGGTTACCTCGCGGGCCGCATGGATTGCAAATCTGTTAGCATCTGTAGCTGTCATCACAATCTGCCAGTATGGCAGTTTGAAGCGTCTCTTCAATTCTTCCCCGACCCAGATAGAGTCTTCCGTGGGAAGCATGTGGGCCATACCTTTGGGCATCTGCTCCTTTATTGCTTCGAACACCGCTGTCTGCGAGTATCCGAACATCGAGCCTGTGTCTCCAAGGGACAGGTCAAGATAACGATGGCCATCCACATCCGTCAGATAGGTCCCCTTCGCTTCCTTTACAAAGGTGGGAAAAGGCCCTGGCCAAACATTCATCCAGGTCATCGGGACACCCCCAAGGAGAGACTTCTTCGCTCTCTCAAATAATGCCTGCGATTTTGGTCGTTCTGCTACATAGCGTGACTCTTCCCGTTCCGTAATTCCGTTAATTTTTGAACTCTCGATTGATATCATAAAGACTAACCTCCCATTATGTTTTATTTCTTATTTCTATGAGACAATTGCAAAACTATCTAATTGAAGAATTTTTTAGCATGTTAGGTCTATAAGTATTTAAACCTTAATCCAGAGAGGGTGGTTTGTCAACACACTTTTTTCTGTTTTTCCACAGTAGCAGTGCCAATGTATTTCATAATGTCCTCTCCTTATTGATGGTTTGGCGGAGAGGGTGGGATTCGAACCCACGAGGCATTTCTACCCACCGCTTTTCGAGAGCGGCACCATAAACCACTCGGTCACCTCTCCCCAACCGGGATTAATAAATTATACCCCATATGAGGCACTATGGTCATATGCTTTATATGCTTGTTCTCTATGTAGTATGATTGCTTTGCATTGGTTTGGGTCAAGTTTGTTATATGTCTCGTCATTATCCTGTTTGCAGGAACAAAGCTAGTTCGGTATGGGGATGCTATTGCGGAGAAGACTGGCCTGGGGCGGATATGGATAGGGCTTGTGCTTCTCGCCGCAGTCACCTCTATGCCTGAACTGGTCACCGGGGTAAGCGCTGCCGCCCCCTGGGTTGCTTCTCCCAATTTAGCTCTAGGCACCCTTTTCGGAAGCTGTGCCATCAATCTTGCCATCCTGGCTTTGCTGGATATTCTGCATCGCCGTACTCCGATTTTGAGCGAGGCAAGCTCAGAGCACATGTTATCAGCTGGCTGGGGGATACTGCTCATCGCTATTGCTGCAGGCAGCGTCTTTGCCGGAGAAAGATTTTCTGGGTTAGGTTTGGGGTGGATGGGACTCCCGAGCATCATCATATTTATATTCTATTTAGTAGCGATGTGGCAGATATTCCGTTTTGAACGCAGTCATCAGTTATCCTCGCCACAAGCTATCTCTCCCCAATACGAAGGGATTTCAACGAAGACGGCATACCGCAGGTTTACGCTGGCTGCCATGGCAGTCATTGCTGCCGGGATATGGCTATCATTTATAGGCAATGAAATTGCTGAAGTTACCGGCTGGAGTAGCAGTTTTGTGGGAAGTTTATTTCTGGCAATCACCTCTTCTGCGCCTGAATTAGTAGTTAGCATCACCGCCTTACGTTTAGGAGCAATAGATATGGCAATTGCCGATATATTAGGGAGTAACATGTTTAACATCGCCATTGTTGCACCTGTCGACCTTGCCTACAGACAGGGGTCTGTTTTCTGTGCAGCATCACCTTCTCACCTTATTACTGCGGTAACGGTGGTAATGATGAGTCTTCTTGTTATCGCCGGGCTTAAATTTCGACAAAAGCGGAAGATTCTTGTTGTGAGCAGTTGGTATTCTCCTATTTTAATTGGATTTTATATCTTTGGAGCTTATGCCTTATTCACCTGGAGTGGGGGGTTGTGATAAACTACTAAGATTAGTATGCCCCTGTAGCTCAGTGGATAGAGCGCTGGCCTCCGGAGCCAGGTGCAAGGGTTCAAGTCCCTTCAGGGGCGCAGAAAGCAAATAATACAAATGGATAAACTTACTGAAATTCGATGGCATGGCAGGGGAGGGCAGGGTGCGGTAACATCGGCAGAGCTTACAGCGTTAGCAGCGATAAAGGAAGGTAAGTTTGCACAAGCTTTTCCTAGCTTTGGTCCTGAAAGGAGAGGCGCTCCTGTCCTGGCTTTCAATCGTATAAGTGAGAGCGAGCATATTCGAGTAAGGTCAGCAGTAACCCAGCCTGATATCGTAGTAGTGCTAGACCCTGGTTTGCTCTACATAGTTGATGTCACCTCCGGGCTTAAGGATGGAGGTGCATTGATAATAAATAGCTCCAAGAAGTTAGTTGACATAAAACTAGAGTTTGGAGGTCCATGGCAATTAGCAGTAGTCAATGCCACAACAATTGCACTGGAGTTACTAAAAGTGCCCATTGTCAATACTACCATGTTAGGAGCTCTGCTGAAGGTAAGTGACGCGATTAAGCTAGACTTTTTATTGGAACCAATAGAGGAGCGCTTTGGAAAATTGGCTCAAAGAAACATCGAAGCTTGTAAAAGGGCGTATGAGGAAACTTCTGTCGCTGAGCCGAGCCCCACTTCTAAGAAAGTTGAAAGGGCATATGCGAAGGAATCATGGCCATCGTGGCAGGAACTAGCTCCTGGGTTTGTGGTAACTGAGCCGGGGAATGCCAGGAGCTATCGCACTGGAGATTGGAGAGCTCAATGTCCTGAATGGAACCATGACCGATGCATCAAGTGCGGCATCTGTTCTCTTTTCTGTCCTGAAGACTGTATTAGACCGAACGAACGAGGCTATCCTGAAGCTGACCTTTATTATTGTAAGGGATGTGGTATCTGTGCCCGTGAGTGCTGGACACAGGCAATAACTATGGGTGAGGAAGTAAAAGAATGAAAAGAGTGGGATTTGAATCCTCCTTTGCCATTGCCGAAGCAGTGAAAATGGCGAACATCGACGTTACCTCAGCTTATCCCATCACTCCTCAGACTCATATCGTGGAGCGCATTGCACAATTGATCGCTGATGGTGAACTGGATGCCAATTACATACCCGTGGAATCGGAACACTCAGCGATGAGTGGGTGCCTGGGTGCCTCAGCAGTTGGTGCCAGAACATTCACTGCCACTGCTGGTCAAGGTTTGGAGTTGATGCACGAGGTATTATATGTAGCTTCATCAATGAGGCTGCCTATAGTTATGTCCGTGTGCAATCGTGCTTTATCATCACCATTAAGTATCTGGGGTGACCACTCTGACGTTATGGCTGTCAGGGATACTGGCTGGATTCAGATATTTGCCGAAAATGCTCAGCAAGCATTTGATTTAACCCTGTGTGCTTTCCGTATTGCTGAGGACCCTGCAGTTCTCCTTCCTACAATGGTTCATATTGATGGCTTCCATCTGTCACATGTTATTGAATCTGTTCTACTCCCTGAGGTTGATGAAGTGAATAAATTTCTTCCCAAATTTCACCCTCTCTATGCCCTCAATCCGAGCAAGCCATTAACCATGGGTGATTTCGCCACGCCCGACCTCTATACCGAAGCTAAAAAAGGTCAGGACGAAGCTCTGCGAAATTCTATGAAAGTTATTTTACAAGCATGGCGAGAATTCGGAGGGCTGTTTGAGCGTGATTACTTCCCTGTGGAAACGTATCGAACAGAGGATGCTGATGTTTTGCTATTGACTATGGGAAGCTTTAGCGAAGTAGCTATGGGAGCTATAGATAGACTGAGAGAGGCAGGGGAAAAAGTAGGATTGGTAAAATTACGCCTCTGGCGACCGTTTCCCTTTGATGAGTTCTGTCAGGCAGTAGCTCAAGCGAAGCTGCTCATTGTTCTTGACCGTGCTATCTCCTTTGGTGGCCCAGGTCCAGTCTGCTCTGAAGCAAAAGCTGCTCTATATCACTTAGAAAAGAAGCCGCAGATTATTGGCTTTATCGGTGGATTGGGTGGTAGAGATATATCGGTTGAGGGGTTCCAGGATATGATACATCGAGGAATGGATAAGGCTGAACAGGGAAAGTTTGAGGAATTTGAAATATTCGGAGTAAGAGGGTAATGGGTTCCCAAAAAATTGGCACAATTTTTAGGGTGAAATAATGGAGACTTTAGGTATATATGTACCTCGTTTAGTGACAAAGAGGCAAGGGTTTACTCCTGGACATCGTGCTTGTTCAGGGTGTGGTGAGGCTCTAGCAGTGAAGCTTGTAATGAAAGCTCTGGGCAGGAATGTAATTGTTGTCATGTCTACCGGATGTATGGAAGTGATATCCACGCAGCTTCCCTATACTGCCTGGGAAGTTCCCTGGATTCACACCTTGTTTGAGAATTCCGCCATAGTAGCTTCAGGCATAGAGGCAGGAATGAAGGCGCTAAATCGCAAAGGGACTCCTTTACCTAAAGCCAAGGTGGTAGCTATAGGCGGTGATGGAGCAACATTCGACATTGGGCTCGGAGCTATATCCGGCGCCTTTGAGAGAGGGCATGATTTTCTCTATGTTTGTCTTGATAACGAAGCTTATATGAACACCGGCATCCAGAGGTCGAGCGCTACTCCTTTTGGTGCTTCGACTACTACTCAACCTGCGGGTAAAGTCAGTATGGGGCAGAGTACCTGGAAGAAAAATATGCCCGCTATCGCTATTGCCCATGACATTCCCTATGTGGCTACTGCCTGTCCTAGTTATCCCTTTGACCTTATGAACAAGGTAAAAAAGGCAGCGGAGATTGAAGGCCCCACTTACGTTCATATCCTA
Source organism: Dehalococcoidia bacterium (assembly GCA_030665785.1). Taxonomy (GTDB): domain Bacteria; phylum Chloroflexota; class Dehalococcoidia; order GIF9; family AB-539-J10; genus CG2-30-46-19. Next base: position 7,128 of record DAOUZA010000031.1, read on the forward strand.
TCGGTTTGTCCTACGGGCTGGCGAATTCCTACCGATATGACTATAAGGCTGGGAAGATTAGCGGTAGAAACGGGAGTTTTCCCTCTTTATGAGGTAGAGAATGGCAAATATACCTTAAATTATGATCCGCCACGACTACGGCCTGTCGAGGATTACCTTAAACCTCAAGGGAGATTCAGACACCTCACACCGAAAATGGTGAAAAAAATACAGCAGCGGGTAAGCGTTGAGTATGCCAGTCTCAAGGAGAAAGCAGCTAGTGGATAAAAAAGTTACTGCTATTATTGATAAATATGATGCCGATAGAGGACAGCTAATTTCCATGCTCCAGGATATTCAAGCTGAGTTCCATTATTTGCCCAGGGAAGCCTTAATTCAAGTAAGCGAAACCATGGGTATTCCTTTAAGTAAGGTATATAGCGTGGCTACTTTCTTTAAAGCCTTTAGCCTTAAACCCAGAGGCAGGCATCTAATTAATGTCTGTCTGGGGACTGCGTGCCATGTCAGGGGTGCTTCTAAAGTGCTGGAGCAGATTGAGCGAAGTTTAGACATTAGCCGTGGCGAAACCACCAATGATTTTAAGTTCACACTGGAAACAGTGAATTGCATGGGATGCTGTGCCTTAGGGCCGGTGGTGAACATTGACGGAGAGTATTTTGGGCAGATAAGCGCCGGTAAAGTTGACTCAATATTAAATAAATATAGTTAGGGAGCCGCGAGTGGAGAAGATTAAATCCTTACAAGATTTAGAAGCTTTTAGGAATTCGATAGCTGAGAAGAGAAAGGTCGGTAAGCCTTGTATAGCAATATGCAGTGGAGCAGGATGCTTGGCTCTTGGTGCGCGGGGAATCATTAATGCCACTATAAAAGAGATTGAAAGACAAAAACTGAAGGCAAAAGTTGATATCAAAACTACAGGTTGTCCAGGCTTTTGTGAACAAGGCCCGTTGGTAATTATTTACCCTCAGAATATTCTGTACACCCATGTGAAGGTGAAAGATGTAGCTGAGATAATTTCAAAGACGGTAATTAATGGTGAGATAGTTGACCGGTTGCTCTACACTGACCCTACCACAGGGGAAAAATTTATACACGAATCTGAGATACCCTTTTATAAAAAGCAAAGACGCCTTCTTTTAGGCAACAACAGTAACATCGACCCCAATAACATCGAGGATTACCTTGCCCTGGGCGGTTACTCAGCTTTAGCCAAGGCTCTTTTTGAAATGACGCCCGAGCAGGTAACCGAGGAAGTCAAGCGCTCAGGGCTAAGGGGGCGTGGGGGTGGGGGATTCCCTGCCGGGCGAAAATGGGAATCCTGTCATAATGCTCCGGGAGAACCTAAGTATGTTATCGCTAATTGTGATGAGGGCGACCCTGGTGCCTTTATGGATAGAGCGCTTACGGAAGGTAACCCTCATAGTGTTCTTGAAGGATTAATAATTGCTGCTTATGCTATTGGTTCGCATGAGGGCTATATTTATGTGCGTAACGAATATCCTGTAGCGGTGGAAAATGCCACAATAGCGATAAAGCAAGCAGAAAAATTAGGATTTTTAGGGAAGGATATTCTTGGCTCTGGTTTTGATTTCACTGTTCGTATTAATCGAGGCGGTGGCGCCTTTGTTTGTGGTGAATCAACTGCTTTAATGGCATCGCTGGAAGGCAAAATCGGGGAACCAAGAGCAAAATATATTCACACTGTAGAAAGGGGCTTATGGGATAAGCCCAGCAACTTAAACAATGTGGAAACCCTGGCGAATGTACCTTTAATAATCAATAAAGGGGCTGATTGGTTTAATGGTATAGGCACTGAAGGAAGTAAGGGGACAAAGATTTTCTCGCTGGTAGGCAAGGTGAATAACACCGGATTAGTGGAAGTACCTATGGGGATAACACTGAGGGAGGTTATTTATGACGTTGGTGGAGGCATAAAGGACGGCAAAAAGTTTAAGGGGGTGCAGACTGGCGGACCTTCAGGTGGTGTTATCCCTGAGAGCATGCTTGATATACCCGTGGATTTTGATGAGTTGACTAAGGCTGGCTCAATGATGGGCTCAGGTGCCATGATTGTCATGGATGAGGATACTTGCATGGTGGATACTGCCAAGTATTTTCTCACCTTTCTAGAAGAAGAATCCTGTGGTAAATGCGTGCCATGTCGAGAAGGCATAAAGAGAATGCGGCAAATTCTAGACGATATTACCGAAGGCAAGGGCAAGGAAAAGGATATTGAGCTTCTGGAACGTATCTCTGCTACCTTGAAGGATACTGCATTGTGCGCTTTAGGCACAACTGCTGCTAATCCGGTGCTCAGCACACTTCGTTATTTTAAAGATGAATATGAAGCTCATATTAAACAAAAAAGGTGTCCTGCTGGTGTCTGCAAAGCCTTGATTCAATATTACATAATAGATGAGAAATGTGTAGGTTGCCGGCTTTGTGAGAAAGCTTGCCCCGTGGAGGCAATAACTTTTATGGGCAAGAAGAAACCGGTGATTCTGGACCAGAGCAAATGTATCAAGTGTGGTATTTGCAAGGATGTTTGTAAGCTGGGCGCTGTGGGCGTGAAGTAAAAATGATAACTATAAGTATTGATGGGCAAGAGTTAAAAGCAAAGGAAGGGCAGACGATACTCGAGATAGCCCGGGAGAATGGAATCTATATTCCTACTCTTTGTTATCATGAAAACTTATCTCCTTACGGAGCTTGCCGACTATGCTGTGTAGAAATCTTCAAGGGTGGTCGCTCACGAATAGTGGCTTCTTGCCTCTATCCCGTTGAGGAGGGACTCGAGGTTAAAACTAATTCGCCTCACATCATAAATAACCGCAAAATGATAATGGAATTGCTTCTGGCAAGATGTTCTCAAAACGAGGTGATAAAGAAGCTAGCTTCAGAGATGGGTGTTGAGCAGTCAGCATTCAAGGCTAAATACCTGGAGAATGAAGACTGCATTCTTTGCGGTCTATGTGTCAGGGCTTGCGAGCAAATTGTGGAGAGAAGCGCTATTAGCCTGGTTAACCGCGGGGTAAATAGAGAAGTGGCTCCACCCTTCCTCGAGCCCTCTGCAGATTGTATTGGTTGTGGTTCTTGTGCCTATGTTTGCCCCACGGGGGCGATAAAGATGGAGGATAAGGATGGCACTCGAGTAGTCTATGCTCGCAACTGGGAAAAGGAATTTAAATTGAAGAAATGCAAGAAATGCGGTAACTATTGGGCTCCTGAAGAACAACTGGAGTATATCAGGGAGAAGTTGAATTTACCGCCAGATTTTTTTGATGTTTGTCCTAATTGTCGGGAATCTGTTCCTTGACTTGACTAAAAGTGGTAAGATATATCTCCGTTAGCGGGGTGTGGCGCAGCGGCTAGCGCGCATGGTTTGGGACCATGAGGTCGGAGGTTCAAATCCTCTCACCCCGAGATTATATAAATTAAATAAAAAAGGAGGTTTAAAGAATGGACGATGTTGTGATAGTTGACTACCTGAGGACACCATTTTCAAGGTCGAGGCCTGCAGAGCCAGAGAGGGATGTGTTTAACAGCGAAAACATGCCTGCGTTGGCTGGCAGGTTGATAAAGAAAATAATCGAGCGGACAAAAATCAATCCCGAGGAGATTGGTGATGTGCTTACCGGATGCACTATGCAAATGACGGAGCAGTGGCTCTACGGTGGAAGGTCAGTAGCTATGCTAGCTGATTTGCCCATAAATGTCCCTGCGCAAGGAATAGACCGTGTTTGCTGTTCAGGCATGTCTGCCATGCACACCGGGGTGATGGAAATTGCACAGGGTTATTCTGACATTGTTTTTGCCTGTGGCATAGAGCACATGACTCATCTTGGCATGGACATGAGTCTGAATCCGCATCTGAATGCAAGCCCAACGCTGCTGCAGCCACACTATGTGGAAGAGTACGACATCATGACAGCAATAAGCATGGGGCTGACAGCGGAAAAGCTATTTGCGGAATGCAAGGATGAATTACGAATGACCAAGGAAGACATGGATAAATGGGCTGTTAGAAGCCATAATCTCGCTGAGAAGGCTCTGGATGAAGGATACTTCAAAGATGAGCTAATGCCTGTTGAGGTAACACTTGCCGATGGCACCAAAAAGGTTATAGATGCAGACCAGGCGATAAGAAAGGGTGCAACTCTCGAAGCTACTACATCTTTAAACCCATCCTTCAAGCCAGATGGGGTTATCACGCCAGGGAACTCCTCGCCGTTGAATGCCGGCGCGGTGGCGATGCTTCTGATGTCCAGAAAAAAGGCGGAGGAATATGGGCTTAAGCCCATGGCTAAAATTGTGTCCATCGGCTGGGCTGGAGTTGAGCCCAGTGTCATGGGTAAGGGTCCTGTCCCAGCTAGTCAAAAAGCATTGAAGAGGGCTGGATTGGATGCTAAGGATATTGATTTCTGGGAAATCAACGAAGCTTTTACCGTGGTGACCCTGTACGCCATAAGGAAATTGGGCATTGACCCGGACAAAGTGAACCTAAAAGGTGGTGCTACAGCAATAGGGCATCCATTGGCTGCTTCAGGACCAAGACTCACCGGGACTTTGGCACGCATCTTAAAGGAGAAAAATGCCAGGTATGGATGTGCCACGCTTTGCGGAGGTGGTGGACAAGGAGCAACAACGATAATCGAGCGAGAAAAGTAAGCTAAGTAGAGCGTTTAAGAGAAGCAAGCATAAGCATCTGGATAGGGGTGCTGAGGAAGAAATAGAAGCGCCCATGGCGAGAGAGCCTGGCGTCAAAGACCTAGTTGCTGGGCGATGATTTCGCGATGGAAATCACTCTCGCCAAAGGCGAGTTCCATTGCTTTTGCTCTCCGAAAATAGAGCTCCATGTCATAGTCTGTGAATAGTCCTATTCCAGCATGAATTTGATGGCCGCTGAGGCAAGCTCTTCTTGAGGCCTCGCCTGAATTAAGAACTCAAAATCCATACTTTACCTTCCAAAAGGAACAACAGCAAAGTTTACTTCACCAAGCAGGCGTTAGCAATGCATAGATATGGTATAGTAGAGGCGATAAAGTGAGACGAAGTTACTTCATTTTATTGATAACAGGGTTATTGATTTTATTTGGCTGTGGTGGGCAGGGATGTGGACTGCTGCATGGTGAGGAAGCCGGGATGATTTATCAAGGCCAGCGTTTTTGGGCCGCAGAGGAATTCTCAGGGCTTTCGGAGGATAATTTAACTGAATTATTCCAGGGAAAATATGATGTAGATGCTCGGGATTTCAATTTTACCTTCAATGAAACCAGTTACTCCACTATAACTCAGTGCCATGTTTATGGCGAAATTTCGAAGAGTGGAGATGAATATGTAGCTTATTTTTCCTGGTTTTTGAATCCTCTCGGACTAGATTTCATCGACGATAACTTTGAGGAATCCGAAACGGGGCTTTCCTGGGAGGGCAATATTGATGGTGTACCAACGACCATTAAAATTGAATGCCCTCCACAGGAGTTAATCTATGGAGTGGGGTCCTACGGTGTAGGAGTGGGGCACTGCCATGCACATATCTGGTGGCCGGCTTCCAGCGGGGATATGGTAAAATGCAGTGAAATAAAGGGGGA
>DAOUZA010000039.1 GCA_030665785.1 Dehalococcoidia bacterium
TAATCGAGCCAACAAAGACTGATGTCTTGGCAGCTATAAGAGAGGCATTCTATAATCCTGGGATCGTCAGCGAGGAACTAGCGAACAAAGCCTACGATTACCTAATAATGTCCAAGACAAAGGATGCCCTGTTGAATATACTGCGTAGCAATGTCGATGGTAAGAACATTAAACCCGAGGTGATTCTGGATGAGAGGCTTCGTTTGGTTAGCTCGCCCACTTTGATTATTCATGGTGCTCAAGACCGTGTTATACCAGTTGAATATGCCTATGATGCCTGTAATCTTATCCCTAAAGCGAGGTTAAAAGTGTTGGCTGAATGTGGCCATTGTCCGCATATAGAAAAGGCTTCCGAATTTAACCAAGCGGCGGCGGCTTTCCTGAAAGAGTAGAAAATGAAGCGTTAGCACCAACAGTAGTGCATAATGTAGGAGGCCTTATCGAGTTTGGATTCTACAGTAGCGGTTGATTAAACCACTGCCCCCACCCACGACATTGCACGAAAAGCCCACTCCTAAGGTGAACGAGTATAGAACAGGATAGAAAGATATAACACGAGTTAATCCACTAATATGGAGCCAAGTTCGGAGTGCTACTGTATTTTCTCAGCAACCTTGCGGAAGTGGAATCCGTAGACGCTAAGCGTTATGAATAAAGGAAACAGGCGGGGTTTTTTGAGCAAAGTGGAACTAAAAAGCCTCCAGTAATGTCGCCTTCCTTTTTCTTTGATGCCCAAAACCCACATCGATTTAACAAGTGCTTTAATCTCGTAAAAGTGGAGTTTGCCCTTCCCCACTTTTGGAGGTTTATGAGGTTTATATTCTTCCAGAAACGTCTTAACTCGCTCATAATATGGTTTGGATGAATAAATTGTCTTCACCACATTCTTATAACCACTGATGAGCGTCTCACGGTTCATCTTAGGAATGAAATTGAGTGAACCATCGGTATTGTCGCCAGAACCACCTGGCAATAAACGGTTTTCCTTTTTCAGTCGGTGGTATAGTCTTGTGCCTGGAGGAGCGTTTAGCAAACCGACCATCGCAGTAACGATTCCGCTCCTCTGAATGAAGCTGATCTGACTTTTGAAAATTGAAATCGGGTCGCTATCGAAGCCGACAATGAACCCCCCCTGTACCTGCAGTCCATAGTTTTGCATCTTCTTAACCGAGGCTACCAAATCACGATTCACATTTTGAAACTTGCTACATTCAACCAGGCTCTCCTCATTTGGGGTTTCAATACCAACGAATACTGTATCAAAGCCTGCTTCGGTCATCAATTGCATTAGCTGCTCATCATCGGCAAGGTTTATAGATGCCTCGGTAAAGAACCTGAAGGGGTGTTTTCTCTTCTGAGACCATTCAACCATCGCTGGGAGCATTTCCTCCTTTAACTTCCTTTTATTGCCGATAAAATTATCATCAACAATAAATACACTGCCCCGCCATCCCTGGCGACATAGTTCATCAAATTCAGCTACTAGCTGGTCCTTATCCTTTGTTCGCGGCCTATGCCCGTTTAAGATGACAATATCGCAAAATTCACAATTGAACGGACAGCCTCGAGAATACTGGACATTCATTGAAGCATATTTTTTCATATCAACAAGCTCCCAAAGCGGGATAGGTGTTTCTGTTATCTCAGGATGCTCATTAGATTCATAAATATGTCGAGCACATCCTTTCTGCAAGTCTTCCAGGAAAAGTGGCAGTGTAGCTTCCGCCTCACCAAGCACAAAATGGTCTACCTCACCAAGGTTAAGTTGTTCATATCCAGTGGTAAAAAGAGGGCCACCAGCAACTATTTTAGTATGGAGTCCCCCACATCGGGCAACAACTTCCTTCACCGATTCTTGTTGCACAATCATAGCACTGATAAATACATAATCCGCCCATTTAATGTCCTCGTCGGTTAAGGCTGTTGTGTTCATATCCACGAGCTTTTTCTGCCACTCTTTGGGAAGCATGGCAGCTACAGTGAGTAATCCCAGAGGAGGAAAAGCCGCCTTTTTTGAAATGAATTTTAAAGCGTACTTAAAACTCCAGAAGGCATCTGGATATTGCGGATAAACAAGAAGTATCTTCAAATCATATCTCCTTCATAATTAAGGGGGTAGCTGAAGGCTAGGCAACGTTAGCAAATGGGGCTACTATTGTCAATATTCTGCAGGACCCCCTCTTTGAGTCGCCGCCTATCAATCTTCCCCGAGCCAGTCTTGGGTATACTATCCACGAACTCAAATTTCTTAGGCAGCTTAAAGTCAGCCAGGTTCTGGCGACAAAAGCTGACTATTTCCTCGGCGGTAGCTCCTTGTTTCTCCTTGGTCACTATAAAAGCCGTGGGAACTTGTCCTCCTTGTTCATCATTGACTCCTACATAGGCTGCCTCAGCTATGCCAGGATGTCTTAAAAGCACATCCTCGACCTCCCAGGGGGAGATTTTAAGTCCCGCCGGGGTTACTATTATGAAGGATTTCTTTTCCACATATTCAAGATAACCATCTTCATCCATCCTGACCAAATCCCCGGTATAAAACCAGCCATCCTTAAGAACCTGAGCGGTAAGGTCAGGCGCTTTGTAATATTCCTTCATTGCCCATGGCACCCTGAAAACAGCTTCTCCTATTTCGCCTTGAGAAACTTCCCTGCCGCTATCATCTATTATCTTAATATCACAAATTGGTTTACCTACCGTTCCCAACTTGTGGTTACCAAGAGTGCTCATAGAAACAACCGAAAGTTCCGAAAGACCATATGTTTCGCAGAATGTTAACTTGAATTTATCCTCCAGCATCTTCATAAGGCGCGGGGAGGACTTCGCCCCGGCACTAGAAGCCACCCTCGATGAACCGAGGTCATAGTTTTTGATGACCTCATCCCTCACCATAGCCAAAGCATTATGTACTGCTGGAACACCAAAAATGATGCTTCCCCTTTCCTTTTCTATGGCTTCCAAAACAGCCCTGGGGGTGAAATGAGGGATGATTACCACAGTGGAGCCCTTCACAATAGACCCAAAAAGGACCTCGCTCAACCCAAAAAGATAGAAGAAAGGAACCGTATCTATAACCACATCTTCTCTGCCTCGCCCTACACCAGCAGAAACTATGTCGGGAGTCCCCAAAAAAGAAGCATGCGTATGTACCACACCCTTCTGCCTCCCTAACACGCCAGAGGTGTATATGATAGAAGCCTCATCCTCATCTTTTATATCGACAGCCGGTGATGTGGAAGGGCTATTAGCTACCATTTTGTTATAGGAATCTCCATCAAATTCAATAACATGTTTTAGCAGAGGAATATCGGACAAAACTGGAGAAAGCATTCGGGAAAAGCTTTTTTCGGTAATTAATATCTGGGCATCGGAGTCACGCAATAAAGGGGCAAGCTCAGGTGCTTTGAGCATAGAACCCAGAAGCACAGCTACGCCACCAGCCTTAACAACTCCGAAATAATTAATAACCCATTCAGGGCGATGGAACATTAAAATAGCGACATGGTCACCCTTTTTCAATCCCAGCCCTATAAGCGCATTAGCTACCCTGTTAGAAGCTTCCTCCAACTCCCCATAAGTAACCCTCTGAGAACCAAGGATAATAGCTTCTTTTTGGGGCACTTCACCAGCGGTTATTTCCAGCATTTGTTTTAGATTCATATTACTTCCTCACAGTGTAGTAGCTAAACACTGGTTTGCCCTATTGACAAGCTCTTTTCCTCTATGTAGTATATCGCACAGCTAGGTATTATGCTATAAAGTGTTCTTTTGTTTGAGCTTATGCTAATATCCCCTTGCAAGTAAACTAAATATGCATTTATTAATACCAACGAATTGGGATACGGAGCTGATAGCGCCTCTAAGCCAGATGAGGGCAGATATCCAGATATACGGTGTTTTGCCGACATCAATGTTGGGTAGCGGAGGGTCAGGACCCAATATTCCCCAGATGACGACAGAACAGGCAGAGGAATATATCAAGCTAGCTCATTCTTCAGGTTTAACCTTTAATTACCTTCTAAATGCCCCAAGCATGAATAACATGGAGTGGGATGAAGATATTCATCGGGAATTACTCCGACATTTAGAGTGGCTCAGCAATGCCGGGGTAGACAGGGTTACTGTGGCTATCCCCTATTTAGCAGAGCTTATAAAATGTCAGTTTCCCCATCTTAAACTAGAAATATCAACCATAGCTCATGTGAACAGCGTGGCCCGGGCTAAGTTATTTGAGTCCCTGGGAGCCGATTCCATCATTCTGCACAGCAACGTAAACCGAGATTTCAGATTACTTCGGGCTATTAGAGATGCCGTAAAGTGTGAACTAGGGGTACTGACAAACAGCCTCTGTCTTTATCAGTGCCCTTATGAATATTATCACAACGATACCCTGGGGCATGCCAGTCAAAACCACAACTCGCTTAATGGCTTCTATATGGACTATTGTGTAACTCGCTGCACCCTGGAAAGGTCCCGCGATGCCTCTCAATTTATTAAGTCCCGCTGGATAAGACCTGAGGACATACCCATTTATGAGGAAACAGGCATTGATTTCTTTAAGATTGCCGGCAGGGCAATGCCCTCGGAGTGGATTATAAATGCCACTGAGGCATATTCATCCCGTCAATACCAGGGAAACTTGTGTAATATCATGTATGTTCCTAAACCAAAAATTGAATGTGCCAACTCCACTTTAGCCAGCATAGAAACCACCAGGATAGGTTCGCCGCCAAAGGTCTATATTGATAACCAGGAGCTAGAAGGGTTTATTGATTTCTTTAAGAAGCAGGATTGCCCTTCTGGATGTGCCCATTGCAATTATTGCCAGAAAACAGCGGATAAAGTGGTGCAGCTTGACCGCCCTGAGACGGACGAATATGTATCTGTACTCAAGAGTTTCCTGAATGACCTGACCAGCAGCAGGATATTTCTGGCCAAGAAATACTAATATCTAAACCCCAGGAATTAGAAGGGTCCCCTACTTAGCCGCTAGAGCGTTTCAGAACCAGACAGCAGTTCTCCCCACCCAAACCAAAGCTATTAGATAAGCAAACATTCACCTGCGCTGGACGAGCTACATTGGGAACATAATCAAGGTCGCATTCCGGGTCAGGAGTTTCATAATTTATGGTGGGATGGATAATCCCGTTATTCATAACCAGTATTGCCGCGATGGTTTCAATAGCGCCAGCAGCTACTATTATATGCCCAATCATGGATTTAGTTGAGCTTATAGGGATTTTGTAAGCATTATCCCCGAAGACCATCTTAATCGCCTTAGTTTCGCAAGCATCGTTTAGTTTAGTGCTGGTGCCATGAGCATTGATGTAATCAACCTCTTCGGGCTTTATTCCAGCATTTTGCAAAGCAGTCTTCATAGCATAAGCCTCTGCTTCAGGGGCAGGAGCAGTTTGGTCAAAAGCATCAAAAGACCAGCCTGCACCAGCAACTTCAGCTAGTATGGGTGCACCTCTCTTTTTAGCATGTTCATAAGTCTCCAAAATAACCAACCCCGTCCCTTCACCATAGACAAAACCATCGCGGTTAGCATCAAATGGACGACAAGCTTTAAGTGGGTCTGGCTGACGAGAAAGAGCACCAAGAATATCAATACCAGCCATACCAAGCGGACTCAGACTGGAATCGGCCCCTCCAGCCACCATCACATCGGCATAGCCCAAGCGTATGAAGTTTAACGCCGTTCCGATAGCATCGGCGCCGCTGGCGCAAAGGCTATTCACGCTTGAGTTAGGTCCCTTAGCACCAAGCAACATCCCCACCCCCATTGATGCTCCACTGGGACTTGACTTGGTGACAAAAAGAGGGTCAGCTCTCCTCGGACCACGCTCATTAATTGCATTACATTGCTTGACCACATAATCAGCTTCTACCATGGCAGCGATGTGAACACCCACCCGCTCAGGGCTTTCCCGAGTCATATCTAACCTGGCTGAGGCTATTGCCTCTTTAGCAGCGGTAATAGCAAATTGGATTGCTCTGGGTGTACGGTCTACCATCTTCAAATCCATATACTTTGTAGGGTCAAATCCCTTTACTTCAGCATCTACCTTCACCCTGAAATTACTAGCGTCAAAAAGGGCGATAGGATTAATCCCTGACTTACCAGCAGCTAATCCCTGCCAGAATTCCTCCACATTCAAACCCAAAGGGTTAATGGTGCCCATCCCGGTAACTACAACTGGCATGTTCATTGATTTACACCTCCTGGAGTAGAAACAAAAGGCGCCATTACTGAAGCGCCTCCATCAATGATGATAGTTTGCCCTCTTATCATAAAGGCGTCTTCACTACACAGAAAAAACACCACATTAGCGATATCCTCAGGAGTTACCATCCTTCCCGCCGGCGTTGCCTGCTGGTGAGCTGCCTCTTGCCCCTTTATGTAGAACTTCAATGCATCGGTTAGGACAGCAGAAGCAGCTATAGCATTAACACAAATGCCTTTGGGGGCCAGTTCTATCGCTAGATAGCGAGTTAGCGCTTCCAGAGCAGCTTTGGATACTCCCACAGCAGCGTAAGTAGGCCAGACAAGAAATGAACCCAAGCTGGATATACTCACTATTTTGCCGCTTCTCCCTTCCATAAGCCTGGCTGCTCGTTGAGCACAGAGCAACAAGGCCCTGGCATTGATGTCCATCGTCCAATCCCAAGCCTTAACATCCACATCTAAAACAGGGCGACCCACTCCTGAAGCAGCATTGCTAATTAAAATATCCAGATAGCCGAAATCATTGCTAATTACATCGAACATTTCATCTATTTTCGCTGGGTCTCCCACATTTGCCCTGATAATTTTGGCTTTCACCCCTATATCCTGAATCTCTTTGGCTGTTTTCTCGGCAGTGTCACGATGGCGGAAGAAATTGATGATGACATCGCTGCCCTGCGAAGCAAGCTTTAACGCAATCGCTTTACCAATACCCCTGCCGCCACCGGTTACCAGAGATAACTTACCTTTAAAAGGCTGATTCATGCTTTCTCTTTTTCCGCTACGTGGTGTTCTACATAGTCAACAAAGTCACCAAAGTTCTGAAATTGCTCAGCATCTTCATCAGGAATCTCGATATCAAAAGTTTCCTCTGTCCTAAGTAGTACTTGCACTACATCCAGGGAATCAGCATTTATATCCTTGAAAGTGCCCTCGCGGCGGATAATACCCTTATCAACACGGACAATCTCAGCCACAATGTCCTTTATTTGCTCCTCGATAGACATAAATTACCTCCTTATAATTTATTTTCTGCCCTGAGTTTGGCTAATTCAGATTTTAAGGAACCAACAATATCAGCGTTCACGGTATTCCTGGCGCTTGCTATGGCATGGGCCATGTGTGGAGCCCGACAAGCTCCATGCGTTATTCTGACAACTCCATCAATACCCCACAAAATACCACCACCCTCCTCTTCTCCCTCGTAAGCCAACCTGGTCACCGGAAAAATCTTATTAAACACTAATTTAGCTATGCTCCCAGCCAGAGGGTACTTTCGCAGCTTTCGCCTTATAAAATCCAGCGCAGCATTCCCCAAACTTTCATAAAACTTAATAATAACATTGCCCACAAAGCCATCACAGACAATAACATTGGCTCGTCCACTGAAGATATCGCTGCCTTCTACATTGCCAATAAAATTCAATCCACTATTTTCAAGAAGCGAGTAAGCCTCACGCACTGCTTCACTCCCCTTTCCCTCTTCCGCACCGGTACTTAATAAACCTACTGTGGGATCAGCAATATTGAGCAACTTTCTAGCATAGACAGAGCCAGCAATGGCAAATGATAAGAATTGATATGGTTTACAATCAACATTTCCTCCGATGTCCACTAATATCACGTCAGGACCCAAGCCTTTAAAAGGAGCAGCAATTGCCGGACGTTCCAATCCTTCAATCATGCCCAGATACACTATAGCACTAACAGCCGTAGCTCCCGAAGAACCAGCACTGACTACTGCATCCGCCTCGCCTGCCTTCACCAGCTTGGTAGCCACAACTATAGAAGAATTGCGTTTATGACGAATTGCTAAAGCCGGCGATTCACCCTCCTTAATGACTTCACTGGCTTCAACACACCTGATGGGTAAATCGTTAGATGAGCTATATTTAGCTAATTCGCCTTCCAGTATGCTCAGAGGACCAGTTAAGATAATCTCCATATCGCCTTTCTGCGCAGCGTAAACAGCTCCCTCGACTATTTCACCAGGAGCATAATCACCCCCCATAGCATCAACAGCTATCCTTACTTTCTTGCCAACTTCAGACATAAGTTAACTCCACCATACATCGGCTTACTATGCACATATTGGCTAAAAATAATTACATTGTTAGTGATAATTGTCAATAGCCATAGCAAAGCGATATTATATCATATAGTTTAAACATTCTTAATAGAAGGAAAAGGAGGTAACGATAAATGTTAAACGGAGTGCTTTGGTTTCTAGCTTTCTGGTTGGCAGCTTCAGGGATATGTTTATTGCTGCCCGAGAGGTTAACAGAGAAGTTTGGCTATCCCATAAAATCCCTTTATGCTAGACACGCCATTGCTGCTGTTTGCCTGGCAATAGCCGCTGGAATTTGCGTTGACCTGATTTACCCCCTAATCCAAATCCCCAACCCAGGCATAATAACCATCGGGATAATTTTACCAGTATTGTGGGCAATTAATACTTTCACCTATACTCAGAGGTCAAGATTTATGCTGGCAGAGGCGATAATCTTCATTATAATCGCCATTATTGTCGGTGTAGGTTACTTCCAGGCAATATAACATACACCCTTGCCGCAGTTTTTGGTTAACATGCTCTCAAATTTCCTGGGATTCATTACTCGCTATGAAGGAAGAAAATTCCTAAAGCTCGGTGAGAAAATTGATGAATCGCAAATCGTAGGGCTGGGGACAAACAGTGGTGAACAGATTTCGCTTTACATCCACATTCCCTTCTGCAAAAGTATCTGTCCTTATTGCTGCTTTAATAGATATCTATTTCGCGAAGATGAAGCAAGGAGATACTTTAAGAACCTAAGAACGGAGCTTGACCTTTATATTCAAAGGGGATTTGAATTCTCCAACTTTTACTTCGGTGGTGGAACACCCACTGTGATGATGGATGAACTGCTCGGATTTATAAGTTACCTTAAGGAAAAGCTTACAGTAAAGCAAATCTCGGTGGAAACCACACCTCGGGAGGTAGATGAACGGAATGTAACCCTCCTAAAAGAGGCAGGGGTCAACAGGCTATCCATAGGAGTGCAAAGCTTCGATGACAAAATATTAAAATCCATGGGAAGGGCATTCTGTACCGGGGAAGAAATAAAGGAAAAGATTTCCATCGCCAATGATAAATTCGATACTTTGAACCTCGACCTTATATTCAACTTCCCTATCCAATCCATCGATACATTCAAGGCTGATATAGAAATTCTAAAAAGCTTAGCTGTGAACCAGGTTACATTTTACCCACTTATGCCCTCTCCACATAAGAAGAATGCTCTGGAGCGGAGATTTAATCGGGTGGATACATCTCATGAGGAGACTTTTTATAACATCATTTTGAACGATGTTTACCGCGGTGATTACCACCCTTCAACAGCATGGTGTTTCTCTAAAGGAGAAAGGATAATAGACGAATACGTAGTCGATTTCGACCAGTATATCGGCATAGGGTGTGGCTCAGTAAGCCTCCTTAATGGAAATTTCTACGTAAACTCCTTCTCGCTGGATAGATACGAGGAACTTTTAACGCAAGGTAAATTGCCCATAATTCGGTGGAGAAAACTATCACAGCATGAATTGCTTTATTATTACCTCTTATCAAAACTGTTCGGAATGCGGTTAGACAACAGGAAATTCTATCACAGATTTGACACTGACATACACAAAAAATTAAGGAAGGAACTGTTGTTCCTCAAGCTCTTTGGCCTGGTTCAAGAAGAAGATGGAGAAATAAATGTGACCCGTAAGGGAATGTATTCCGTAAGTGTGATGATGAGAGAATTTTTCGCTGCTCTCAATAGTTTAA
>DAOUZA010000054.1 GCA_030665785.1 Dehalococcoidia bacterium
AGTTTGGAGCAACTGGATAATGTGATAAATATGGCAAAATTAATAGTGGGAGGAGAAGAGGAACTCAAGGAAAACCCCATTATTTCCTTTATCACCTGCTTAGTCAAAAGCCCTCTACAATTCATTGATGATACCACTCAAACTTTGATTGAAATTTCTCGAAGAGGGCTACCGGTAGCAATCGCCATTTCGCCTCAGGGCGGAACCACAGCTCCTATTAAAGAGGATGGCATTGTGGCCCAATTGAATGCTGAAGTTTTGGCTGGCATAACACTAAGCCAACTGGTAAATAAGGGGACACCGGTGCTTTATGGAAGCGTGCCCGTAAGAGCTCGGCTTGATAACCTTAACGATTCCTACGGCGCTCCCGAATCCAGTCAATATAACATCGATTGCGTCCAAATGGCGCGCTTCTACAAGTTGCCTTGTTATTCTACTGCAGGCGTTTGCGACGCAAAAATACCCGGAATACAGTCCTCGATAGAGAGGTTGTTCTCAGATATTGCGATTACCTTAAGCGGGCCGCAATATTTGCATTGTGCTTATGGGCTGCTTGCTGGGAATGCTACCTTCTGTCCATTACAGGCTGTTTTGGATGATGTCCACTTCCAGATGATTAAGTTCTTCCTAAGGCCTCCGCGAATTAACCAGGCAGAGATAGATGCCTCTCTAAAACAAATAAAAGAGGTGATAGGGACATCACAGAAGCTTTATATTCACTATATTCGCCATATGCTACGTAGCGAGCAACTTTCGCTACCTTACCCCTTCGAGACAGATGATGGGGCCGATAAAGTGTTACTGCTGGCCTACGAGAGGATGAAACAAGTTATCTCACAACCTGTAGAACATATAGATTCGGCTACCACTAGCAAAATATTCCAAAAGATACCTGGAATATTGCCCCGGCTGGATGTATATGAACAAAGGAGGACACAATGAAGGAAGACATAATTGCCCTGCTTAAGGAAAATGTTATCCAGGGTAGAAGGACTAAGGACGATGAAGGAATAGACGGGAATATGGTTGGGACCCCCGGAGTGCTGGAGTTAACACAGTTAGCGCTGGAAAATAATATCGCTCCAAATATAACAATCGAGCAAGGCTTAACTGCAGGGATGCAGATTGTAGGAGATAAATTTGCGGCAAAGGAGTACTTTATCCCAGATATGTTAGCCTCTGCCGAAGCAGTGAGTGGAGCTATGGATATTCTAAAACCGTATCTCGAAAAGTCAGACATTGCAACTAAGGGGAAGTTCGCTATAGCCACGGTGAAGGGAGACATCCATGATATTGGTAAAAATATCGTGGCTATCTTGCTCAGGGGAACAGGCTATGAGGTAAATGACTTGGGCATAGATGTTTCTTCGGAGAAGATTGTCGCGGTTGTCAGAGAATATAAGCCTGATTTCCTCGGGCTTTCCGCTCTATTGACCACTACGATGGTAGCTATGGGAGAGACAATTGAAGCACTGAAAGAAAATGGGCTTAGAGACAAAGTCAAGGTTCTAATTGGAGGAGCGGCGGTCTCTGAGGAGTATGCTCAGGAGATAGAAGCGGATGCCTATTGCGCCGACGGCTTTCACGCTATCAAGGTGCTTGAGAATTTTCAAAAAGCGAAACTATAACTCAAGTGCGTTACTTTGATTAAAGGAGAGTAATTATGGCCGGAATTGCTGGGATTCAAGGTGCTGACAACGGTGAGTTAGATAACATCATCGAGAGGATTAAGCATAGGGGTCAGCATGAGACCTGGATACAGCAAGTGGGAGAATTAAATTTAGCATGCTGCGAGCTGAATGTGGGGGGAGAATCGAAGGACGGCTCGCATCATACATGTGCTGAAAAGCGTGCGGTGGTCCTCGATGGACGCATCTATAATTCAGAGAATTCAAACTCGACTGATGCAGAGAATTTGCTGCAGTTCTATGACAAGTTTGGTTCCCAGTTTGCCAAGAAGCTAGATGGAGACTTTGCCTGTGCTATAGCTGACCGAGGCAAGTTGATTCTGGCTCGTGACGCTGTGGGTGTGAGACCTCTCTACTATGGGCATAGCGATGGGAAGTTATGCTTTGCCTCTGAGGCAAAGGGGCTATTGGATATAGTTGATGATGTTAAAGAATTTCCGCCTGGTTATGTTTACTCCTGTGAGCTTGGGTTCCAGAAATATGCCCCTGAGGCTGTAAAAACTCCCGATTTTGAAAGCCCCCAGCAGGCTAAGAAGGTGCTTGTCCAGTTACTGGAAGAGGCGGTAGAAAGACGGATGAAGGACGACGCTGTAGGAGGGATTTTCTTAAGTGGAGGGTTAGATAGCAGCATTGTAGCCTGCATTGCTAAAGAAATAAAGCCAGATATCGAGGCATTTACGGTAAGCCTGGAGGATGGGCAAGACCTTCCGCTCGCTCAAGATGTAACCAATTGGCTGGGTATGAAGCATAATGTATACATCTTCACCGAAAGGGATATAAACGAGATACTGCCTCAAGCTATCTATCATATGGAGAGCTTTGAGGAAAGTTGTGTTCATGGGGCATTAGCTAATTTCCTTGCCTCGCGGTTTGCCAGCCAGTACACCAATTGTGTTCTCACCGGTGAGGGAGCAGATGAATTTCTCGGAGGATATGATGGCCAGTTTAGGCAAGCAAAGAATCAAGAGGAAGTTGCCGGCGTGATGGGTAAGCTTATCAATATTGCCCATAACACAGCATTACAAAGGTTAGACAGACTGGCAGCGGCTTATTCCATAGAAGCTCGCACACCTTTTCTTGACTCAAAGGTAGTTGATTTTTGCTTGAAGATACCACTAGATTGCAAGATTCATGGTCCGGAACAAGCTGGGAAGTGGATTCTACGGCAGGGATTCCATGATCGTTTACCCAAACATATCATCTACCAGACAAAAAGGTTTTTTGCACAAGGTTCAGGTGTAGCGGGGATTATGCGCACAATAGCTGAGAGATATGTTTCTAGCAGCGAACTTTTTGAGCACAACCTAATAGAGAGTAACCCAAGATTATCCTCTATAGAGGAGCTATATTACTATCGGATATTCAAGGAAAGGTTCTCTCAGCCTACGTCCGATCGGCTAGTGGGTAGATGGGACCCCTTCAGACCAGATTTTTTTGTCAGGTAGGGCAAATCTTTAAACTATAAGACAAGGGGCAACATGGCCAAGAGAGCGGACCCGCCTTATTTTTTACCGACTCAGGTGGTCTAGCTCCTATTTAGCCACCTTTAGCTTTTTAGGTGACTCAGGTGGTCTAACCACCATTTTCCCTATCTATGGTCGGGGTGAGAGGATTTGAACCTCCGACCACCTGAACCCCATTCAGGTGCGCTACCAGACTGCGCTACACCCCGCCGTGCCTTGTCTAGAACAATATGTTATCATAACAAAGCTAATGCAACAATTATCAGCGAGGATGTGACTGTTGGGCAAGAACAAGAAGAAGGTAACACCTGTACGAGTCCCTACAAAACACCAGGCGGCAAAATGGCAGCGGCAGAACCGTATTCGCCGCATAATAATAATCGCTAGCATTGCTTTCCTCGTCGGCATTATCAGCTATGTAAGCTACGAATATTATGCTGATAAGATCAAGCCCTTCAATGAGAAAGTGATTACGGTAAACGATGTTTCCTTTGATATGAAATATTATGTAAATATGCTCGATGCCCAGACCAGGGAATTAGAACCGAATAACATATACAATTACACCTATGCAGTTGCTCAATATATTGAAGATGCCGAACTAATGAGGCAAGGAGCGAAAGAGCTCAATATAACAGTGAGTGAAAAAGAGATACAAGAAGTGGTCGGGGAGCAAAATTTCCCCAAGGATGAAGTGTATCGAGATATAGTGGAAACCCAGCTATTAAGTGAAAAACTCTCAGAATATTTTGATTCCCAATTGCAGGACAAAATGCTGCAGGCAAGTATCCAGCTAATGTTCGTGGAAAGCGAGGATGTAGCTAATAAGGTGACAGGCCGAGTTGAGAAAGGTGGAAACTTCACCGAGTTAGTCAGGGAATTTTCTTACGATAACGTGACTAAAAAGTATGATGGCAATTTAGGCTGGCTTCCTGAAGAACTGATGCCTCAAACTATCGCAGAGACCTTCAATCTTACCCCCGGTGAAATAAGCCAGCCCATCTGCGATAATTCAACCAGCAAGGATATTGGCTACTGGTTGATAAAGGTTAATGAAGAAGACCCCGAGAAAGGGATAAATGTTAGTGCCATGTTGCTGAGCAGCGAGCAAGAGGCGCTGGAAATCAAGAGTGAGCTAGACGAAGGCAGTGATTTTAGCGAGCTTGCCAAGAGTTACTCCCAGCACAGTAGCAAATATAAAGGGGGCGAACTCGGCTGGCTCAAAGAAGAGGAAAAGGAGACAAATGATTTTAGCGACGCCTTCAATGAAATGGCTTTCCATCTCTCCACAGGTCAGGTGAGCGAACCAGTCAAGGATGAAACTGTCCAAACCAAAGGAGGCTGCTGGGTAGTCAAAGTTTGGGATAAGCAGCAGCGTGAACTGGACGACGAGGTTCAGGAAGTGGTAAAAAATAAACGCTTCAGGGAATGGCTTCAACTGCAAAGAGAAAATAGCACTATTGAGAATAAACTTGATGGCACGAGAATGTCCTGGGCTGCAGAGGAAGTTATCAAAAGAAGGTAAATATGCAGACAAAGCGAGAGGTAAATATCGGCCTGTTAGGTCTTGGTGTTGTAGGCAGTGGCGTAGCTCATGTTCTGACGGAGAAGAAGGATAGCCTGGCAGAGCAACTGGGAGTGCCTCTAATATTAAAAAAGGTGCTGGAAAAACGCTCCGTAGAGCTTGAACCGGGATTACTAACCCGTAACGCCGAGGAAATTTTAACTGACCCCCAAATAGACATAGTCATCGAGGTTATTGGAGGAGAACATCCTGCCACAGAATATATTGGGCAAGCCCTCACCAATGGAAAGCATGTAGTTACTGCCAATAAGGAGGTGATTGCTAAACATGGCTATGAATTATTTTCGCTGGCCAGGGAACACAACGTTGAACTTCGCTACGAAGCAAGCGTGGGCAGCGGCACACCGCTTATTTCCTCCTTCCAGCAAGGCTTAGCCGCCAATGATATCTCAGCCATTTATGCCATCCTTAATGGCACTACCAATTACATTTTGACCAGAATGGCACAGGAAAAACTGGATTTCCCAATAGCGTTAAAGCAAGCCCAGGAGTTAGGTTACGCCGAGTCCGACCCTTCAAACGATATCGAAGGGAGAGATACAGCTTACAAATTAGTTATCCTGGCTAACTTAGCTTTGCGCACCAAACTAGACCCTCAAGAGATATACTGTGAAGGAATTTCCCACCTTGCCGTTCAAGACTTCCTCTACGCTGAAGAATTTGGTTATGTTATAAAGCTCCTCGCAATAGCTAAGCGATATGGCAACACTATCGAGGCTCGAGTGCACCCTGTTTTTCTTCCCAAGGAGTCCCAATTGGCCCAGGTAAATGGTGTTTATAATGCCATTCAAGCAGAAGGCGACCTGGCTGGTAAATTGCTCTTCTACGGGGAAGGAGCAGGAGGAATACGAGCTGCCAGCGCCATTGTTGCCGATGTGTTGACCATAGTTAGAAACAATCGCCTGGGGATAACTGCCACCCCGGAAACAGGGATAAATCAAGAGCTAACCCTTAAGCCGATGTCAGATGTAGAGACACGTTATTATTTCAGGCTAGATGTGGCTGATCGCCCTGGTGTTTTAGCACAAATCTCCAAGGTCCTGGGGGATAATTCCATCAGCATTTCATCGGTGATTCAGAAAGAGAGCAACCGAGCAGCTCAGACTGCCGAGATAGTCATCATGACCCACCCGGCAAGGGAAAACGCAGTGCAGAAAGCCATTGAACAACTAAATTTGTTGACCACGGTAAATGAAGTGAGTAGCTTTATCAGGATTGAGGAATGAAACAAGGCGTTCTCGCCAGATACCGCCGCCTGTTGCCCGTCACCCCAGCCACCCCCATAGTCACACTTGGCGAGGGAGATACTCCCCTAGTAAAGTCTCTAAATCTGGAGAAAGAACTTGGATGTGGGGAACTCTACTTTAAATTAGAGGGATGCAATCCCACAGGTTCATTTAAAGACCGTGGCATGGTAGTCGCCGTAGCCAAGGCAGCAGAGAGTGGCAGCTCCACCATCATTTGTGCTTCCACCGGCAATACCAGTGCTTCAGCGACTGCCTATGGAACCCGCTTTGGAATGAGGACTATCGTTGTCATCCCTAAAGGGAAAATAGCTATGGGAAAGCTAGCTCAAGCCATTGTTTACGGCGCCCAGATAGTGGGCATAAGAGGCAACTTCGACCAAGCGCTGCAAATAGTCCGTTCCCTGACCGAAAAACACCCCGTTACCCTGGTTAACTCGCTTAATCCAAATCGCATCGAAGGTCAGAAAACAGCTTCATTCGAAATCATCGATGATCTAGGGGATGCTCCAGATTATCTATTTATTCCTGTGGGCAATGCCGGGAACATAACCGCTTACTGGAAGGGATTCAAAGAATACCACCACATTGGCAAGGCAAGCCATACCCCAAAGATGATGGGCTTTCAAGCTGCTGGCGCCGCACCCATAGTTCAAGGCAAACCGGTTAAATACCCTAAAACTATCGCCACTGCTATCCGCATTGGCAACCCTGCCAGCTGGGAGAAAGCAACGGCAGCAAGAGATGAATCTGGCGGCATTATAGACTTGGTGACCGACGATGAAATTTTGAACGCTTATAGATTATTAGCAATCAAGGAAGGCGTTTTCGGCGAACCGGCGTCAGCCGCCTCGGTAGCGGGACTCATCAAGATGGCAAAGAAGCAGAATTTCTCAGGTAAGAAAATAGTTTGTATTATCACCGGC
>DAOUZA010000036.1 GCA_030665785.1 Dehalococcoidia bacterium
ATTGCACCTTCTGCGCAGTAAAGCATGGAAAGCCTCAACCTGTTGACTCTGAAGAGCCGCAGCATATCGTGGCAGCAGTGGATAAATTGGGGCTCCGTTATGTGGTTATTACTTCAGTGACCAGAGACGACCTCCCCGATGACGGTGCTTCCCAATTCGCTCAAACTATCAATGCCATCCGCAAGTATGATTCCAATATCCCCGTCGAGGTTCTAATCCCTGATTTTAAAGGCTCATTCCCAGCGTTGCAGACCGTGATGGACGCCTCACCTGCTATTCTCAACCACAATGTGGAAACGGTGCCCCGTCTTTACCCTGAGGTCCGCCCCGGGGCGAACTACCAGCGCTCACTAGAATTAATACAGAAAGCTAAACTGCTCAAGGGTAATCTTATAACCAAATCCGGGTTCATGTTAGGATTAGGCGAAACCAGACAGGAGGTCGTTGAGGTAATGACCGACCTCAGAGGGGCTGGCTGCGACCTTTTAACCATAGGTCAATACTTGCAGCCTTCGCTATCTCACCACAAGGTAATCAGATACATTCCTCCTGAAGAGTTCCAGGAATATCAAAAAATAGGAAAGGAAATGGGCTTCGCCTCCGTTATTTCCGCTCCCCTGGTGCGTAGTTCCTATCATGCTGCTGAAACCTATCTCTCCGCCCTCGAACAAAATAAACGGTAGCTCTCCGCTTAATCATGGTCAGACTGCCACCTGAGCCCTTCGCCTTTGACATCTCGTGAAGATGTATAGGAAGTGACCTGCTCGGGAAACTTGACACGGTCGGCTTTTTCAGAGATGAACAAGTACAGAGATTGTTTAGCAACCTATCCCCCTGACCCCCTTCCCTTAGCAAGGGAAGGGGGAGTGTAGGTAAGAGAGGGGTGAAACCCCTCTCTATAAATCTCTTCCCCCTCTCCTTTGAAGGAGAGGGGGATAAAGGGGGTGAGGTTAATAAACACTCTCAAGTACACTCAATTGACATTTTCGGCCATCGCTATGGTAAAATAGTCATAGTACTATGGTACTAGAGAGGGTCGTGTAGATGAATCATCGGCGGTCTAATATTGAAATAATAGCTGATATGCCCCGGCTAGGTGAGAACGGCGCTGGGAAGACAGTATGACACGGAGAAATATGGGAGATGTATTATGACGAGACCAATTGATTTACTGCGGCAGGGGAGGAAGGAAGAGCTATGGCAGATGTGCTGTGGCTTTATTGACCTCAGTCTGGAGCAATTTATGACCATACAGAAGCGGCTGCTGCTGGAGCAGATTGAGCTATTGAAGAGCTGTGAGCTGGGTCGGAAGCTGATGCACGGAACCATGCCAGGCACTGTGGAGGAATTTCGTGAACAGGTGCCGCTCACTACCTATACTGATTATCTCCCTGAGCTTCTGGGTCAAAGGGAGGATGTCTTGCCAGCCAAGCCAGCCGTATGGGTGCACACTTCAGGCTACCCTGGTAAATATCCTCTTAAGTCCGTGCCGATGTCCGAGGTATTTTCTCGTGAATATGAGAAGATTGCTGGCGCCCTTCCCCTTCTTGCTTCTTGCCGTGGTCGTGGCGATACTTCCCAGATTAAGGAACATACGAAGACATTTTACACTGTGGGACCTCCAAAGTATACTTCGGGTTTCCTCGCTTACTTGGTGCAACAGGCGACTGGCTATGTTTTTTTGCCTTCTAACGGAGAGGAAATGTCTTTTCAACAGAAAATAAAAGCTGGGGTTGAGGAAGCTTTACATGGAGGCATTGACAGTGTCAGTGGCATATCCTCCGTCTTGGTTTACGCAGGAGAGCAGATTAAACAGCAATCAGAAATGATAAATATTCGTCTTCTGCTATCTCGTCCTCCAGCATTGCTCCGTGTAACGAGGGCATCGATTAAGAGCAAGTTGGCTCATCGTCCTATACTGCCAAAAGACTTATGGTCGCTTAAGGTAATTGTAGGTGGCGGCACAGATGCAGCAATTTTCAAGAAAAGAGTGAAAGAGTTATGGGGGAGGGAGCCCCTCGAGGTGTACGTTGGCATTGAAGGGGGTATCTACGCTACGCAGACCTGGGATTATGAAGGGATGACCTTTATTCCCAACCTTAATTTCTTTGAATTCATTCCGGAAAAGGAATGGTTCAAGTGGCAGCTAGACCATTCTTATAAGCCAAAAACTATCTTGCTGGATGAGGTGAAAGCTGGCGAGAACTATGAGATAGTCATTACCAACCTTCATGGAGGCGCTTTGACCAGATATAGAATTGGCGACATGATCAGGATTACCTCACGGCGAAATGAGAAGCTGAACATTGACATACCGCAGATGGCATTTGAGAGACGGATTGATGGCCTTATTGATATTTCTGGCTTCGGACGGTTGACGGAAAAGGTAATTTCGGACGCAGTTGAGAACAGTGGCATTTCCTATGTGGATTGGACAGCCCGCAAGGAAATGATTGATGATAAGGCAACTTTACACATCTATCTCGAGCTTAAAGATGACTATATGGCTGGTGAGAAAGGCGTGGCGGCAGCACTGCGTGACCAGCTTGAAAGATTGGATGCCAAATATCATTGGCAGGTTTATAAACTGTGGGGTGATATGGAAGAGATGCTTGGCTTAAAACCGCTTGAGATTACTTTGCTTCCCCAGGGTGCCTTTTCCAGCTACATAGCTCAGCGGCAGGCTGAAGGCGCCGATCTAGGGCATCTGAAACCGCCGCATATTAATCCTTCAGATGAAGTCCTTTCCTTACTAGGGGCACCGAAGGTTGAGGTGGGGGCGGTGCCGTCGAGGGAAGCCGAGCGAGTAGCTGCTCGTTGAGTTAGGCCTACTCACGCGGGGTCGCGGATAAGCCCGACCCTTATAATCCTCCTTCCCCTAGTGGGGGGTACAGTCTCCCTACTCATCTCCCCTCAAGGAAGAGGAAACTTATAAGGGCTTATACCAGATACCATAACTTAACTGTGTAGTGGTGGGATTTATCCCGCCTTTTGTTATTACTTTAGTCCTCATTACTTTAGTCCTCATTGACAGCTTCCCAGTTTATATCAATAATATTCTTATATGAACAGTCATGCTTTAATTCCTCTAATTGCTACTATTGCGTATATTCCCGTATTAGTCATTTTGCTGGCTAACCGGCCCTGGGATAGAAAGCAAAGGTTTTTCTTCCTATTTCTGATTCCTGTCATACTGTGGAGCCTGGGTGACCTCTTTTTCCGTAGCGATTTCTTTATGCAAGATAAAATCCTTATCGCTGAAGTTGTTCTGTGCATTATGATATGGATGCTAATCCAATTCCATTACTTTGTCTCTTCTTATTATCAACCTCAACGCATCAAAATACCATTGGCTTATATTTTCTTAGTAAGCGCCATTACCCTGGCGCTATTGGGCTATATCCCAAGGGGCATTGAAGTAACTGCCAGCGGCATCAATGTTGACTATGGTATCTGGATTATCGTTATAGGTTTACTTTTCCTATTCACCGTAGGCGCTAAAGATATACATTCTTTGCTGCAAAGGTACAGGGGCTCACCTGACTCAGTAGAGCGTAATCAGATTGCTTATTTATTTGGTACGATTGCCATCTTAGCAGTTTTCCTTCTGTGCTCTACCGCTCCCCGTGGAGGGGAATACCCCGTAGCTCATATCGGCAATCTTATCACTGCTGGCATCTTAACCTACGCCGTGATAGCGCATCACTTGCTGGATGTCAGGGTCGTCTTTCGGCGCGGGCTGATATGGCTGAGCGTGTGTATTATTGGGGCTTGGGCTTATGTGGGTTTGTTCCTTCTGGCGCAAAGGCTAGTCGGCTTTGATATCAACCGGCCCGCGATAATAGCTGGTATCAGCATAGCAATTCTAGTTGCTGTGTTCTTTTACTGGCTGATTGGTGCTCTGGGGAGCAGGATGGAGCAGTCCCTCGTCGGGGAAAGATATGGTTATCGCCGGCGGTTATTTGATTTTACCCACAAACTATACGATGTTTCCACTCTGAAAGAATTTGGCGATAAGCTTCTATCCCTCCTTTCTGAATCTGTAGGCTGTCAGAGAGCCTGTTTGTTCCTACCTCAAGCCGGGGAAGGAGATTTTGCTGTTCGATTTAACTATCCTCTCAGGGAAAATAATCCTATGCAGGGGCTGAAATTAAGGAGGGATAGTCCCATCATAACCTGGCTCAGGCAGAAAGGCAAGATATTAACTGATAGAGAGCTCGCTACCCTCCCTCAATTTCAATCTATGTGGCAGGATGAAAAGGAACAGATTCAATCGGCAAATGTGGAGATGTTCCTTCCTTTAATAAACAGAGGGGAGCTTGTAGCTGTCTTAGCCGTAGGCAATAAACAGAATAACAAGCTTTATACTGTTGAGGATATTGATTTAATGAAGTCTGTTGCTGCTCGTGTAGCAGCAGGCATGGAAAAGCAATATTTCCATGAGCGTATCCGAGAGCGGGATGAGGAATTAACTCTCGTTAACCGTCTGACTGCAATCATCACCTCCAACATGAATATACGAGATATATTTGAAAGCTTCGTTAAAGAACTGAAGAGAGTTATTAGCGTTGACTATGCCGCAATTGTCTTGATTGAGGAAGGCCAACTTTACAATGTGGCTTTGTCCGGTGAGGTACCTCCAGTGAGGCAGGCAGGAGAACGAATACCACTTGAGGGGACAACTACTGAGTGGGTAAGCAGGGAAAGGAAAACCTTATATGAAGCTGACCTGACGGAACAGAGGATGTTTTGGACCGCGGAGCGTTATATCAAGGAAGGAATTCACTCCATCGTTCACTTACCTTTGATTGCCAAAGACAAGGGCATTGGTAGCTTAATCATAGGTAGCTACCAGCCCGATGCTTACAGTGAGGAAGAAATACGCCTCCTGGAGCATTTAGCTTCGCAGATCGCTACACCGGTCAAGAATTCTCAGCTATATCTTAGGGCTGAGCAGAGAAGCCGCATTGACGAACTAACCGGTTTATTCAATCGCCGCTATTTTGAAGAGCAGCTTAAAGATGACCTGGCACGGTGTTCCAGATACGGTGGCATGTTCTCTTTATTCATGCTTGACCTTGATAATTTTAAGGCTTACAACGATATATACGGGCATCCCTCAGGTGATAAACTTCTAAATCAAATAGGGAGGATTATCAGGAACTCTATCAGGAGTGCTGATAAGCCTTTTCGCTATGGTGGAGACGAATTTATTGTTGTCCTACCCGAGACAACGGATGAAGATGCTTGCGTGGTGGCTGAGCGAACTCGGAAACAGATTGTCGATGCTATGGAGGCAGAACAGGCTGGGGTAACCTGTAGCATCGGTTTGGCTAGCTATCCCTCTGATGGTGTGTTGTTAGATGAACTTGTTACTGCAGCTGACACTGCTCTTTATCATGCCAAAGAAACGGGTGGCAATCGTATTTATCGTGCCTCCAAAATCCTCTCTGAACCAGTAGGAAAGGCAGGAGCGAACGCTAGACATACAAGCCTGAGCGTGGTCTATGCTTTAGCCTCAGCGGTGGACACCAGAAATCCCTATATTTATGGGCATTCCAGAAAGGTTAATGCCTACGCCGTAGCTCTGGCTGAAGCGCTTAGCTTACCTCCCGAGACAGTATCCAGGATAAGCACGGCTGCTTTGCTCCACGATGTGGGCAAGATCGGTATCCCTGATGAGCTACTTAATAAGCATGGAGAGTTAAGCGATGCGGACTGGTACCAGATTAAGCTTCACCCTCGCCTGGGAGCAAATATTGTGGGTAATGTACCTAGTCTCGTTTCTTGCCTGGGTGGCATTTTATATCACCATGAGAGGTGGGATGGCAACGGTTATCCTGAAGGGCTTAAGGGTGAAAGTATCCCCCTGGAAGCTCGCATTCTGGCTATAGCTGATGCCTTTGATGCCATGACTTCCGCTCGTCCTTACCACCATACCTTCTTTCGCGAGGAGGCTCTGGAAGAACTCAGGCGTGGTGCTGGCACGCAGTTTGACCCCAAGCTGGTGGAAGCTTTCATCAATATTATCAAAGCTGGCCTTCCTGCGAGTGTAAAGTAGGCTTCAGGATGTTTTACGCTTGTATGATGGGAAAAGTCAACGTCTCAATCACAATTTCAAAGCAACTTGATGGCATGCTAACCTTTTACGGGCAAAGCTTGTTGAAGAAGAAAGAAGAATAATAACAGACAGCTGTTAACAACGATGACCCCATAATGACCGAAAAATAGCTTTGGCTCATCTTAACGAATTCCCAGATTACTACACGAGACTTGGAAAGATATAAAAGGAAGCCGAAGGTGGTTAAGGGGCGGGGAATTTAGAACACCAGCAAGGCAAATCAAGAGAATGTAAACGAACTCAAGGGAACTGATAAGCATGATGCATCCAGGCTCTTAGTTCTACCTTTCCTCGAAATCTTCAGCCTCTTATTGTCCTTTAGATTCGAGGCCTAAGCCACCGATTTGTCTCAAGCTGCTAATGGTAGCTGGTTAACTAAACCCATGTAGCTCTCGGAGATATGCCTTCTCTTCCCGAATTGAGAAATTTTGGTAACTGGTGAAGATTCCCCCGTATCCCGAAAGAAGTCGGGGTGAGAGGATTTGAACCTCCACCCACCTGAATCAAGCTCCACTGGAATGTGGAGAGGTATGTAATACTCTCCGGCTGTTTGACAAGGGTACGCTACAGTGTGTTAATATTATCAAGACACTACTAATGTGTCATACCAGCTTGGCTTTGGGGAAGTAGCGGTAGGCGTATTATCTAGAACTAAAAGGAGGGAACTTTTGGGATGAATTCAGGTATGCACATAGCGGGAATGCATGCTATCTAGCAATCTTTCATGTATATTCAACTCATAATATCTTGCACTCTATATCTTAAACTTCTATAAATCGTCTCGGCTAAACTTAAGTGGCGGGTTTTTCCCCATTCACAGATATATGTGTTGCTTTATTATGAGAAAGGAATTTATGCGTAACGATGAAGTCGAAGGATGTCATGAAGTTTAGTTTAACTAAAATCATACCAGAGGGTATCGAAACAGAGATAGATGAAGTTGATATCCGCCGCTACTTAGGCTACGAAAGAGAACAGTGTCCGCGGTCAGAGGTGTTGTCTCTAGTAGATAGTCAAATACGCAAAGCATATGAACTTATTAAGCCTGCGGCCTATTATACGATTAAGCCTATAACGAGTGTTGGTAATTCTACTATCTCGGTGGATGGACTACTCTTTACATCCCATAAGCTTGCCCGGATGTTCTCTGGTTGCAGCCAGGCTGCCCTACTCGTAGTAACTATAGGCGAAGCATTAGAGAAGGAAGTTGCTCAACTAACAAAGGAGGGATTGATTCTCAAGGCATCAGTGTTGGATGCTGCGGGGTCAGTAGCAGTAGAAAAAGTAGCAGCTTGGCTTGAAATTATGATCAAAGGCATCGCTGCAGCAAATGGCGATAAAGTGAGCTGGCGTTATAGCCCTGGCTATTGCGATTGGGATACTACTCAGCAGAAGGAGCTCTTCGGGGGACTTGATGGTAAATCAATCGGGGTTAATTTAACCGACACGTGTTTAATGGTACCTCGCAAATCCATGTCAGGCATTATGGGCATGGGGAAGTCCTGTAATACCTTCTCGGCATGTCGTTTTTGTAATAGGAAGAGTTGTCCCACCCGGAGGGAGGATTTTGCCCAATGACCGGGAAGAGAATAGAGGGCGGTAGTTACAAGCCTTTATCACAAGAATCCATAGAGAGAATCCATGAGACAGCGATGAGGGTTTTTGAGGAAGTTGGTATCGAGGTAAATTCCAAGGAGGCTCTTGATTTATTCAAACATACTGATGCTCAGGTGAATGAGGATAGTTGTCGCGTAACGATTCCTCGCGATACGATTATGGATTTGGTTAACAAAACTCCATCCGAAGTCACCTTGTACGCAAGGGACAGGAAACATAACGTAGTCTTAGGTGGCACGAAAGTCTATGCCGGTACCGGGGGCACTGCCCTTAATGTTATTGATAGAAAGAATGGACATAAAAGGGTAGCCACACTTAATGACTTAAAGGAATTTGCCAAGCTAGTAGATGATTTAGAAAATATTCATATCTTTATGTTGCCTGTTTATCCCACTGATGTGCCGGTAGAGAAGGTTGATGTTAATCGTTTCTTCGCCGGCCTGGATAATACCAGTAAACATATTATGGGTGGGGTCTATACGCTGGAAGGTATAGAGCAAGTCATAAAAATGGCTGAATTTATTATCGGCTCTAAACATCGACTTCGGGAGAGACCCATCATATCGATGGTAACATGCAGTATCAGCCCTTTTAAGATTGATTCTCTATATGGTGATATGCTGGTAGCTATAGCTAAAGCGGGAATTCCAGCAGTATGCCCTGCCGAGCCTCTGTGTGGAGCTACCTCTCCGGTGACCTTAGCTGGAACCTTGGTGGTGCAGGTTGTTGACTCTTTAGCTGGAGTGATAATCAGTCAGCTTGCTAACCCAGGTACGCCGGTTATCTATGGCTCTGTGGCTAGCAGCACAGACTTGCGGGATATGAAGTATATCACAGGCTCTGTCGAAATGGGCTTGTTAAATGCTGCTGGCGCCCAGATGGCGCAATTCTATAAGTTACCCTTTTATGCTACCGGGGGCATGACCGACTCCAATGTCATCGATGCTCAGTGTGGCTACGAATCTTCTATCACAACATTGCTTTGTGCTCTGGCTGGTGCCAACTTCATCCATGATGCTGCCGGGTTGATGGAATTTGCCCTCACTATGAGCTATGAAAAACTTGTGATTGATAATGAGATATTGGGAATGACGATGCGTGCTGTACGGGGAATAGAGGTAAATGATGAAACCTTAGCTTTCGATGCACTGAGAGAAGCAGGCCCCGGCGGTCATTTTGTTGCCAATCGACATACCAGAACTTACATGCGAAGAGAGCACTATGCACCTACTTTAAGTAATAGGAAATCCAGAGAGAAATGGGAAAAACGAGGGAGTAAGGATATATTTCAGAAGGCAAAGGGACGAGTGGAACAAATTTTGGATAAACCAGGGTATAGCTTGCCCGCTTACGTGAGAAGCGGAGTATTAACCGAAATTCCCGGCATAATGTGAGGAGTAGTCAGCATTAAGCTGATAGTAGATATATGTTAATCATTGGTGAGAATATAAACGCTAGTAGCAGAAAGGTAGCAGAAGCAATAAGAACACGTAACAGCACTTTTCTTCAGGAGTTGATTCTTCGTTGCGCTCAGAATGCAGATTACCTCGATGTAAATGTGGGTGGGAGTAAAGGGTCTACCGGGCAGGAAATTGAGGATATGAAATGGCTAATTGATATTATCTGTAAAGTCAGCGATAAGGCTCTAGTCGTGGACAGTGCCAACCCTGAGGTAATTGAGGCAGGATTAGAACAAGGGGTGTCATTGCGAGCGGAGCGAAGCAATCGCGTGGCAATGATTAACTCAGTCAACGCTGAGAAGGCTAGATTGGAGGCTATAGGCCCTCTAGTAGCTGAGTATCAGGTTGATGTTATTGCCTTGGCCATGGATGACAATGGTATACCATCACGAGTAGAGGAGCGTATCAGGGCATGTGACCTAATTCTGGAAGGTTTGAGCCGCTATAATATTCCCGCTGATAAAGTATATTTCGACCCTCTGGTGCTACCCATCGGGGTAGACAATACACAGGGGCGAGTTACTTTAAAGACTTTAGAGCAGATTAAAACAAGGCATCCTAAAGCTAAGACCATTGTGGGCTTGAGCAATATCTCCTACGGCTTACCACAGCGACCAATAATAAACGACGCCTTTCTGTTAATGCTCATGTATGCTGGCTTGGATTCAGTAATTGTGAATCCACTGCACAGCAGCACTATAGGCAGCATTAGGCTGGGAGAAATGCTGTTAGGGAAGGATGTCCATTGCAAAAAATATTTAAAGGCATACCGAATGGGACTATACCAGGAGAAGCACTAATGAGCAAAATTCAAAACAAAATAAGTTTTGATATTTGAATTTAGATATTAGAAATTGAAGAAAGTGGAGCGTTTTTGAGATTGTTTAGGATTTATTGAAAATGGCGAGAGAAGGAATTTTGGTTCATTCTCCATATGAAAGGATGACCGAAGAGCAAATCAAGCAAATTCACCATGCTTCCATGCAGGTTCTGAATGACCCCGGCATAATATCTTTTAATTGCGAGGCATCAGAGATATTCCGTGCCAACGG
The DNA here is from genome assembly GCA_030665785.1 of Dehalococcoidia bacterium. GTDB lineage: Bacteria > Chloroflexota > Dehalococcoidia > GIF9 > AB-539-J10 > CG2-30-46-19. The sequence goes on from DAOUZA010000036.1 coordinate 10,251, forward strand.
CGCAGAAGTTACGCCAATAACATCTGCCGATAACCCTTGCTGGTTAGTAAGAATACCAGAGAAACTCGTTCTACAAGCCATCAGTAGCGCACCTAAAATAGTCAAGTTAGGTGCCAGGAACAAGGATAACAGCCTTTTTCTGAATGGTGAAGAACCAAGGGTATTCTTCGTTTCCGGCTCGGAAACAAATATCTGGCTTGATGTCGATTTTCAAACTTATGTCAAGAAGTCTAACCCTGGTATTGAGATTCTGGTGCCCGAATTTCACCCACGGCGTGGCACTGTTTTAGACCTTTGTCAAGCGGCTCACCTATGTGAGCATCTGGAAAGCCTGGATGCCTTCATTCGTCCCGTGAATATCCAGGACGAAGACATCACAGAAGATAATAAGGATGTTAACAAATTCTTTGCCTCCTTAAATAACACCACCAAGCATGTGATGGCAGGGCTAACCAGTTTGGAGCAACTGGATAATGTGATAAATATGGCAAAATTAATAGTGGGAGGAGAAGAGGAACTCAAGGAAAACCCCATTATTTCCTTTATCACCTGCTTAGTCAAAAGCCCTCTACAATTCATTGATGATACCACTCAA
>DAOUZA010000043.1 GCA_030665785.1 Dehalococcoidia bacterium
GGCTAGATTCTTGCTCTGCAATATCTGTACCATGTTAAAAATTATACCATTTGTAATCAAGTCATATACTTGTTTACATGATTAGTGACACTAACTCGTCTCTTGTCATTGCGAGGAGTGTTAACGACGAAGCAATCTCAAAGCGAGATTCCTCGCTTTCGCTCGGAATAAGGATTACCACGCTTCGCTCGCAATGACAAGGAAGTATTTCTTAGTGTTATAACCATATAATGTGTCACCTACCTACCTGAACTAGAGCACCATATATCACCCGTTAAGAATTATCAATTTTGTGAAACTAAACGAGCGCGCTAGGGCAATCATTGCTCAATATACATCTATCACATTCGGGATTTCTAGCATGGCATACCTTTCTGCCATGCTCTATCATATGGATATGAAACTGATAAACCTCCGATGGCGGAACCTGCTGTTGCAACAGGCGATGTGCCTCTTTTATGGACGTTCTAGTGTCAATCAACCCTAAGCGTTTGGCTACCCGAAAAATGTGCGTGTCCACCGGAAGACAAGGCTTGCCTAATGAAAAAAGCAATACACAATTGGCGGTCTTTTCGCCTACCCCGGGTAAACGCAACAAATAATCCTTAGCCTCAGATGCATCCAGTAAGCTAAGGAAATCAAGGCTAATATCGCCCTGCTTATCCCTGATTTGATTAAGTATTTTCTTTATCCTCACCGCCTTGATTCTAGATAAACCCCCTACCCTGATAGCATAGGCAATTTCCTGTATAGGAGCAGAGGCGATAGTCTCCCAACTACCAAAGGTAGACATCAGCATATTGAAAGCACTCCTTGAATTTGTATCCGAGGTATTTTGGGAAAGTATGGTGCGCACCAAGCCAGCAAGCGGCTTCCTGTCAGGACGCCACTCCAGCCTTCCATATTCCCTCTCCAGCAGCTCGATAATCCGCTCCACAATACTTATTTTAACTCATATGTCTATGCCAAGAAGCAATGACCTACCGGTCATTACGCCCTTTTTTATTGTCATTGCGAGCCCCTTCACTTACTGTCATTCTGAGCATAGCGAAGAATCTCGCCGCTCAGGGCAGGCTCCGGCGTGGCAATCCCAAGGGTGTGAGATTGCTTCGGCACTTTGTGCCTCGCAATGACAGAGGGGAGTGTGCCTCGCAATGACAGTGGGGAACTATATTCTTCTCCTTCGAAGGGAGGGGATATTTGCTACCACTGAGACGGGTTGCTATACTACACTGGCTTTATGAATTACGAGACAGTCATCGGTCTGGAGGTTCATGCTCAATTATTAACCAGGAGCAAGATGTTCTGTTCCTGCAGCACTGATTATGTTAATGCTCCACCCAACACTCATGTTTGCCCCATTTGCCTGGGCATGCCTGGCACACTTCCCGTTATCAATAAGAAGGCGGTGGAATACACCATAATGACCGCCCTGGCTCTAGAATGCACCATTCCTGAATACACCAAATTCGACCGTAAGAACTACTTCTATCCTGATATGATGAAAAATTATCAAATCTCCCAATACGACGCTCCTATCGGGAAAGGGGGTTGCCTGGCTATTAACAGCAATGGACACCAGAAAAAAATCAATATCACCCGAGTCCACCTTGAAGAAGATGTGGCTAAACTGTTGCATAGAGGAGAATATAGTCTGGTAGATGTCAATCGCTCTGGAATTCCCCTGATGGAGACTGTCAGCGAGCCCGAAATCAGCTCTGCTGAAGAGGCGCGAGATTACCTTATCAAATTACGCACTATCCTCCGCTATTTAGGAGTATCTACAGGTAATATGGAGGATGGCAGTTTCAGATGTGATGCTAATATAAGCATTCGACCTGCAGGCAGCAAGGAATTGCTGTCTAAGGTTGAGGTTAAGAACATGAATAGCTTTAAGGCAGTGTATCAAGCCCTGAAATATGAATCGAAAAGGCAGAGAAAGGTCCTTGAGGAAGGAGGCACGCTGGTCCAGGAAACAAGAGGCTGGATGGATGAAAAAGAGGTTACCGTTAGCCAAAGAAGCAAAGAATACGCTGATGATTACCGCTATTTTCCCGAACCCGACCTGCCACCCTTATTTTTCGATAGAGCATGGATAGAGGAAATTAAAGCAAGGTTGCCTGAATTGCCTGAAGCTAGAAAAGAGCGGCTTATGGCTCAATATGGCTTGCCTTTATACGACGCTAGTATCTTAACCAGTTCCAGGGCAATGGCTGATTACTTCGAAAATTGCTTGAAGTTAACAAGCCCTGACAAGGCAAAAATAATAAGCAACTGGCTGTTAGGCGACTTCAGTCGGTTGCTTAATGCCACCGATAGTGATATTGAAAATACCAGGATAAGCCCAGGCCTGCTGGTAGAGTTGCTCAATCTAGTGGATAAGGGAACCATCAGCGGACCCACTGCCAAAGCAGTGTTTGAAAAAATGTTTTATACTGGAAAGAAAGCCAGTGACATCGTCGCTAAAGGAAAGCTAAGTCAGCTCAGCGATGCTACTGAGCTAAACGGAATAGTGAAACAAGTGCTTGCTAACAATGCTAAAGCGGTGGCAGACTATAAGGCTGGCAAACAGCAAGCGTTGACTTTCCTTACCGGACAGATAATGAAAGCTACCAGAGGAACAGCTAACCCAGCAGTGGTAAGAGAAATTCTTGTGCATGAGTTAGGAGGAGGGTAAATTGCCTACTTATCTTTGCGTTGCTCAAATGTCACTATCTATAGTTCTAATTATCACTATCTTTTTCCAACTACATGGTGGCGGTTTCGGGGGCATTTTTGGACAAGCTGACTCTGTTTACCGTTCTCGTCGAGGATTGGAAAAAACCCTGCTGAGACTTACTATCGTTCTAGTTGTTATCTTCATTGTCCTGGCAGTATTTATTGCTAAATCTCCCACATAATTTAATCTTAAAGTGAGCTCAATAATAACCTTAACCACCGATTTTGGCGTTGATGATGCCTATGTTGCCGTTATGAAGGGCGTTATCTTGAGCATCAATCCTGAAGCTAACATCGTTGACATTACTCATTCCATTGAGCCCCAGAATATTCGCCAGGCTGCTTTCATCCTTGGTTACACCTATCGCTATTTCCCCAAGAAAACCGTCCATGTAGCCATTGTTGACCCTGGCGTGGGTAGTGAGCGCCGCGGAGTAGTCTTGAAGACGCCTTCAGCTTTGTTTGTTGCCCCGGACAACGGTGTCCTCAGCTATGTGATCGATGAATTGTCCTCAAATGAAGATTTAACGGTTCAATATTCCCAGGACCAATATTCGGTAAACCTGATAAAGGGACTCGAAGCCGTAGCCATAACTGAGCCACACTTCTGGAGACATCCGGTTAGCACCACATTCCACGGAAGGGATATTTTCGCACCTGTCGCCGCGGCACTGTCCCTGGACATATCACCCTACGAATTAGGAGGAAAAATAACCTCACTCCAAATTTTCCCTATCCCAAAGCCATTCGTTGACTATCAAGGTAATCTAGTGGGGAATGTTTTACATGTTGACCACTTCGGCAACTTGATTACCAACGTCAAAAAGTCTGACCTGCCAGGCAAGGATATTCTTATTGAGGCTGCAGGGCGTCTCATCCAGGGTATAACTGATTACTACGCTGAAGGTGAGGAGCTGATGGCTATCATCGGCAGCAGCGGCTACCTGGAGATATCGCTTAAAAATGGAAATGCCGCTGACTTCCTCAACACAGGAATAGGAGACGAAATAAAGGTAACACTGGAAAGAGACTAGCTACATTGTGAAGAAGCCTATTACCAACGATATTTTCTACCCCAGAACAATTGCCTTGATTGGAATCTCACCCCAAACTTCGTGGTGGATTCGTAACCTTTCTAATTTTCAGGGAAAAGTTTACGGAGTCAATCCCCATCCACATGAAGACCTCGGCATAGAGCTTCATCCTTCCCTTCTTGACATTGAAGATGAAATAGACCATGCGATAGTAATGGTGTCCAACAGGATTGTCCCTCAAGTATTGGAGGACTGTGGCAAAAAGGGAGTGAAAGTTGTGAGCATCTTTACCTCCGGATTTTCGGAAATTCAAACCGAGGAGGGGAGATTATTAGAAGCCAAAGCCGCGGAAATTGCCGAAAAATACGGCATCATTCTAGTCGGTCCAAATTGCATGGGCCTCTACAATTCTAGAATCGGGTTGAATTTCATCGGTGCGGATCTAACCCTGCATGAAGGAAATGTCGCCTTCATATCCCAGAGCGGAGGGTTAGCCCAGAACTCAACCGTCACCGGAAGAAGATATGGCGTGGAGATTTTAAAAGCGGTCAGCTGCGGCAACTCGGCGCTTTACGAGCCTGCCGACTTTCTCGACTTTTTCAAAGATGATAAGGAAATAAATTTAATCGCCATGTATGTTGAGGGCGCTAAAGATGGCAGGAAGCTCCTCAAGTCACTTCAAGAGGCAAACAGAAGAAAACCGGTGATAATGTGGAAGGCTGGTAACACTGCTGAAGGAACCAGAGCTGCTGGGACACATACAGGTAACTTAACCGGTGCAACGAATATCTGGGAAGCAGCGATGAAACAGAGCAAGGTGGTAAAGGCAGAGGGTTTCCTTGATTTGATTTATACCACAATGACGTTCGCCCTCGAAAGCTTAAAGGGATACAACCTTGGTATTCTCAGCATAAGCGGGGGGCAAAGCGTGGAATATACCGATACCCTTTCTACAACGGGACTGGGAATCCCAATTTTATCCGCTGAAACACAAAGGGGAATCGAAGCAATACTGCCCGAAGTTGGCGTTAATACCAGAAATCCCCTCGATATGGCTGCTAGCTGGAGTAAACCAGGTATGGTCAGAAATGTCCTAAAAGCAATTAGCAAAGAGGGAAGCATAAACGGGATTGTAGTAAGTATAGACGCCCATAGGGAAAAGCTCATCGAACTTACTGAGAAAGGTAGAATTAAAAAGTTGACCAACGCTATCATTGAGGCGAGAAACTCGACAAATATTCCTGTATTCGTCCTCTTAACCGCCACAGCCGTGGAAGAGATTGCCTTAAATATCTTCGATGACTTTATAAAAGCAAAGATACCCGTTTATAGAGACCCTGCAATGGCAGCAAATTGCATCAAAAAACTTGCTGATTACTGGACCTGGCGAGAAGGTCGAAGCTAAACCACACCGAGCATCTTCAGCCCAACATAGACCATGATAGCGATAAAGACATATCTCAGCTGCTTTGCCGGCAGAGCATGTGATGCTTTGGCCCCGAGTTGCGCCATAGGAATACTGGTAGCGGCTAAACACAGCCAGATAGGTAAATTTACGTATCCTAGTGAATAAGGGAGAAGGGCAGGCATCCCAAGTCCATTTACTATATAGCCGATAACACCACCAAGGCTGATAAATATTATTGAGGCGGCAGATGTTCCTACCGCTATATGCATGGGAAAAGCAAATGCCAATACCAGCATAGGAACTATCATCAAGCCACCGCCGAGGCTGGTTAGCCCACTTAGCACGCCTATAGCGAAACCACAGGGGGCGAGAAGAAGCAAATTCTCCCGTGGCTCTCCCCTCTCCCTGGTCAAGTTCAGCGTTGCCTCTAAACCCATCCAGAGGGCAGCAGCCAGGACTAACCCTCCAAAGACAATTTTCAAAGCTTCACCAGGAAGATGAGCCGCCAGAGTAGCCCCAACCAAAGCTCCCGCTAAACCACACAAACCCAACCCCAGAGCCACCTTCCAGCGGACTGCCCCCCTCCTGTTATGTCCTAAAGCACCGCTTATCACCGTGGGCAGAATTACCAGCAAATTCGTCCCAAAGGCTATTTTTATCGCCATATCGGGGGAAACGCCCATATCCGCAACTAGCCAATAGATAACCGGCACAGTGATAAACGCACCGCCAACCCCAAGTAATCCAGTGGCAAAGCCAACACCTACGCCGGTGGCTAACAATATGAGTAAATAGCTCAAATAGCTCTGCAAAAATCTTCCCCGAGACAAGCCTTCAAATTCGTCTTATTCTGGTGTAATAAGGATGAAAATAACCTTCCTTTTTACTTGCGATTGTATTTTAGAATAATATCACCAATCTGGCATCCAATATCATTACCGATGACAGGGCATTTTACTTTAAATAAGAAGAAAATAGGTGTGTTATTTTCTCCCGCTAATCCTTCAAAATTTCCCTGTCCTTTGCTGATAATTAGCTCTGCTGTTTCATAAAGGCTTAAAAATTCTTTCGAGCATAAACTTAAGATTGTCCCTGGGGCATCTGACCCATTGGAAATAACTCTGGCTATCTTATCTATGCCACAAAATTTAGCATCCTCTATTAAGGCATCATTAATTACAGGCTTATCTCTCACAACATAGATAACTTCTCTATTTAATTCTTGAATTAATATACGGTCAAATACTACCTCTCCGGCATTATCCGCTAAATAGAGAATCTGCTTTGTATCTTCCAGAATCTCCTTGAATTCTTGATAATCAAAGACAGCAAAGTCTCTCTTAAATGCATCCTTTATTTCCCTTTCGAGATCAAAGGGTTTGTCCACTCCAAAGTCAATCACATTACCAGCGAGAGCCAGCCTTATAGCTGCTAGTAATCTATCTTTGGAGTGAGCTACTTTCTCTTTCAAATCAGGATAGATATTTAAGGCTATTTTATTGTATTCATCCTTTATTCCTTTGAAAGGATCCTCCTTGCCAGTAATTTCTCTAACAAGTCTATAAACTATTCTTCCCATGTCAGGTGGGGAACTCGATACAGGGAAATCAGGCACTTCTGCAGCTAAACTATCCAGTATTCTTTTTTGGACATTCTCATCTGCACCGGCAAGTCTTGCTGCTTTAAGAGCTTGCTCAAAGAAACAAGGTATGCAATCTAAGTATGTTCTCATCCTGGTATCACATTCTCAACAACAAGGCTAATAGTAACAGAAATCCGTTTTATATGATTTGGTTTCAGTTTGGCTATCCAGAGTCAAGCTGAGGATGGCAATATCACTTCTTAATTACAATGCCTTGCAGAGCACTGTAAAAGCAAGGCCTATAACCAGTATTGCCAATCCCACTTGCAAATGAGCACTCTTCGTTTTTAACGAAAACCTGCTTCCTATTCTTGCCCCTATCATTGAGCCGGTAAGAACACACAATGCCGGTAACCAAATTAAATTACCCGTCTTCCAGTAGACCACTGTACCAGCAATAGCCGTAAAAATTGTTACAAACAAGGAAGTAGCAATAGCTTTTAATTTCTATAATATATAGTTCCTTTGTCACCTCCTTTATTGCTATTCTTTTCCTCTATTTTTATCCTCGCTTCTTTTCAAGCCATCCAATTTTGATATCGCTCTTTTTATCTATAGTGGGAACGTAAGGCTTGATATCCAGAAGGGGGGTGCCATCTATGGCATCAAGGTCTTTTACCTTCAAGATATTCTTTTCCCTTGCTACCAGCCTCACCACCGATAACCCCAACGGACAAGGCCTGTTTGGCGACCTTGTGGTGAAAAGCCCGTGTGGCTTTGTATCCCAGGGGGTTCTGACCATAAGGGAATATCCCTTAGATTTGTGGAGCCAGTATATCAAGACAATGTGGGAAAATCCTTCTATGTCCGTTAAACCTTCTGCAAACTGTTCGAACACCTCCACCTCACCGATTTCCTCCCGACCACACCCCTGATATGGTGTCTGCCCGGCATGATAGGGGGAATGAATTACCCCGATGGGCTTCAACTTAAGAATATCCTGCTTTTCCATATAACTTTGGGAATTGTATCACCTGGGGCAATGTGTCACCAAGCATATGAACGAACATAACTTATTGACACCGCTGTAACTTATGTCGCATTATACGGTAGGTAGGAGGTGGAAATGTTTTGTCCAAAATGTGGCACTGAGAATCCCGAAGGGGCTAAGTTTTGCACAAAGTGTGGTGCTGAGCTTGCTCCTCCCGCTGGAGGAAGTGAAACTCCAGCTACGCCGCCAGCTGAGACCAGCATTGGCTTGCAGCCCAACATAGCGGGGCTTCTTTGTTATGTGGCTGGCTGGATAACAGGCATAATTTTCCTGGTGATTGAGAAGAAGAGCACATTTGTGAAATTCCATGCCTGGCAATCCATTATGACCTTCGGGATATTGACTATGGTTCAGATTATCATATCTATCCTTGGTGCTATTGCACTGTCTACCTTTTCATTTGGGCTGTGGCAATTTGCACACGTCGTTGGCATCATTGTCTGGCTCTTAACTGTTGGTCTATGGATTGCCCTTATGGTTCTAGCGTATAGCGGTAAGATGTGGAAGGTGCCCTTGGTAGGCGACTGGGCTGAGAGGCAAGCTAGCAAAGTTTCTTAACGGCTTCAACATCGCTGGTTAGTTTTTTTGTAAGGAGGTTGCAAGGATGAGAAGAGTATTTGGTATAGTAATCGCTCTTTTACTGGCGATAACTTTATTGCCAGCTTGTGGTCCAGGTGGAGGTGGTGAGGGAGGAGCTGGAGAGGGTGGAACGCTTCCAAGTGGAGGTGACGGTGCTCCATCCGAGTATACCGGGTTTATATTACCAACAGAAGGGCAGTGGGTTGACTATGTCATGGCTGGTGAAGGCGAAGATTTTCACCAAAAAATGGAGCATATAGGACAAGACACAGTTGATGGAAAGACCTGCATTGGATTTGAAATGACTATGGCTATGCCACAACAAGGAGAGACTATCGTGCAAATGTGGACTGATGCTGCCACTCACCAGCTGGTGAAGTATGTGATGAAGACGGGAGGCCAAGTGATATGTATGGATATTGGTCAAAGCCCTTATGAACCTCCAGAGACCGAGACACCCAGCCAATACAATCCAAGCCTTCCAGATATATCCTATGGGACATACACAATTCCCGGAACTGGGGGAACGGTTACTGCGGCTATATTTGATGTACCAGGGGGCGAAGTCTGGGTAAGCAGCCAAGTTCCCTTTGGTACGGTGAAAGTAATAGCTTCAGGAACTACAACAATGTCTCTTTACAATTTTGGGACAAGCGGAGCGCAGAGGGATATATCAAA